>CAMKJU010000001.1 GCA_946413265.1 uncultured Lentisphaerota bacterium
GAGATGTCTTTTTCACCATTCGAGAAACGCGCACGTCCATTTCTCTTGGACTGCGCCAATTCCTTGCGCATCTCGTCCATGCTCCCATCGCCGCCAAAGTTGTTGTAAAGCGCAACGACAAGTTCAGAGATGAAGTTCCATTGTTCATCTTGCCCAAGGTCTTCAATGGACGCATACCAATGAATGTTAAACCAATGGTCAATCTTGTCCATCACCACATTACCAATACACACATCATGCCAAATGTCCTCAACTACATACATAGGAACATCAACGCCTTGGGGATATTCCTTTGGGATATAGGTGTTAGGATCACCCTTATAGACGAGGAATTCCTTGGCGTTCTTCCTCAACCTATAAATGCGCTTCCTCCACGCACTCATGTGTTCAAGCATGTCCTTGGCCATGAAGTGCGCGATGGTCTCCTTGGCATTCGTTTCTATTCTTCTTATTGTCATTTTGTTTTTTCCTTCTTGTTTGTTTGTTGTCATTTTGTTTTTCTTTCTTGTTTATTTGTTGGCGAGTGGCGAGATTCAACCATGAACCTCATTTCGTTAATACCTTTTCTCGTCAACCAAGTTCATTATACGGCAATTGGTTTCAAGCGTAAAGTCGCTGGAAAAAATTTTTCAAACTTTTTTTCGTCCCTTGAATTAGGCGGCAAAAAGAACTCCTGTCGTCACTTCCCAATGCTCACGACCATATTCATCTATATAGTCGGGATGTTGCTCAATACGCCCATCTTGAGGGTTGAGTCCACACTCTATACGAGCGCGTCCAGCCTCTTCGCGCGCGCCCTTATTTAAGAGCCTTAACTTCATCATGTTGTGTTTTCCTTTTCTTTCGTGTCGGACATTCTCGCGAGAAATCGCACCTCCCACCATGGAAGTCATGCGAACAAGTGATTCGCTTCGCAAGCCAATCGCGAATCTGCTCCAAATCCACCAAGCCCCATAGACTTAAGCCCTAATGCTTTGGTATAATATGGGGCATGAAGACATTAGCCAATAGA
The DNA here is from genome assembly GCA_946413265.1 of uncultured Lentisphaerota bacterium. Taxonomy (GTDB): domain Bacteria; phylum Verrucomicrobiota; class Kiritimatiellia; order RFP12; family UBA1067; genus RUG572. Next base: position 1,013 of record CAMKJU010000001.1, read on the forward strand.
GACTCGCAAGGGGGGCGTACTTTTGAGCGTACTATGGGTCTAAAAAAGACCAAAGGCTTGAAAGCACACCCCTACTATCAAAAAAGCAAAAACCTCGCTATTTGCGAGGCTTTGGGCGGTGGGGGACTGGTGGGCTATAGTAGATTCGAACTACTGACCTCTTCCATGTCAAGGAAGCGCTCTAACCAACTGAGCTAATAGCCCGGAAAACGGCATGTAGTATATCAAATCCCTGCCGGGAGGTCAATTGGGAAATTTTGTTTTGTCAAATTGCATCAGACGTCGTAGATTTCCATGAGTCGGCTCAAGAGTGCGATGAGCGCCGTGTCCGTACGCAAAATGCGCGGTCCAAGTGACATCCGCGCAAAACCTTTCGCCTCCAAGCATTCAACCTCATCATCCGTCCATCCCCCTTCCGGCCCCACCGCCAACACCGGAACCGCGCCCACGGGATCGGCCGCGCTTGTCACGGCCGGTAGGGCGCGCGCCCCGCGCGCGCCGTATGGGTGCGCCACGATCCGCGTGGGCTGTCCCTCAAAATGCGTATCGAGCTTGCGCTCGACGAAGTGCTTGAAACTTTTGAAGGTCTCAATCGTCGGCACGGCGGTGGTTCCCGCCTGCTGCAAACCGTCAATCAAAAGCGGCCGGTAGATTTCCTCTTTCAGCAGCTGCGCGCCCCAGAATGACTTCTCCACTTTTTCCGCGCCCACGAGCACGATCCGGCGCACGCCGAGAGAAGCGAGTTGCGGCAGAAGGCGTTTCATCACGCGCGGACGCGGTGGCGCGAGGACGAGATCGATCCACGGCGCAAGTGCCGGCGTCTCGTGTACGCAACGTACGGTCACGGCGCCGCCTTCGATCCGCTCGATCACGGACGTACCGATCAGTCCGTCGACAACGCCGGTCTTAAGCGTCTGCCCCACCTCGCCGTGCAGCACGTTCAGCACATGCTCGGCGCGGACGTCCGAAAAGGTCGCCCGTCCGTCGCGGATTTCACCTTGTTCAAAAAGAATGCGATTCATTACACTCGTTGCTTTCGCTGTTTGGAGTTTTGGAGCCTTGGAGGATGGGAGAATTCGTAAAATATTCTCCTTAACTCCGAAACTCCCAATCTCCCAATAGCGAAAGCAAGAAAGATTTTGTATCTAGTTCTATAGTGAAACGGGCACCCGGAGAGACTCCGAGTGCCCGTCTCGTCTGGCATGTCAGGCGTGGATTACATCATGCCGTCCATGCCGCCCTGGCCGCCATGGTTGCCGCAGTTGCACTCCTTCTTCTCGGGAAGGTCCGTGACCATGCAGTCCGTGGTGAGCAGGAGGCCCGCGATGGAGGCCGCGTTCTGGAGGGCGGTGCGCACGACCTTGGCCGGATCGACGACGCCGCACTTCATCAGGTCGGCGTACTCGCCCGTGCGGACGTTGTAGCCGTTCGAGCCCTTGTCGGCCTTGACCTTCGCGACGACGAGGGCAGCTTCCTGTCCCGCGTTCGACACGAGCTTGCGCAGCGGAGCCTCGATGGCGCGCGCCACGATCTCGGCGCCTACCTTCTCGTCGCCCGCGAGCTCGAGCGTGTCGATCGCCTTCTGGCAGCGCAGGTAGGCGACGCCGCCGCCGGGAACGATGCCCTCCTCGACGGCCGCGCGGGTCGCGTGCAGCGCGTCGTCCACGCGGTCCTTCTTCTCCTTCATGGCCGCCTCAGTCGCCGCGCCCACCTTGATGATGGCCACGCCGCCGGCGAGCTTGGCGAGACGCTCCTGGAGCTTCTCGCGGTCGTAGTCGGAAGTCGTCTCCTCGATCTGCTTCTTGATGAGGGCGACGCGCGCGGAGATGTCCGAGCTCTTGCCCTTGCCCTGCACGATCGTGGTGTTGTCCTTGTCGACCGTGACCTTCTTCGAGCTGCCGAGCATTTCGAGCGTGACGTTCTCGAGCTTGATGCCGAGGTCCTCGCTGATGAGCTTGCCGCCCGTGAGGACCGCGATGTCCTCGAGAATCGCCTTGCGGCGGTCGCCGAAGCCCGGCGCCTTGACGGCGCACACCTGGAACGTGCCGCGCAGCTTGTTCACCACGAGCGTCGCGAGCGCCTCGCCCTCGACGTCCTCGGCGATGATCATGAGCGGACGGCCCGTCTTGGCGACGCTCTGGAGAAGCGGCAGCATGTCCTGGAGGTTCGAGATCTTCTTCTCGAAGAGCAGGATGTAGGGGTTCTCGAGCACGCACTCCATCTCCTCGGGATCGGTGACGAAGTAAGGCGAGAGGTAGCCCTTGTCGAACTGCATGCCTTCGACGACGTCGAGCGTGGTCTCAAGGGTCTTCGCCTCCTCGACCGTGATCGTGCCGTCCTTGCCGACCTTGTCCATCGCCTCGGAGATGATGTTGCCAATCTCCTCCTCGCCGTTAGCGGAAAGCGTGGCGACCTGGGCGATCTCGGCCGGGTCTTTCACCTTCTTGGAGAGCTTCGCGATGGCGCCGACGACGGCTTCGGAAGCCTTGTCGATGCCGCGCTTGAGGGCCATCGGGTTCGCACCGGCCGTGATGTTCTTGAGACCTTCGCGATAGACGGCCTCGGCGAGCAGCGTAGCGGTGGTCGTACCGTCACCGGCGACGTCGTTCGTCTTGCTGGCGACTTCGCGCACCATCTGCGCGCCCATGTTCTCGAAGGGATCGGCGAGTTCGATCTCCTTGGCGACGGTCACGCCGTCCTTGGTGATCTGCGGGGAGCCGAATTTCTTGTCGAGGATCACGTTGCGGCCGGACGGGCCGAGCGTGCTCGTGACCGCCGCGCTGAGCTTCTCAACGCCGGCGAGAATCTTCTGACGCGCTTCTGCGTCGAACTTGATCTGCTTTGCCATGATAGTATTCCTTTTTTAAGCCTTTTTCGGAAAGCCCGGATATTCCGGAAAATCCAGATATTCCGGGGATGCCGGTTCCGATTTCTTTACTCCAACACGCCGAGGAGGTCATCCTCGCGGATGAGCTGGAGCTTCTTGTCGTCCAGCTTCACTTCCGTGCCGCCGTACTTCGGCAGCAGAACCTCGTCGCCGACCTTCACGTTGAACGGGATTTCCTTGTTTTCCTTGTCCACCTTCTTGCCGATGGCGAGCACCTTGCCCTTAATCGGCTTCTCCTTGGCTGCGTCGGGGATGATGATGCCGCCGACCGTCTGTTCCTTTTCTTCGACCGGTTCAACGAGAACGCGATCGCCGAGGGGTCTGATTTTCATTTTTTGTTTTCCTTTCGGGTTCTATTGTTTGCGATTGCAACCAAATCATTTCATCGTGAAGTCAGCGTCGACTACGTCGTCTCCGCCTTTGCCGGAGTTTCCGGTGTTTCCGGAATTTCCGGAGTTTCCGGAATCTCCGGGATTTCCGGGATTCGCTCCCGCGCCAGGCTGCGCGCCGGATGCCTGGGCATGGGCGTACATTTCCTGAGCGACCGGCTCCATTGCCTTCATGAGCGCCTCTTCCTTCGCCTTGATGGCTGCGGTGTCCGTGCCCTTGAGGGCCTCCTTGAGGTCGTTCAGCGCGGATTCCACGGGGGCCTTCTTGTCGGCCGCGATCTTGTCGCCGGCGTCCTTGAGGGTCTTCTCCACCTGGAAGGCGAGTCCGTCCGCCTTGTTGCGGACCTCCGCGTCCTCATGGCGCTTGGCGTCCTCGGCCGCGTGCATCTCGGCGTCCTTGCGCATCTTCTCGATCTCGTCCTTCGAGAGGCCGCCCGCCGCCGTGATGGTAATCTTCTGCTCCTTGCCGGTGCCGAGGTCCTTCGCGGAAACATTGAGGATACCGTTCGCGTCGAGGTCGAACGTCACCTCGATCTGCGGCACGCCGCGCGGGGCCGGCGGAATGCCGTCGAGGTTGAAGTTGCCGAGGCTCTTGTTGTCGCGCGCCATCTTGCGGTCGCCCTGGAAGACGCTGATCGTCACCGCCGGCTGGTTGTCCGCCGCCGTGGAGAACACCTGGCTCTTCTTGGTCGGGATCGTGGTGTTGCGCTCGATGAGTGGCGTCATCACGCCGCCGAGCGTCTCGATGCCGAGCGTGAGGGGCGTCACGTCGAGGAGCAGCACGTCTTTCACGTCGCCCTTCAGGATGCCGCCCTGGATGGCCGCGCCCATGGCGACGACTTCGTCCGGGTTCACGCCCTTGTGCGGATCCTTGCCGAACAGGCTCTTGGCCTTTTCCTGGATGAGCGGCATGCGCGTCTGGCCGCCAACGAGCACCACCTCGTCGACCGAGGAGAGCTCCGCGTCGTCCATGCACTTGCGGCACGGCTCGCTCGTGCGGTTCACGAGATCCATCGTGAGCGACTCGAGCTTAGCCTTGTTGAGGGTCATGGTCAGGTGCTTCGGACCCGACGAGTCGGCCGTGATGAACGGCAGGTTGATATCGTAGGTCGTAGCGGACGACAGAGCGCACTTCGCCTTCTCGGCCTCTTCCTTGAGACGCTGGAGGGCCATAACATCCGATCCGAGGTCGATGCCGTTCTGCGCCTTGAAGTCCTCGATCATCCACTTCATGATCGCCTGGTCGAGGTCGTCGCCGCCGAGGTGCGTATCACCGTTCGTGGCCTTCACCTCGAAGACGCCGTCGCCGATGTCGAGAATCGAGATATCGAACGTGCCGCCGCCGAAGTCGTACACGGCGATCTTCTCGTTCTTCTTCTTGTCGAGGCCGTACGCAAGCGACGCCGCAGTCGGCTCGTTCACGATGCGCTTCACGTCGAGACCCGCGATGCGGCCCGCGTCCTTCGTCGCCTGACGCTGCGCGTCGTTGAAGTACGCCGGCACGGTGATGACCGCCTCGGTGATCTTCTCGCCGAGGAACGCCTCTGCGTCCGTCTTCAGCTTCTGCAGGATCATCGCGCTGATTTCCTGCGGACTATAAGTCTTATCGCCCACCTTCACCGCCGCATCGCCGTTCGCGGCCGGAACGACCTCGTACGGAACCATCTTGCGCTCGGCCTCCATTTCGTCGTAACGACGGCCCATGAAGCGCTTGATCGAGTAAATGGTGGATTTCGGGTTCGTCACGGCCTGACGCTTCGCCGCCTGGCCAACGAGACGCTCGCCCGTCTTCGTGAACGCCACGATGGACGGCGTGGTGCGCTGGCCTTCCGCGTTCGGAATCACCGTCGCTTCGCCACCTTCCATAACAGCCATGCAGCTGTTCGTGGTGCCCAGGTCTATACCTAATACTTTTGCCATAATGTTTTCTCCTTGCCCACTTTCTTTCCATGTGGGCAGCAGAGAATAAGCAAAATGCGTGCCAAGCGGCCAAATAAAATGGCTACAGTTCAAAATTGGCGTGAAAGCTCCGCGAATTGGCAATTCTACGCTTTCAGCGGCGTGTCACACACTGTGCCCGTGTGTCACCGTGGCACATTCGCTGTGTCAGCTGGGACAGTGGCGCAATTTATGACCAGATTTTCCGAATCATGGCGAGGCTCGCCTTCAATTCATCAAAGGTCACGGGCTCGTGCGGCTCGAACACGCGCAGGATGTCGCGCTGGGCGAGCGGCTTGAGCGCGGCGAAATCGACGTTGCCCCAGCCGGGTTGGCGGTGGTCGTCGTGGAAGTCCTTGACGTCGTTGAGGTGCATGCCGCAGACGTGCTGCGCAAAGCGGTTGGCGATGTCCGTTTCCGGGTCGTCCCACTTGTAGCTGGCGCGTACGCGTGCGTGGCCCGTGTCGAACCAGAGGCGCACGGGCGCGCCCGCGAGGTCCTTCATCAGCGCTTCGGCTTCCTCCGCGTTCGGGAAGCCCTCAAGACTCGGCAGGTTCTCAAGCGCGAGCGTGAGATGCGCCTTTTCGAGTTCGGGGATGACCGCGTCGAGTTCGCGGCGGAAGACATCGAGGAGTTTCTTCCCGCGCTTCTTGCGGCGCACATGCGCCTTGGCGAGATGTTTCACGTAGGCAGGACGCGTCACGTCGGGCTTGTTGTCTGTGCCTCTCGAGAAGCGGCGCAGGACAGACGAATCGAGATTCACGAAAAGGCCGTCCAGATCTGCGTAGCCAGCGTGCGTCACGACCACTTTCGCGCCGAGGTCGACGGCGCATTCGATCGTCTTCTTCAGGAGCAGGCGCGCGAGCGCGCGTTCCTCCTCGTCGTGGTGGGCGAGCTGGTGGAGCTCGGGGTGTCCGCTCGGCGCGCCGATGGGCACGGGACAGTAGGCATGCACGGAGTCGACGGGAATCTGGTCGAGCCGGCTCTTGAAGCCGGGCAGTTGCTCAGGCATCGTGCGGAAGCCGAGTTCGAGTGCGTCGAAGCCAAGCGCAATCGCCTCGTCGGCGATGGCTGCGCCGTCGTCGAGACGCGCGTTGTTCCAGTTTGTCGAAAGGGCAATGCGCATGGTGTCACTCGCGGACGATTTTCACACCTTCCGGCGCGTTGATCGTCGTCTCAATCGTGCCGTCAGCCTTTTTCTCCGCGCGCACGCGCACAGGGCCCATCGGCGTGGGGTACGCGCCTTCGGCCCAGGCGAGGTTGCCGAGGGACGGTTTTACGCGCACGGTTGTGCAGCCAGGTTCAAGCGGCTGGATGCCGAGGACGCGGTGGATGCACCACGCGGCGGGTCCCGACGACCATCCGTGGCAGAGCGAATGGCGGAAACCCTTGTAGCAGAAGTCGCCATAGTCGCCGTGGATGTCCTTCTTGCCCGCGACGGACAGTTCGTCAATGCGGAAGCAGTTGTTCGTCCAGGCGAGGTTGAAGTCCTCCCAGAAGCTCGTCGCGCCCACGTCGAGCATGCCGCCCCAGTAGTCGCGCACGGTGTCGAGCGCGCGCTGCTGTTCGCCTGCCGCGCTCATCGCCTCGATCATGTAGTAGCCGTAGAACGTGGAGACCCTGTCGTGTCCGTCGCGGCCCAGCTCCTGGTCGAACATCTCCCTGGGCGAGCGCAAGCCGGAGAGCGCGAGCAGCGCGGCGGAACTTTTCGCGCCACACGGCTCCGGACGCAGCTTCTCAAGCTTCGCCGCGAGCGAACGCGCCTTGCCGGAGAGGGTCGCGTCCCCGATCGCGTCGGCCATGAACGCCGTCTCACGCGCGCATACGAGAGCGAGGGCCTGCGTCCCGGCCTTCGCGGCCGCCTTGTTGTGCTGGGTGGGCCAGTCGAGGAAGGTACCCGCCGTCCACTCGCCGTTCTTCATACCCGTCAGCACGTGGTCGAATGTCGCGGAGATGTATGCCGCGTGTTTCTTCAGGTAGTTGACGTCGCCGGTGTGGCGGTACCATTCGGCGACGTTCCGGAGCCACCAGAGGGTGTACGTGGGCATTCCGTTCATCCACTTGTTCGGCGGGGTCGTGGCGGCCATGTAGTCGAGCGACGCGGGAAGGACGTCCGCCGCGCCGAACACGGCGAGGACGGACATCGTTTCGGGGTGCGTATCGCCCATCCACACGAGGCGGTCGCGCTTGATGCCGTCCCAGAGATACGACTGGCAGCAGAGATGGACCGTCTGCACAGCGGTCTCGAACACGGCGTTGAGCCGCTCGTCCGACGAACGGAACGACCCGAGGCGCTTCATCGGGCGCATGACCGACACGGCACGCACGTACTCGAGCTGAAGTCCGCCCTTCCCCGCGTTGTCGATCCGCGCGAACCGGAATCCCGATTCTCCGACCTCGCGCTGGCCGAACCACGGGAGGTCGATCACGCTGTCGCGAATCGCGTGGTCGTTGCACGCCCCGCGCTCGCCGAGTTCGCTCATCGCCTCCGCCACCGACTCGCCGAACCGCACACGCGCGCGCGCCCCCCTGCCGCTCCTCGCGCCGCACCCGATCTGGAGCGAACCGTGGAGCTCGCGCCCGAAGTCCACGACAATCCACTCGCCCGGCTTCAGTACCGGACCCGACCCCGCGCCAAATGCACCCTCGGAGACCTGCCCGAAGCGCGGCCCGCACAGCGTCTCCGTGCCGCGAAGCCCTTGCGACGATGCGACGATGCGCGTCGGCGGCATGACCGTGCGTACGCGCGGATCGACGGCACCGGAGGCGGCGATTGGTACGGCCGTTCCGGAAACGGGGAGGAACGTCGTGCAGAAGACCGCGCCCATGTCCTTCACGGCTGCGAGGGGCGTGAGCGTGCAGGCGGCCTTGTCGTAGCGGTAGGTGCGGAGCGCGCCGTCCTTCTGGAAACCGACGGCGAACACCTTGCCGCCCGGCAGCACCTCGAAGTCCCACGGGAAGGAACCGTCGAGTTTGATGATGCCGCGCCGCGCGATCGTGCCCGTTTCGGCGTTGACGGAAAAGACGGCGAGGGATTCGTGTCCGCGGTTCGAGCAGTAGAGTTCGGAGGCGTCCTCGGAGAGCTTGATCGCGGCCGCCTTCGAGAATGCGGTGAAGTCCTCGGGCGTCAGCTTGAGTTGCTGGATCGGCGTGAAGTGTCCGTCCGCGTAGCGGTAGCTCGTCACGTAGTTCTCGAGTTCGAAGAGGAGGAAGGCGAAGTGTCCGTTCGGATGGAACGCGATGTGGCGCGGACCCGCACCGGCGGGCGTGGTGATCACGTCACGCACGAACGCGCCGGTCGCCGCCGAGTAGATCTTCACGCGGTCCGTGCCGAGGTCGACGATGCAGATGTACTTGCCGTCGGGCGTCACGCGCGCGCAGTGGCAGTGCGGACGGTCCTGGCGCGGCTTGTTCGGTCCGGTGGGATCCTCCGAGACGATTCCTTTAAGCGTCTCCTTCTTGAACGTGCCATCCGCCTTGAGGTCCACCCAGCCCGCCGTGCCGCGTCCGTACTCGGCGAAGACGAGCTTCTTCTCGTCGGGCGAAAGCGAAAGATGGCAGGGCGCGGGATGTCCGGTGGCGAGCTTTTCGAGGAGCACGGGCGCGCAGCCGGACGGGTCGAGCGCGTACACGGCCACGCCGCCGTTCGGCCCTTTCGGCACGGAACGGTCCGCAAGGGACGTGTAGAGACGCGTCCGCGCGCGGTTGACTGCGATGTACGTGGCGTTCGCCACGGGCAGCGTGCCGCGTACGGCGATTGCGCCCGTTTCGGCGTCCACCTCCACGATCTTCAGCGCGTTCGGCTGGATGCCGCTGCTCGCGCCGATGTATCCGATCTGCTTCGCGCCGCCGAACGCGGCGAGCGCTCCCGCCGCAAGGGCGGACACAACTGTCATTTTTCTCATGCGGACATTCTAGCACACCCGCCCCCGCCGCGCAAGCAGCGATTTTTCCAAACGCACAAACCTGACAATCAATCCAATGTTGCGTGCATCGGCACTGAGATTTTGGTACACTCTTCGCCGATGGAAAACAAGAATTCTAATATCAGCAGGCGTTCCTTCATCGCCGCCGGGGCCGCCCTGGCGCTCGCGACGGAGCTTCGCGCCGCCGCACCTGCGGACACCGTCCGCAAGGTGAAACTGCCGGGCTTCAAGCCCCTCGACCTCCGCCGCCTCCAGATCAAGGTCGGCGCTGAGCGTCCCTTCAAGGCTGTACACATTTCGGACACGCACATCGTGCGCGCCGACGCGACCGAGAAGGATCCCCGCAAACTGGACCTCGCCTCCAGACGGTATACCCACATGGCTTTTGGCGAACACTACCTGGCGGAGGCCGTGGCGGCGGCGCGGCGCGACAACGCGCTCCTGCTCCACACCGGCGACATGATCGACTTCGTCTCCAACGCCAACCTCAGGCTCGTCGCACGCTACTTTGGCTCCGACGACTGGTTCGTCTCGTCCGGAAACCACGAGTTCTCGAAATACGTCGGCGAGGCGCGGGAGGACGCCGCCTACAAGGCGGACAGCTACGCGCGCGTCTCGGCGAGCTTCCCCAACGACCTGACCTTCGCGTCGCGCGTGGTGAATGGAGTGAACTTCGTCGCCGTGGACGACGTGTACTACAATTTCACGGCCGAGCAGCTCGCCCGCATGGAAAAGGAAGTCGCCAAGGGTCTGCCCATCGTCCTCATGTGCCACGTGCCGCTCTACACGCCGCGCCACCATGACGTCGAACTGAAGAAGTCAGGTGGTGTGTGTTCCTACGAGACGGGCGTTCCTGACGAGAAGATCGCCACATGGCGTGCCCCGAGGCGTCACCTGTCCAAGGAAGAGGAATGGCGCGACCGCCGCGTGCAGCAGCGTGCGGACGCCCCGACGAAGGAGTTCATCAAGTACATCAAGGCGCAGCCGCTCCTCAAGGCGATACTCTGCGGACACTGCCACGCCTTCTGGCAGGAACCGTTCTCGCAGACCGCCGTGCAGTACGTCTGCTCCGCGACCTACATGGGCGAAGGATACGCCATCGATTTCATCTAACAAAAGGGAAAATCCCATGTCAAGATTCACGACGATCGAAGACGCACGGGGCTACTTCTCGTGCGACAGGTTCGCCACGGAGAACGGAATGACGCTGGACGAGCTGGACGAGACCCATGCCGTCACGAGCCTGACCGTCGACGCCCGTCACAAGAACGCTTACGGCGGCGTGATGGGCGGGGCGATATTCACCCTCGCAGACTTCGCGTTCGCCGCGCTGTCGAACGACCGCGAGCGGATCACGGTCGCCCAGCAGGTAAGCATCAACTACCTCTCGCCCGTCAAGGGCGACCGGCTTGTCGCCACGGCCCGCTACAAGAAGGACGGCCGCAACTCGTGCGTCGTGAACGTCGATGTCGTCGACGACACGGGCCGCGAAATCGCCCAGTTCGTCGGAACGGGATTCAAGCTGAAGTAGGCGGATTGGGTCCGCCTACTTCCGACGGAATGCTGCGTCGAGATAAGTGCGCGCCTTCGGCGTAAGTACGGAGAGCCCGAAACGCTTGAGTGTCTCGCGATAGAGCGCGTCGCGCTCGCACGCGCCAAAGTCCGTCTCCACATCGCGCATCGCCTGCGCCAGTTCGTCTAGCGGGATCGTGTCGATCGCGCGTTTCAACGGTTGCTTGTGCCGCGCGGCTGAGGCGCGCACCGCCGTTACGCCGGGCGGGAGAGACGAGGCGGATCGCGGCGAGCGCGAGGAGCCCGCCCTGCCGGCGGACGCGACAGAGCCAGTTGAGGACGGAGGCTCGCTCGTTTCAAGGGCATCGAGGAGGCCGAGGAGCGACTCTTCCGCACGCTTGCGGTCAAGCGCCCAGTCTACGCTCCAGATGCGCGTAACATACCAGCCCAGTCCCTTCAGCACAGAGGCACGCAACTCGTCGCGGTCGCGCACCGTACGTTGCGACGCATAAGCGGGGCCGTCGCACTCGATCGCGAGCAAGTAACCATCGCCGTCCGGACGCCGCACGCCGAGGTCGATGCGGAATGCGCTCGCGCCCACCTGTTCGTCGACCTCCCACTTGTGCTCGCGCAGGAACGCGGCGACCGTCGCGGGGAAGGATTCGGATGAAGGTCGCGACAAGCGAGGTTCCCCCGCATTTTCCATTTTACACTTTACACTTTCCATTTGCTTCTCGGCGTATTCGAGGAAGCTGCGGAGGTGCGCAGCGCCGGTGGCGGAGGTGCGAGAGAGGTCGATCTGCGAGCCGTGGATGCTGGCGAACACGACCACCTGCTCCTTCGCGCGCGTCACGGCCACATTGAGTCGGCGCTCGCCGCCGTCGCGGTTGAGCGGGCCGAAGTTCATCGCGAACTTGCCGTCTGCGTCGGGCGCGTAGCCCACGCTGAAGAGGATCACGTCGCGTTCGTCGCCCTGCACGTTCTCGAGATTCTTCACGAAGAACGGCTCCGGGGCGTCCTCGGCAAACAGCGCCTCAAGCGACGGGTCTTTCTCGCGACGCGCGTCTACGAGGTCCTCGATGAGTTCCTGCTGCGCCTGGCTGAACGTCACCACGCCGATGGAGCGCGGCTTGTAGCCGGGTTCCTTCGCCTTCGCGAAGATGTAGTCCACGAGGGCGCGCGCTTCCACCTCGTTCGTGCGCGTGGCGCGACGGTCGTACACGCCTCCCTCCACGAACTCGAAACGCACGCCGAGACGCGGCGTCGTGCGCGCGCAGGGGAACGTGTTGAGCCGGTCGTCGTAGTAGTTGTGGTTGCTGAAGGCGATCAGCGACTCGTGGCGGCTGCGGTAGTGCCAACTGAGGTGCGAGGAGTAGACACCCGCCGCAAGGCACTCGTCGAGGATGGACTCCATGTCCTCCGGCACATCTTCGTCCTCGGCGTCCGCCTCGCTCTCGCCCTTCTGGAAGAAGTTCGTGGGCGGCATCTGCTTCGGGTCGCCAACCACGACGAGCTGCTTCGCGCGCGCGATGACGCCGATTGCGTCCCAGACGGGAATCTGCGACGCCTCGTCGAACACGACGAGGTCGAACGGCGCCGCGTCAGGCGGCAGGTACTGCGCCACGGAGAGCGGGCTCATGAGGAAGCACGGCTTGAGGACGGCGGCGAGCGACGGAATCTCCGCGAGCAGCTGGCGCACGGGCTTCTGCCGAGCCTTCTTCTCGCACTCGCGGCGGAGGATGCCGAGCTCGCTTGCGGCGGGACAATCCTCCGCGCGGCGGCGCGGGAGACGTGCGGCGAGGCGCGCGAACACCTCGCCCTTCGCCTCTTCACGCGCCTGCTCGTCAAGTGCACGGAAGCGCATAACGCGCTCCTCCTGTGAGATGCCGGTGAAGCGCGCGAGAACCTGCTGCGCGCCCACGACGTCGTCGATCATCTTCGCCGCGTAGGCCGCGTCGAAGCGGCGTGCGGCCTCCTCGGCGTCGAATCCCTCGCCCTCAAGCGAGCGCACGAGCGGCGCAAGTCCGCGCTGGACGGCGTCCGCGCGCGACGCGCGGTAACCGAGCGCGCCGCGCAGGCCGTCGGACGCCTCCACTAGCGCATCCGCCGCCTCGGGCGTGAGTTTCCGCGCCGTGCCGAACGGCACGTACGCGCGGTTGCGGAACGCGCCCATCAACCGTCCGAAGAATCCCTTGCGCGACGACGCGGCAAGGTCCTGAGCTGCCGCGCGGAAGTTACGCTCGAAAACCGGCGACCAGTCCGCATCCTTCGCGGGCGCAAGCGCGTCCACCACGTCGGGGGACGTCGCAGCCCAGTCGTTCGCGAGCCTCACGACGCACTGGCGCGCCTCCTCGCGCGCCTCCTGCGTCTGCGTGAGTGTGTCGATCGAAAGGCGCGCGCCCTCCGGCAGGCCGCCCTCCGCGATAGCCAGCGCGAAGCAGTCGTAGGCCGAGAGGCCATTCGGATACACGCGGTGCAGCGCGCGCACGTATGCATCCAGTTCCCCGCGCGCGGTATCCAGCTGGTCCGCGTTGAGCGTCCAGCCCTGTGGTCCGCGGCAGTCCGGCACGTTCAGCGCCTCTGCGAACTGCGCGAGCACCTCCGTCTTTCCTGACTTGTTGGAGTGCAGTTCGAGGCAGAACGGCTTGAGGCCGATCTTCGCGAGGCGGTTGTGAACTACGTCGAGGGCGGCCTTCTTCTCGGAGACGAAGAGCACCCGCCGTCCGTGCGCGAGGTTGTGCGCGATGAGGTTCGTGATCGTCTGGCTCTTGCCCGTGCCGGGCGGACCATGCAGCACGAACGTCTTGCCCAGCTGGGAGTAAAGCACCGCCGCGAGCTGCGAGGAGTCTGCGCTGAGCGGACAGAACAGCTCCGCCGGCTGGATGTTCTTCGCGATCTCCTCCGGCGGGAACACCTTCACGCCGTCGTCGAACACGCCGCCGCCGCGTACGAGGTGGTCCACGAGCGCATGCTGGCGCAGCGCGTCGAGGCGGCCCGTGAGGTCCTTCCACATCACGAACTTGCCGAACGAGAACTGTCCGAGCGCGAGCTCGCGCGTCACCTCCCAGCCCGGCTGGTCCTTCACTGCCGCGCGGAACGCCTCGACCACCTTCGTCACGTCCACGCCATGCGAGTCCTGCGGCGGCGGATCGACGTCTGGCACCGTCACGCGGTACTGGCTGCGCAGGAGCTCGAGGAGCGTCGCGTTGACTATCGTCTCCTCGTCAAGCTGCGCGAGGCGGAAGTCCGAGACGCCCTTCCGAACGAGCTTCACGGGCATCAGGAGAAGCGGCGCACGGTAGGACTTCTCGTCCTTGGGCGACACCTTCCAGCGCAAAAAGCCGATTGCGAGGAAGAGAGTGTTCACGCCGCTTTCCTCGAGGTCTGACTTCGCCACGCGGAACAGCACCTTAAGCCGACGCTTCGTCTCGTCGGGCGTGCAGCCCGAGACGAGGAAGTTTTCGGTCGGGTCGCCGAAAGCGATGGACACGACCTCGTCTGACGCAAGCTGGTCCTCAAGGCGCGCGATGTCGCGGCAGGCGAGGGGAATCACCTGCTTCACGTCGCGGACGTTCAGCATGCGGTTACGCAGTGAGAGGTCGAGCAGTTTCTGCGTCCAGCGCACAACGCGCGGAGGCAACGAATTTTGTTGATTGTTTTCCACGCGGCGAATTATACCAAAATCCACCGCCCCCGCGCAAGGCACATGCTTTTAACGCACGGATTACAAATCCTCCCCCTCCCGCCGCCGCCCCGCCCGCAGAGCCTGGCGCAGTCGAGCAGCTTCAGCCTGATCCTCCCGACGCCGTCCGGCCAGGTCATCTGGCCCGCGAGAGATGTTCCTGAACCTCCCCGTGGCGCGGTCCGACAGCTGGCCCGATGGGCTTTGCATGTGCGCTACGCCCTACACGTGCGAAGAATTAGGGATTTGTAATTCGTGGCGTAACCCATGAAACAGATTTCTTCGCGTCGTCGAGTATTTCGTTGGCGATGGCGAGGACGTCGTCCGCCGTGACGGCGGCGATGCCGGCCACGACCTCGTCCGGCGGGAGGATGCGTCCGTACGTCTGCACGCAGTTGCCGAAGTAGAACAGGCGCGCGCGCACCTGCTCAAGGCCGAGGCGGAAGTTGCCGACGAGGTACTCCTTCGTGCGCTTCAGCTCGGCGGCGCCGGGACGCTTCGCGCGGATGCGCGCGAACTCGCGTTCGATCGTCTCGACAGCCTGTTGCACGCGGTCCGTCGCGAGTCCGGCCGTGACGGCCCAGCCGCCCGTCTCCTCGAAGAACTGGATCTGCGAGCGGATGTCGTAGCTTAGGCCGCGCCTCTCGCGCACGCTCTGGAAGAGGCGCGAGCTCATCGACCGCCCCATCAGGGCGTCGAACACGTTCGCCGCGTACTTCTTCCACGCCGGCGCACGCACGCCGAACGTACGAAATCCAAGTGCGAGCTGGACCTGCTGGATGTCGCGTTCCGCACGTACCTCCTTCACGGGACGCGGACGCGCCTTCACGGGCACGAAGGGAAGCGGATTGCCCTCCGCAAGCCCGCCCAGCGCCTTCTCCACGAGTGCGCGCGCCGCAGCCGGCTCGAAGCGGCCCGCCACAACGGCCGTGGTGGCGGACGGCACGTACGCCTTGCGGATGTAGTCGCGCAGACACTTTGGCGTCATCTTGTCGAGCGTCGCGGCGGAACCGGCTATCGGCAGTCCAAGCGGATTGTTCGGGAAGAGCGCACGGGAGAGGTTTTCGGACGCCACCGAGTCCGGCTCGTCCGCGTACATCTTGATTTCCTCGAGGATCACCTGACGCTCACGCGCGAACTCCGCATCGGGAATCGCCGCGTGCAGATACATGTCGGAGATGATGTCCACTGCCGTCGCGAGGTAGTCGCATGGGAGGTAGGCATAGAAGCACGTCCCCTCCTCGCTCGTGTAGGCGTTGAAGTTGCCGCCGCGTCCCTCGATGGCCTGGCTGATCTCCAGCGCCGTGCGCTTTTTCGTGCCCTTGAAGAGCATGTGCTCGATGAAATGCGAGATGCCGGCGTCGGACGGCCCCTCGTGTCGGCTCCCGCTCGCCACGAACAGCCCGAAGCACGCGCTCTCCACATGGTCGTCCGGCACGAGGACGAGTTTCAGTCCGTTATCCAGCGTCTCAAGCGTTGCAACCGGCAGCATCGTTCATTTCCTTCAAGGTGGTGCGTCCGTCGTAAAGGGCCTTTCCGACGATGGCGGCGCGCAGGTTGGGTCGGGCGAGGGCGATGAGGTTCGCGACGTCGCGCGGGGATGAGACGCCGCCTGAGGCGGTGATCTGGCAGGACGGCGCGGCGTCGCAGATCGCCGCCATCTGACCGAGGTTCGGACCGCCAAGCATGCCGTCCGTCGCGGTGTCCGTGTAGATGATCGTCTTCACGCCGATTTCGGCCACGGCGCGGGCGAGGTCCACGGCCTTCACCTGCGTGGTGGTGACCCAGCCGCGCGTCTGCACGAAACCGTCGCGCGCGTCAATGCCCACGGCCACGCGGTCGCCATATTGTTCCACGGCGCGCGTGAGGAACGCGGGGTCCTCGAGCGCCGCCGAGCCGATGATCGCGCGCGTTGCGCCGGCTTCAAGGACTGACGCGAGCGTCTCGGGCGTGCGGATGCCGCCGCCCACTTCCACGGGCCGACCGAACGCGGCGATGATGGCGCGGATCACGTCCGCATGGCGCGGCGTGCCGGCGAAGGCGCCGTCGAGGTCCACGACGTGCAGCTCGCGGCCGCCCTGGTCTCGCCAGTCGCGCGCCTGCGCGGCGGGATCGTCGTTGTAGGTGGTCACGTCGTCGGCGCGCCCCTGGCGGAGGCGCACGCACACGCCCCCCTTCAAATCAATTGCAGGTAGAATTAACATAAGATGGTTTTCCCAATTGGAGCCGGCAGAGGGATTCGAACCCCCGACCAGCGGTTTACAAAACATGCCATGGACGTGAAACTTGAAACACGTTGAACACGTGGAGCAAAATCTCGCGTTATATGAACACTTCGCACACATAGAGCACGGTTTGTCAGCACCCGTGTCAGCACGCGCCAACTACTAGGGGCTGTTCGCAGGGCATTGTACCACGCCGGAAAACCTACCGAAAAAACTTTTTTAACTTTTTTTCGGTAGGTGCTTGCATCTGCCAAGAGTTTGTGGTATCATGTTCGGCGTCACGGCAAAACAGGAGAGTTTCAAATGGCTTCAAACAGAGACACCAACAAAAGGCTCAAGGGCATAGGACTGCCAATCGAGCTTTGCGTCAAGTACGAGAGGTTGTGCGGCATCCCGCCGGGAAGGAAACCGTCCTTCACCGAGAAGTTCCGCGTCTCGGAGGCGATGATTTCGGCGCTGGAGGCTGGCGTAAGGAACGTCCAGCTCACGTCGGAAGACTACGAACAAATAGCCAAAGAGGTAAAGAGAAATGAGAACAGCCGCAAAGGTAGGGGGAACGCCGATGTCGAAGGCTAGCCCCATTTGCTTCAGGTACAGGGGGCGCGTCCTGGCTTTGAGCCCGGAGACATCGCTCAAGATCAGAAAGATCGCCGAGGACGGCGGGAAGAGCGTGGACAGCGTTCTTTCCACCCTTCTCGAAAAGGCGCAATGCGTCGGCAACGGTCTTTTTTTGCCTGCTAGGTGCTAGCACTTGTTAGCGAGGAAGGAGAAAGATGAAGGATAAAGCAAAAACGGCAGGGAAACGCGGCGCGGGCGGCGCGGCGGCGGCGCGGGCCGAGGGCGGCGCGAACAAGGTGTTCGTGGGCTTCTGGACCACGCCGACCATGAAGGCCGCGATCAACACCCGCGCGAAGATCGACCGCAAGAGCGCGTCCGCGCTCATTGACGAGATCATCACGGACTGGCTGTGCGGGAGGAGGCGCAAGTGACGTGCCAATACTACACCGACCGCGAGCTGGCCGAGCTTCTCGGCGTGAGCGTGAGCCTCGTCCGAAAGATAGCGAAGAACGGCCCATCGCGTCGCGGGCGCGGCGTCCTCGACATCCGGCTCATCCACCACTTCAAGGTGGGCGACATGCGCCGGTGGGACATGCAGGCGACCAAGAGCCTTTTGGGGATTGCGGACGTTCCGCAGCCCCGGTAAACCAAACAGGAGAGAAACAATGAGTGAAGACGAGAACAAGGCGGAACCCGTTCCGCAGAAGCAACTGGGCTACGACCCGAACGCCGCAATCGCCAACCGGCTAAGCCAGCTTGATTGCGAAGCCGGCGAGGCAATCCTCGCGATCAAGATCAACGTGTCGGCGGACAGCGAGGGCACGAAGCTGGGCATTGGAGTCCGCATCGTCGGGCCGAAAGCCGAAAAGGTGAAATCGTTGGTCGGCGGACTTCTGACGATGGGTGCGCACAACGTGGCCGAGGCAATCCGCGACGCGGTCAAGCCGATGATCACGGAGGACTTCACCGCGCCCATTCTTCTGGCGACAGAAAAGGAGTTTGCCGAAGTCATCGTCAAGGGACGCAAGGCGAAGGACCCGGAAACGAGCGAGGAGGTGCCGCATGGCGTTTGACCTCGCAAGCATTTCCAACGAGGCCGTCGCGCGGGCTCCGCGCATCGTGCTTCTCGGCGTGGAGAAGATCGGCAAGACCTCGTTCGCCTGCGGCGACCGCGTGGCGGACGGCAAGATCGTGGAGTACGGCCTCAACCGTCCCGTGATCGTGAGCGTGCGCGGCGAGCAGGGCGCGGATTCGATACCCGTGCCGAAGTTCCCCGTCGCGCAGTCGCTCGACAACGTGTTCGAGGCTCTGGGCAGCCTCTACACGGGCGACCACGGATTCGGCACGGTGGTGATCGACAGCGTGTCCGCGCTGGAGCCGCTCGTGTGGGCGGACGTGTGCCAGGAGGCCGGAGTGCAGTCCATCGAGAAGGTGGGCGGCGGCTACGGCAAGGGCTACACGGAGGCGCTCACCAAGTGGCGGCGTATGCTGGACGGCCTCGACGCGCTGCGCCAGAAGAAAGGCATGGCCAGCATTGTGATCGGGCACACGAAGGTGAAGGCCATCAACAACCCCGACACCGACAGCTACGACGCCTACCAGCTCGACATCAACGACAAGGCGGCGAACCTTCTGTTCCGCTGGGCCGACCTCATCCTGTTCGCGAACACGAAGGTGATCGTGAAGAAGGAGGACACCGGCTTCAACGGCGAGAAGAAGCGCGCAATCGACGGCGCGAACGGTATGCGCTTCCTGTACACGCAGAAGCGCCCTTCCCATCCGGGCGGCGGGCGCGGCGTGTACGGAACCCTTCCCTACGAGCTTCCGCTCGACTGGGCATCTTTCCAGGCGGCCGTGGCGGCCGTCATGGGCAACAACAGCAACAAGGAGTAAGATCATGGCAAAGGCCAATACAAAGAAGAAGGCGGCGAAGCCCGTCAGCATCGACAAGATCAGCGTTCCCGACGCATACGGACGCCTGGAGACCGTCGTGGACTTCTACGAAGGTGCCTCCCGCATGGGCCTCTCGTGCCTTGCGTGGCGCGAGGCGTGGAAGTACCTGGAGCGCGGCGTTCCCGTGAAGCGCGTCTCGTGGATGGGCTACTGGACCATGGAGAACGGGAAACTCGTGATGCACTGCAAGGACGGGAGCCTCGTTACGCTCGACAAGTGCGACGAACGCTTCACGCTCGACAACATCGCGAATAACGACTGGGTTCCCCTTACGCAGTCGATGAAGGACAATCTCGACGCCGTTCACAAGGCACGGTGCCTCGAATACAAGAAAGGAAAGTGACATGAGTGACTTCGACGAAATCTTCGGCGGCGGGTTCAACGCCGAGGAAGAGGCGGCAAAGGCCGCAGAGGAATACGCGCCCATCCCGCCGGGATGGTACGCGGCGATCATCGAGGCACCGACGGACGGCAAGCCGATGGTGCGCGACTCGAAGGCCGGAGGCAAGATGCTGAAGGTCGTGTTCAAGATCACGGGCCCGGCGCACGAGGGGCGCAAAATATTCCACAACATCAACCTCATCGTGAAGCCGAAGGAAGCGACAGCCGACGCCGCGAGCAAGGCCAAGATGGCGGAGAGCATCGGACGCCGCGAGCTTGCGAAGCTGTGCGTGGCGGCTGGCAAGCCGCTGGCAAAGGACTCCGCCGAGCTGGTGGACGCGGTCGTCGAGGTGAAGGTGGTCGTCCGCAAGAACATGGACGGCTCGCCCGACAACGAGGCGAAAGACTTCCGCAGGGCCGGGAGCGCGGGCGCGTTGAAGCCGCCAGCCGCACCGGCGGCGGGGGACTGGGTGCCGCAGGACGGCGGCGTGAAGCCCATCCCGGCAACGGCTCCGGCGGCTCCCGCACCTGCGGCGAAGCCCGCCGCGCAGGGTTCCCTCCCGTGGATGAAGTGAAAGGAGCTAGGACATGGCAGAGATAACGAACGACCCGCGCCTCGCAGAGCTTGTGAAGGAGCTGTACACCGCCAAGCAGAACGAGGAAGTCGCGAAGAAGGCCCGCATCGCCGTGGAGGAGCGCATCGCCGCTCTCGTGGAGACGCCCGAGAACGGAAGCCGCACGGTGGACACCGGCGTGATGAAGGTGACGGTGAAGCGCGCCAACTCGTACAAGATCGACGACGAGGCGGCTTTCGCGCAGCACTTCCCGACGCTGGTGAAGCAAATCCCCGCGAAGTGGGAGATCGACGTGAAGGCATACGAGGCGGAGCGCGAGAAGGACTCGCAGACCTACCGCGACGCCTGCGATCACGTGACGGTGACGCCGAAGAAGGTCAGCGTGAGCCTGAAGGTGTAGCCATGAGCAGCCGGACGAAGAACTGGAACGTGAGGCAGCCGCACCCGTCCTACATGCCGAAGTCGCTCAAGGCCGAACTTCGCGAGAAGAGGCGGAAGCGCATGGAGTACCGCAGGCGGTACGGCTGGACCTCACAGAACCTGTATGCCAGCCTCTACGTTAGGAAGATGCTGGAAGCATGAAACAAAGCCCGCCGCCACGGGCTAGGAAACGTGGCGGCGGGCATTTCAAACAGGAGCGAACAAATGAGCGAACTCGACCAAGCAATACACTTGCTGGCGCTACATGCCAACGATATAAAATGGAACCAGCTTACCGACGGCAAATTCGGCTGGGACTGGTACTATGCAGAAAACCGGCTTTATATCATGCGGAACAGGGGCAATGGGAATTTCATTTTGTGCAGAGGCCGTAACCCCGACAGCACCTTTGCGAACAAATGCCTAGCGGAGGATCCGACATGGATATAAACATCGAGAGCGAGACGATTGCCCGCATCTGGGAATGGTGGGCGAAGAAGGGACGGAGCGAGGCACCGAGACGCTATCTCGGCGCGAGCGTTGCCGGGCACGAGTGCGACCGCTACCTGTGGCTGCACTTCCGGGGATTGTTTAGGGAACGGTTCGAGGGGCGAATGTACCGTCTCTTCGAGCGCGGGCGCAGGGAGGAGGAGCAGTTCATCGCGGAGCTGCGCGGAATCGGCTGCGAGGTGTGGGACAGGAGCGCGGACGGCCAGCAGTTCTCCGTGTCCGCGCTGGGCGGACACTTCGGCGGGCACCTCGACGCGGTTGTGCGCGGGCTTCCCGACGCGCCCAAGACGCCGCACGTCGCGGAGTTCAAGACGCACAGCGACCAGAGTTTTCGCAAGCTGGCACGGGCCGGAGTCCTCGACGCGAAGCCGATGCACTTCTGCCAGATGCAGATCTACATGGGAATGATGAAGCTCGACCGCGCATTGTACCTCGCCGTGAACAAGGACAACGACGACCTCTACGCGGAGAGGGTGCATTTCGACCGCGACTACTTCAAGTCGGCCATGCTGCGCGTCCGGCGCATCATCGAGCAGCCGTGCGCGGACAGGTGCGCGAAGCGACGCGACGACTGGCGGTGCAAGGGCTGTGCCGCCCACGCCGTGTGCTGGCACGAGACTGGCGCGGTCTTCTCGCGCCAGTTCCCGTGGAGCGACTGCCGCTCGTGCTGCCACGCGACGGCGGACGTCGAGGGCGAGGGGGCGCGGTGGACGTGCCGCCTCGGGAGGACGTGCGTGATCGGGAGCGCGTGCAACTGCGCCGACCACCTCGCCCTTCCCGCGCTCGTTGACGCGGACGTGGACACGGCGACGGAGCGGAGCGTGACGTACAAAATCGGCGGCCAGACGATCACGAACGGCCTCGCCAACGGCCAGTTCACGAGCGAGGAGCTTGCGCACATCGGGCGCGAGCCGCTGGAGCAGGGCGTGATACAGAAGATCAAGGACGTGATGGAGGGCGCGCGCGTGGTGCGCCAGTCCACGATCCGCGCGCGGATGGAGGCTTACGCGAAGGACGTTCCGCCGCTCTTCGAGGGGAGTCTCAAGGAAATGCGCCAGTTCATGAACATGCAGTGCTGGCAGGTGACGGAGCGCGAGCTGGTGGACGGAATCGGGTACTTCGCGTTCGACTCGGGCGCGTGCATGAGCGTTGACGAGGCAAACGACAGGGCCGTTGTGCAGAGCGACGTGCCGTTTTGAGAAAGGAGAGAGACATGGAGACTATTTACCAGAAACTTACCCGGCTGCGGAACCAGAACGAGATTCTGCGGCGCAAGCTGTCGAACGCGAGGTTCACGGTTGCGGTGCTGTCGTGCGTGGTCGCGCTTGAAATCCTCGCGCTCTGCCTTGTGGGAGGTGCGAAGTGAGACGGCTCAAAAGAAGAGACTGCGCGGTGCTTCACCTCGGCCTCAAATGGCCGTGGTATCACCTGATCGACAACGGGACTAAGCACGTGGAGTTCAGAGAGGCGACGCCTTACTGGAACACCCGCATCGAGAACTGGACGAGGAGGACGAACGAAGGACGGACTCCGGTACTGGAATTCCAGAACGGCTATGGCCGGTTCTCTCCGCGCATGTGGTTTATCGCCGGGAGCGGAGTGGGCATTACGCACACGTTCAGCGGAGCGGACGTGCCGGTGCAGCACAAGGAACTCGGCGAGTTCCCGAAAGCGAGATACACGCTTTTCATCGGAGAGCGCGTGGAGCTGGAGGACTGGTGAAAGAGAGTTGATGAGGACAAGAGCAAATGAAGACCGCAGGGACAATCGTGCTGACCATACTGGCGTTCGGCGTGGGCGTGATGCTCATGCCGCTGACGCCGTTCTTCGTCGCTTACATCGTTTGGTACGACAGGATGAGCGATGAGGACTGAATACTGGTTTCCGTCCGCGCTGATCGCGCTGGACGTGTGCGCCGCCCTTCCCTACGCCTGGCACGGGAACTGGCGGATGGCGATCTACTGGCTTGCGGCGGCGACGCTGACGGCATGTGTGACTTTCACGGGAGGGAAGTGATGTACGACAACATAAAGTTGAAGCCATGCCCTTTTTGCGGCGTGGTGCCGGAGATACAGGACTTTGTTGACGGCACGCGCGACATGAACGCACTTCCCGGATTCGATGTCAAATTATCATACGGCATTGGCTGTGAGAATGAGAAGTGTACATGCCATCCGTGGACTGGCGATGATTCCCCCACGCCGCAAGCAGCAGCAGAGGCGTGGAACAGGAGGGCGAAAGATGAGTGAAGATGAAAAACTGATGATGAAGCTCCTTTACTTCGCTGTGGAGGACTACTACGGAGACTGGGCGACACCGCAGTTCAAACAGACGATTCGCGCCGTGTGTAATCGGCTGGGAATCGCATATAATATAAGTGGGAAACGCATCATGGCGAACATAGCAAGGAAGGAGGCGAAAGTTGAATAACAACAAAACTTTATGTGACATACTTCCATACGAGGAGATTCCAGAAGTCACGAGAGATTATGTGGACTTCCTCTTCAATGTTGCCGATCTGGGTGAAGGAATGTCGCATCTGTACAGCATTGAAGAACAGCGTATCAACCTTCACGAAAAAATGATCGCTGAATACGGCTTGCGCTACGAGTACACGCGAGAAGCTGTCTGCTTCCCTTACGCAGAGATAATCAAAATGCGCCCAGAGCGTGTTGCACAGGTGATAGATTCAAACCTGCGAACCATTAGGGCATTAGAGCCGAAAGCGCGTGTTCCGGTAAATGAAGGAGGCGCGGAGTGAAGATAGAAGAAATCGACCCGGAACTGTTCACATGGGAACTCTACAATCCGGCTGGGCCGTGGGAGCTTGACGACGCCCTTTACGCAGCAGAGTCTTTCGGATATTGCGACGCATCGCGGCTGGCGGTTCGTCCGAGGACGGATGAGATCGCGCTAATGATCGAATGGCCCAACGGCTCGAAATGCTGGTTCCACGTCTCTCAAAAAATGCTCCAGTCAATCAAGAAGCGAATCGCAAGGACTGGAGGCGCGGAGTGCTGACGCTGCGGCCATACCAGCGCGAGGCAATCGACGCGCTCAACACCTTCCTTCGCTCGTCAGAAATGAACCCGTGCGTCGTGCTGCCCACGGGAAGCGGCAAGAGCCTCGTCATGGCAAGCGCCATCGACGAGTGGAAGCAGCTCTACCCGCCCTTCAAGTGCGTCGTGCTGGCGCACCGCAAGGAACTGGTGGAGCAGAACTACGGCGAGTTCATGGGCATCGTGGGCGACGAGCTCTTCGGCGGGCGCGGCTGGAAGGTGGGCGTGTACTCCGCAGGGCTCGGGCGCAAAGACGAGGACGCCGACGTGATCTTCGCCGGCATCGACTCCATCTGGAAGCGCGGCGGCGACTTCCGCTTCGACTGCATAATCGTGGATGAGGCGCACCGCATCCCGATCAGCGGCGAGGGCAAGTACCGCGAGTTCATCAAGCTGGCACGGCTGGCAAACCCGAACATCCGCGTCGTGGGCTTCACGGCTACGCCCTTCCGCCTCGGCTCCGGCCCGATCTGCCACAAGGACCACATACTGAACGAGATCTGCTACGAGGCGAACGTGGGCGACCTCATCCGGCAGGGCTACCTGTGCAAGCTGCGGAGCAAGGTCTCGACGGAGGAGCCCGACCTCGCCGGGGTGAAGAAGAGCGGCGGCGACTACCAGCAGAAGAGCCTCGGCGAGGCCATGCGCTCGGGCGACCTCGTTGCGCGTGCGGTGTCCGACGCATTGAAGCACCTGAACGCGGAGGGGCGCAGGTGCGTGGTGTGGTTCTGCGTGGACGTGAGGCACGTGAACGACGTGGCGCGTATGCTGGCCATGCACGGCGAGCACGCGGCGGTCGTGACCGGCAACACGCCGTCTGGAGAGCGCGACCGTCTCGTTGACGACTTCCGCAACGGGCGGTACAGGCACATGTGCAACGTGAACGTGTTCACGGAGGGCTTCAACGTGAAGCAAGTGGACGGCATCGTGCTGTTGCGCCCGACGCTCTCAAAGGGCATGTACGCGCAGATGGTGGGGCGCGGGCTTCGGAAGCACCCTGACAAGGAGGACTGCCTCATCCTCGACTACGCAAGGTGCATCGAGACGCACGGGCCCATCGACTGCCTGGAGGCCGGGCGCGTGCGCGTGGAGGTGTGCGGCAACTGCCGCGAGGTGTTCAGCCGTGGCGTGAGGAAGTGCCCGCACTGCGGCTGGGAGATTCCCAAGCAGGTGATAGAGGAGCGCGAGGCGGCGGAGCGCGAGCGCAAGATGCACGAGGCGGAGGCGGCGAGGCTGGCAATCCTCGGCACGGAGCCGGAGACGCTGGAGGTGGACGACGTGAGCGTGACGCGGCACAGCAAGCTCGGCTCGCCAGACTCGATCTGCGTCATGTACCGCTGCGGCATCAGGACGTTCCGCGAGTGGATATGCCTCGACCATCCAGGCTACGCGGGCGCGAAGGCGCACAGGTGGTGGGCGACCCGATTCGGCGAGAGGAGCGCGGAGAAGGCGACCGTGGACACGGCGCTCGCCGACATGTTCCTCAACTACGCGATCAAGGCCGTGACGAGGAAGATCACGGTCGTGAAGCGCGGCAAGTATTTCGAGATCATCAACTACAGCTTAAACAAGGAGACGCATGTCATCCACGATTCTTGACGCGGCATTGAAGTACGCCGAACAGGGCTGGAAGGTGTTCCCCCTCCAGCCGAACACGAAGATACCCTTCCCCGGCACGAACGGCGTGAAGGACGCGACGGACAACCCCGAGACGATACGGGCGTGGTGGAACGTCCACCCGGACGCGAACGTGGGGCTTGCGTGCGGCGAGCCGAGCGGCGTGTGGGTGGTGGACATCGACGTGGGGCACAAAGCGGGAGTGGACGGGTTCGCGTCGCTTGCTGGCATGAACATCACGCTGCCGGAGACGATCTACCAGGACACGCCGAGCGGCGGACGGCATTACCTGTACACGGTCAACGGAGACCCGTATGCGGACAAGAAGGAGCCGCCGCGCAACAAGAACAATTTCATGCCGGGCATCGACATACGCGGCACCGGCTACTACATCGTGCTCGCGCCGTCCGTGATCGACGGCAAGCAGTACGTCATGGGCGGACATTCGCACGGGCTTGACGATCTCGCGGAATACCCGGACTCCATGCGTCCAGAGCCGCCGGGCGCGAGACTTCCGATGCCGTGGGACATGCCCAAGCCGCAGCCGGCTTCGAGCGTGGCGGACAGGGCGCGCGCGTACCTTCGCGAATGCGACCCGGCTGTGCAGGGCATGGGCGGGCACAACGCGCTCCTATGGGCGGCTCAGGCCATGGTGGTCGGCTTCAAGCTGTCGGACGCGGAGGCGTTGCAGCTCCTGTGGAGCGAGTACAACCCGCGCTGCTCTCCGCCGTGGGACGCGGGCAGCGCGAGGGACAGGAAGGACTTCGAGCGCAAGGTCGCGGAGGCGCGTAGGCATCCAGTCAAGGAAGACGGCTGGCTCTTGAAGGAAACGCAGTTCAACGCGGCGGACGACGCGCTCGACTTCGCCGGTGCCGCGCTCGCCGAGAGCTTCCTTTCGCCGCCGGAGCGCAAGGCGGACAAGGCCGAGGAATCGACGCTCGTCACGGCACCGCTCACGGACATCCCGCAGGAACTCCTGAACCCGCCGGGCCTCGTCGGCGACATCTGCCGGTGGATGAACGACACGGCTGGATGCTACCAGCCCGTGCTGGCGTTGGGCGCATCGCTCGTGTTCTGCGGCGCGTTGTTCGGGCGCAAGGTGAAGGACGAGTCGAACGGGCGCACGAACATCTACGGCATGGGCGTCGGCCATTCCAGCGCGGGGAAGGACCACGCCGCGAAGTGCATAGCGAGAATCATACAGGCGGCGAGGTGCGAGGGACTGCTCGGCGGCGAGGTCACGAGCGACACGGCGATTGAGATCAGCTTGAAGGAGTCGCCGTCAAAGCTGTTCGTCATGGACGAGGTGGGGCACTTCCTTCGGACGATCAACCAGGCGAAGGGAACGACGCCGCATTTGAAGACAATCGTGCCCATGTTCATGAAGCTGTTCAGCGCGGCCAACTCTCTCTACATCGGCAAGCAGCGCGTCACCGGCGGCCCGGCGAACCAGATCGACCAGCCGTGCGTCTGCATCTGGGGCGTGACGAGCCCGCAGATACTCTTCGACAACATGACGCGGGAGGAGCTGGAGGGAGGATGGACGGCCCGCAACCTCGTGTTCATCACCGACACGCGGCCAGAATACAGGTTCACCCGCGAATCGACGGTGCCCGACCACATCGCGACGCTCGTGCAGGCGTGGTACTCCCGAGTCGTGCCGCCGCCGGAGGGCGCGGGAAACCTCGCCCACGCCCGTGCCTGGCAGATCGTGGTGCCGACCGCGCCGGACGCGCTCGACGTGTTCGCGAAGTTCGGGCACAAGGCGCACGAGCGGATGTTGAAGGCCGACAAGTCGGGCGACGTGTGCAACTACCTGTGGGGCAAGGCGCTGGAGAATGCAAGGCGCATCGCGCTCATCGTCGCTTGCGGCGAGAACTTCGACGGCATGGAGATCGGCAAGGCCGAGGCCGAGTACGGCTGCCAGCTCGTCGAATGGCTTATCTACAGGTTGTCAGAAGCTGTCCACAACAACGTGGCCGAGACTGGGTGGGAACACGACAAGCAGCGCATCTACAAGCTCGTCGCGAACACGCAGGGCGAGGGCATGAGCAAGTCGGAGCTTACGCGCAAGACTCAATGGGTGAAGGACAGGCGGGCGCGGAACGACTACCTCGACGACCTCGCGGACGCAGGCATGATCGTGTCCGGCCCCGCGAGCGAACACGGCTGGCGCATCTGGGTATGGGCGACGAAGTGGCTTTCGAAGGAGCGCGTCAAGGAGATCATCGAGGCGAGGAGGGCCGAATCGTGAAGGAGAAATGGCCGACAGTAATATACCGTGGCCACATCTACCGCGTGTGCCATGCGAAGAGCTACATGCTGTCGAAATGCTTCTACTGCTCGTTCAACTGCGACGTGACGCATCATTGCTCGCGGTCAATCCCGCCGTTTCTGAGGTGCAAGGATGGAACGTACTTCAAGAGAATCACGGACGCCTGAGAGCGTGATAATCGTGCTGCCGCTGCCGCCGCGCGTCCTCTCGCCCAACTGCCCGGCGGGGACGCGCGGAGGGCGTTTCGCCCGCGCTGCGGCCGCAAAACGGTACAAACAACTCGCCGAGAGCGCGACGGTTGAGGCGGCTGCGGGCATGGCATGGGAGAAATGCGCTGTCAAGGCGTTGTTCTACCACAAAACGGCGCGTCGGCGCGACGACGTGAACCACCTTGCCATGTTGAAGCCCGCATACGACGGCGTGGTGCTGGCCGGTCTCGTGCCGGACGACGACCGCGCCCACCTGCGCACCGAGGGCGCGGAGTTCTACGTGGACGCAAAAAACCCGCGTGTCGAACTCGTCTTCACGCGGGAGGGTTAGCCGATTGGATATGCCGCCTAGCTAATTCGCTAGGCACAGCTTGCGCACGGTCTTCGCGTTCCACGCGCCGTGCCGTGCGAGGTCGCGCCGCTCGGCGTTGAGCCACGTCATTATCGCGTGGTACGGCATCCCGTCCGCGCGCCTGGCGCGTATCTCGTCGATCACGTCGCGCTCGCGCTGGCACGGGACCATGCGCTTGCCGTCAGCCGGGTCCGGCTGCCAGCCGTAGGGGCACTCCGCGCCCATGCGGCGGCCCTGCGACTGGTGGAAGCGCATCGCGTGGCGTGTGCGCGCCGCGATCATCTTCCGCTCGTACTCCGCGATCACGGAGAGTATCTGCCGAATCATCACGGCCTCGTCGGAATCGCCCTGCACGTCGCCCGTGACGGCCTCTATCGACGCGCCGCGCTTCATCACGGCGCGGTTGATCTGCTCGGAGAGGTACACGTTGCGGGCGAGCCTGTCGCGCTTGTACACGAGCAGCACGCCGCCCTTCGGCACCGCCTCGATGGCCTGCCACAGCCGCTCGCGGAACTCGTCGGCGCCGGACACGTCCGGGTCGTCGAAGCACGCCGCGACCTCCATCCCGTGCGCCGCCGCGTACTTCTCGCAGTAGTCGCGCTGCACCTCGCACGACTCGCACCTGTCCGCGTTCGCGCGCGGAGAGAAGCGCGTGTATATGATTGCCTGTCTCATCTTGCCTCCGTATCGTAGCCCGCCGCCTTGAGCTGGTCCGGCCAGTCGGCTGCGGATAGTTTAACACAAATGACGGATCCATGCTCGGTCACGGCCATGCGCGGCGCGGATTCAAGCCGCTCGCTCTTCACGGCATAGACGGCGCACGGGCTCCCGTCCGGCCCCGTGGCCTCGATTCTCGCCGTCACACGCCACGTCCCGACATGGCGGGGGATTCTAACCCCCGTCATGCCGAGGCGCAGGGAGACGCGGTTTCTGCGCGTTCCCGGCATCATCAGGCGACCTCCTTCACTTCCCAGTAGGTGTACGGGCCGAAGAAGCCCATCTTCCTGTACCTGTACTTGACGTTCGCGAGGGCCTTCGCGGCGCTCTTGGCGACCGTGCGCTCCTCGCCCGCGTGGGTATAGACAATGAACTCCTTCATGCCTGGCTCCTTTCCGTCGCAACTGGCGACACGTCAAACGAGAAGCAGAACCCGTCCGACTTCAACTTTTGCCCCGTCCGCCTCGCTTCCGCAATTGAAGGATACTCGCCGTGGAAACAGCAGTACCCGCGCGAAGTCCAGCATATCAGCACAGCTCGTTTCATGATTTCACCTCCTCATCCTTCGCGCGCGCGGCGCAGTCGTCGGTTGCCAGCTTCAAGAGAGACTCCAATGCGTCCGCTATCCGCTTCGCAGACTGCGAGAGCGAGATAACCGCATGGTATGCGTTCAGTTCGATGTTCGTCATTGTTCTGTTCCTTTCCTGTTAGCCGTGTAGTGTTCCGTTCTCCACGAGATCGCGGCAACTCTCGTAGAAACGCCTTGCGTCGGCGTACACGCCCCAGCGCGTATCGCGTCCGTCCAGCCAGCCCGGCCAGTCCTTGCGGTTGCACTTGGTGATGTACGTCACGGCGTTGGTCTCCAGGTCGATCTCGTAGTCGAACCTGGCATTGCCATTGACTCCAGAGCAGACTTCGATCATGCCCGTTATCTTCGTTCCATCCGGGTTCATGCGACACCCCCTTTCATCGAGAGCGCGACGCCCACGCACAGCGCGGTCACCGCGCAGACAAGAGCGGCGACGCCGCACCACGCCGACAGCGCAATGCACGCGGCCAGCGGGACACACGCGCACGTGAGCGCCAACCAAAGGCTTGCAAGCCTCTTGAAACGAGCGTCTTTCATGCGTCCTCCCTTCCCGCGCCCTTCACGCAGTCGATCACTTCAAGCGCGAGCGGCCACATGAGCCACGCGCACACCACTATAGCCTCTATCAGTTCATAGTCCATGGTTTTTCTCCTGTTTGGTTCGGCTTGCCATCGTCGGGCCGTGGGCCGCCATCCCGCAGCGACGCGCCGGAGAGAGGCCCGGCGCGTTTCGGCATTTCTTACGCTTCCTCCTTCCCCGCCACGCGGCGCAGCATCCTGTTTATCGTGTCCACGAGCGCCGCGTCGTCCATTTCGCCCCAGTTTTCCAGCCGCTGCATGGTGACGAGCTCCGCGTCCGGCGGCATTTCCGCGTACTTCACGAGAACGCGCCGGTAGCATTCCGCGTCGTGAGACTTCACGCCCCAGTTCGCCCAGGGAATCGACGAGTCCTGTATCGAGCACGAATACCCGTACATGAGCCGCCGCGTCACGGATGTCTGCGTTATCATGCCGCACGCCTCGGATATGTCCATCGGACAGCGGAGCGGGATTGCCATGTTGCCGTACTTGAACGCCGTGAAGCACACGATCCTCACGTTGCGCACGCGCGAGAGGGCCATTGCCGCCGCCAGCACGCATACGCCACGGCGGCGCATGTCCCTTTGCTTGACGTTCGCCGAACAGCCCATTTCGACCCACAGGTCCAGGTCGCCGCGCGCGTCCGGGACGTCCGTCCGGGCGATCATCGACTCGGGCGTTCCCGCGAGGAACGCGGGCACGAGCGGGAACGAGCCCACGACGGCGGGCGTCCACATCGGCCTCATGCCCTCGGTGTCAAGCTCGGAGTCTATCTTCTCGACAAGGCGCTCGGCCTCGGAGACATACTCCATGTCGCCGTGCCTGGCAAATGCCAGCGCGGCGTCAACCGTGCCCCCGGCCCAGTCGTCGCGTCCGATTCTCACGGCGTGCGGCTTCACCTTCGGCCCGGCGCACACGTCCGCGAACTCGGACGTGGAGTCAAAGAACGTGAAGTTGAGCGAACTCGCAGGATCCTTTATTCCGTTCCTTCTCATCGTTCAGCCCTCGACTTTCTTCCAGGCGTCGGCGTTGAGCCCCTTGCGGACGCACGACTCTATCACCTCGTGGAGATCGACCCCGGCCTTGAGCATGGCCAGCCCCCTATCGACGGCGCGCGGCGTCACCTCGAAGTCCTTTATACCGGCGCGCTCGGCGTTGCGGCGATACCTGCGCACCATGTCCAGCCAGCCCCATTCGTCGCCGTACGCGGCCGCCATGCTCGACTCCAGCGCCTCGTCAATCGGCCATTCAAGATAGGTGAAGCGGTCGCGGAAGGCGGCGTCCTGCTTGATGCGCTGGAAACCGGCCATGTTGCCGTCGCCCCTCATGCAGGTATTGCCAGCGGCCAGTATGATGCAGTCATGGTGCCGGTTCACGTTGCCAACCGGGAAAGCCGCGTGGCCGTTCGCGAGCGCGGCGTTGAACGCCAGCACCGCACCAGGCATGGAAGAGTCCAGCTCGTCGAAGAGGTAGACGCCCCCGCGCGAGTACGCCTTGAAGAACGGCGTCTCCTGGTAGCGTCCGCCCGCGTCGATGAACCCGGAGAGCTCGTAGGCGTTGCCGATCGCGCCGTTGTAGTGGAACTCAAGCCCAAGCGCCTCGGCGATCTTCCTGGCCGTCGTAGTCTTGCCGGTGCCCGCGGGCCCGTACAGGTAGATCGGCGGGACGTACCCGTCCTTGTCGCGTGCCTGGTACATCTGAAGGAGAAGCGGAAAGCGCTTGTGGACTACGCCCAGGTCGCGCGTTTCCCCGGCCTTCCTGTCCTCGACCACGACCTTCATCGGCGCCAGCCTCGCGTCAAGCTCGGCCTTCACGACGGACTCGACGGCGTGTATCGCGGCGTCGTGCCCGGCGTCAACTGCCAGCTTCCGCACCTCGTCCATGTCAACCTTCTGCTGCGGCATGAGCGCCGCCAGCCCTGCCGCGATCTGCGAGATCGCGCCCTCGTTGCCAGCGTTGCTAGCCGCCGCCGCGTGATTGCAGGTGCTAGCACCTTGGGACGCAAGAAAAGCGTCCCACGTGAGCTCGCCCTTCAAAAGGCGGATGCACGTGTCCTTGTTCGCGCTGGACAATGCCAGCCCGGAGCCAATGCCCCGTTCGCGAATGAGCTTCCGCAGCTCGCTCGTGCCTAGGTTTTCGTACTCGTTCATGTTCAACTTCCTCTCTTGATTTACCGTTGATTTCAAAGCCTTTTCTGGCCTTGCGCGAATATGATACCATAGTTGCCTCGGTTCTGTCAAGCGGGTGTTAGCACTTTTTCAACTTTTTTTCAACGCCACGATTTGAACGCGAAATCCCTGTAAACATTGGGGTTTTCCCACTTCGTTCAACCTTCATATATATCTCTCTCTTATTTTTTAGGTGTAAACGTGTGCGCGTATGTGTGTGTGTGTATACCCCCGCTTGAAAATTGAAAACGCCTGTTGCACCATGCCAGTCTCGGTGCCATGCCGCCAGCCTCGACGCTTCGCACCTGGTTCGCCTCACTCATGCCAGCCCGTGCCTCGACTGCCAGCCCGGCCCACGCATCGACACTCGCCTCGACCAGCCCCGCCCCGACGGGTGCCGACGGGTAGGACGAGGTTGCACCGGGACCGTGCGCGCGACCTGCCCTTTTCCCAGTCGATTCCGCCCTTCCATCCGCCGTGCCAGCCGTGCCAGCCCGTGCCAGATGCCCGCATGAGGGTCACGCATGGCAGAATCACGGCGTTGAGGATGATACCAAGTGGGCGCATGGTTCAATGACTCACGCAAACGAGCGGTCGAACAAGCGCGAACGAAGGCGGACGAGGGCGGAAGGACGGGCGGACGCCGCATGGAACGCATCGACCCCGCGCCGCCGAAAATCTTTGCCACGCCCCCCGCCCGTTTCGCGTTGGGTCCCCCTATGCTACCCCCCGCCCCCGCGCGCCCGTTTTGCGGGAGTCCCCCGCCGAAAAATATATTTTTTGGAAAAAACGAGTCCCCTCTTGCCTTTGGGTGCTATCATGTGCTATCATATTCGCGCCGTGGCAAAAGTGAATCCAGAGGTCAAGACCCGGCTGCTGGCCGAGGGAACGTGGAACGATTTCTGCCTGTTCCGCGACAACGCGCAGAAGGAGGGCAACACCCCCGCTGCGGCGGAGCGGCTTGCCGTCGCGAAGTTCTGCCCTGATCTGGCGGGGTTGCCGAGGGTTCCGCACAAAAAAGGCGCGACGGCGAAGGCGAAGGAGGCGGTTTCGGTGCCGTCCACGTCGGTTTCGGGTTCTGGCAACATGAGATTGCCGACAAGTCCGCCGGCCGGTGGAGTTCCGCTGGAGATTTTCGACGGCAAGAGCTGCACGATGGTGAAGGCGCTCGACTGGGTGATAGACATGCTTGCGCTCGACCCGTCGCAGGTGAGGCCGGAGACGGCTCCGGCGGCGAAGGCGTGGAGCCTGTACCTGATGTGCCGCCGTTCGCCGTCGTTCGCGGAGGACGTGATCTCGAAGGCGGTGGTCCGCCAGCTTCCGAACGGCGCGCGGGAGGAGGAGACGGGGGACGAGGAGTTCGCCGGAGAGCGGGAGTACCGGCTTCTTGAGGCGTTGAAGTCCGAGGGGGTGGCGTGATGGAGATCCTGAAGCGCGTCGCGATCAGGCTCCCGAAGGAAATGGAGCTGAACCGCAGGGCGAGGATGCGCCTCCTGTGGGACGGGGCGCACGACCCGGCGGCGGCGCGGGAGATACGGGCGCAATGCGCGGACGACCCGCTTTTCTGGGTGAACGGGTTCGGGTGGACGTTCGACCCGCGCAAGACGGACGCGCCGGACATACCCTTCGTGACGTACCCGTTCCAGGACGAGGCGATCACGAAGATACTGGAGTGCGTGTTCGCGCACCGGGACGTTGGGATAGAGAAGAGCCGCGACATGGGCGCGAGCTGGGTGAACCTGACGGCGATCACGTGGCTGTGGCAGTTCTGGAAGATGCGGATAACGGCCCTGGTGGTCAGCCGCAACGAGGACTACGTTGACGCGCCGGGCGACCCGAAGAGCCTCTTCTGGAAGATCGACTACCTCCAGCTGCACCAGCCGAGGTGGCTGCGCCCGCGCTCGTCGGTGCGGACGTCCATGCACTTCGAGAACCGCGACACCGGGAGCGTGATCGACGGGGAATCGACCACGGGCGAGGTGGCGCGCGGCGACCGCCGGACGCTCATTTTGATGGACGAGTACGCGGCGTTCGACGTGGCGGCGGGCTACAAGGCGAACACCTCGACGCAGCACGCGACCGACAGCCGGATATTCAACTCGACGCCGAGGGGCGTGGGGAACGCCTTCTACGACCTGATGCACAACGGCGAGACCGAGATCGTGCGGATGCACTGGAGCCAGCACCCGGAGAAGTCGCGGGGACTCTACAAGTCCGAGAACGGGAAGCTCGTCCTTCTCGACTCGTGGCGCGGCAAGGTGGACGTGAAGGAGAAGGGAACCGGCAAGCGGCGCGTCGTCGATTTCCCGGACGAGTACCCCTTCCAGCTCGACGGGAAGCTGCGCTCGCCGTGGTACGACCGGCAGCGGGCGAGGGCCACGTCCGAGCAGGAGATCGCGCAGGAGCTGGACATCGACTACCTCGGCTCCGGCTACCAGTTCTTCGACGCGGCGGCGGTGCAGGCGTACGTGCGGGCGTGGTGCCGCGACGCGGAGCTGGTCGGCGATTTGGAGTACGATTTGACTACGGGCGAGCCGCTGCGTTTCGTTCCGAACCCGAAGGGCAGGCTCTCGCTCTGGCAGCCGCTTGGGCGCGACGGCACCTACGGCGAGGACAGGCGTTTCGTGATCGGCGCGGACGTGTCGGCTGGCACGGGCGCGAGCAACTCCGCCGCTGCGGTGTACGACGAGGCGACGCGGGAGAAGTGGGCGGAGTTCGCCGACCCCAACATGGAGCCTCGCGACTTCGCGGTGTACGTGATAGCGCTCGCGAGGTTCTTCAACGGCGCGACGGTGGTGCCGGACGCGAGCGGGCCGACGGGCAAGCAGTTCCTGAAGCGTTTCGTCCAGGACGGCGACCACCCGCCGCTCTACAGGCGGCTGAAGGACAAGAAGATCTCACAGGAGCGCGTTGACGAGTACGGGGTTTACCTGAACCCGGAGGCGAAGTCGTCGCTCCTGATCGAGTACCGCGACGCGATAGGCGACGCGAAGATCATAAACCGTTCGGCGCGGGCGATGGACGAGTCGCTACAGTTCGTGCGCTCGCCGCGCGGAGACATCGAGCACTCGGCGGCGCTCAACTCGCAGGACCCGTCCGGCGCGAGGACGGCGCACGGCGACATCGTGATCGCGGACGCGCTCGCGAACCTCATGCTCGGCGAGGTGGAGCTTCCCTCCGGCGGCGAGCCGAGGGAGGTGCCGCCGGACTCGGTGGCGGGCCGCATGGCGGCCGCGCGGCTCGCGGCGGCGGGCAAGGACGAAATCGGGCTTTCGCCCGCGTGGAGCGCGGGCCTCGGGAAAGGATGGAAGTGATGAAAGACAGAGTGCTTGGAGTGCTTTTCATGGCTGGCGTGTTCGCTCTTCTCGGCATGGGCGTGCGCGAGTACCTGATACACAACGGGAGGCTGACGAGCGACCTGAACGCGGACGGCCACTCGATAACGAACCTGCCGGACGGGTTCTTCCCGACGAACGGCTTCCTGCGGACGCACCAGGACATCAGCGGCAAGGCCGACAAGTCGGACACGTACACGAAGTCCGAGACGGACGCGAAGATCGTGGAGCTGTCGCCCGCGCCGGGGAACTATTCCGCAGTAAGCAACGCCGCGATGTCGGCCGCCGCACAGACTAACGACTTTCTGCGTCTGTCGGGCGGAACGATGACCGGCTCCATAACTGTTGGCGGCGATGGCGCGTACGTGAGGCTGTCGAATCCGGCAAATTCGTTGACGCCGGGGTTCGAGGTCGTTGGCGCGTATTCTCACCTGAAGGTGTTTCCGTCGTACATTGAGCGATTGAACGAGGCCGGGAACACGTACTATTTCACATTTCCGAACAGCAGCGGCCTTCTCGCTACTACGTCCGACATCGAAGAAGCTGTGCGTGGCATCGTAATTCCTGCCCCAGACCTTTCGGAGTACGCGAAGCTGTACACCGTCTCCGCGCTCGCGAACTTCGCGACGAACGTTGACGCGAAGGCCAGCACGGCAATCTCCTACTTGCAGGGCGACGACGCGAAGGTTGTAATCACGAACTACGACTCCAGCGTGTCGATGCCTTCCATGAGCTTCCAGCAGCGCATCGACGAGGGTGGCTCGAACTGGTGGAAGGTCGTGTGGAACGAGCTGACGCGCTGGGAATGGCTCACGGGCACTTACCTGCCTGCGAACTACTACGGCAAGTCGCAGATAGATGTGCTTCTCGACGAGAAGGCCGACAGGGCATGGGGCTACTACGACAGCCACGGCGGCAACTACGCGCCGGACGGCTACACGTGGATAAGCAGCCCGAAGATCGCCATAGCGGCGGGGCTTGCCTACCAGCGCACGGTCACGAGCGGCGGCGCGATATGGGTGCTGGAGTCCAACGGCCTCGTCACGGAGACCGGCGGAAACCTGACAAACGGCTTCTTCCGCGTGTCTGACGACGAGGGCAACTCGCTCCTGGAGATAGTCAAGGGCAACAAGCGCACCATCGGCGCGAACGCCGAGCAGCCGGCTGTGAGTAACATCATGGGCGTCACGCACATGTACATCAGGTACTCCGTCGTGAGCGAGTCGCACCCGACGCTGAACATCTGCACGGCGCTCGAACTCGGCGACTGGCACGACGAGACCTCCGCAGACTGCGCGGCCAACGTGTCGTGGACCGGCTCTTCCGGCGCATACGTTGCGGAGGTGTGGGGCAAGACTGCGCTGACGCGCATGTTCGTCAAGGCGGAGTACGAGGTCGGCGGCGAGACGTACATCAAGAACTCCGCGCCGATCTCCGCCGACGGCGGCATCTACTGCACAGACGGCATCCACAAGGTGAGGTTCGTGTACAACAACGGCTCCGTAACGATGGAGGTCACGCCGTGAAGAGCGTCGTCGATGCGTTCCAGGTGTCCGTGATGATCGCGGGCGTGTCCGTCCTCGCGCTCTTCGCGCTTGGCTACTCGGCATACGCGCTGCGCGACTCGGCGGCGAGGCTGAAGAAGTGGGTCGGCTCGTCGGCGGCCGCCGCGCTCGTCGTTGTGTTCGCCGTGTTCTACGGCGGCGGAAAGGGCACGCGGCAGGTGAACTTCCCGCGCACGGACATGAGCGTTGCGTACCTCGTAGATGCAGGTTCCTACGTGACAAACGACCTCGTACACGTCGCGTTCACGTCGTACCTGATTCCGCAGGACGCGCCGATCTTTCTCTCGTACTGGCCGGACGGCTCGACGAACGAGGAGGACATGGTGACGGTCTACGAGGCCACGCTCGCCGATTTCCCGAACCAGCTTGACTTCGCCTTTGAGAACGCGATCTCGAACCGCTGGTACTGCTACACCACGTGGACGCCGGGCCCCGTAATCCACATGAACGGCGTCTGGCAGTCAACGTGGATGACCGACAGGATTGAAAACCGCTGCCTGATTCCGATCAGGACTACAATCGAGGTTGACGGCGAGACAATCGCCCCGCCGTCGCCAAACCCGAAAAAGAAGGAGGACGATGAAGATGAACAGTAGGACGTGCATCTGCGCTCTCGCGCTTGCGGCTGCGCTCGCGCCTTTTGTCGCCGTGCCGGACGGCACGAACGGCACAGAAGTGGTCGTTGAGACGCTATTCTCCGACGGATCCACGAACACATGGACGCGCCCGGAGCTTGTTGCCGCGTTGCAGCTCGTGAACAGGAAGTACCACCGCGACTGCGAGACCCCTTCCGGACGCCGTGCCTGGCACGGCGGGCTGAAGCTCCAGACTGTCGTGACGAACGGCACGACGCTCGTGAAGACCGAGACGCACGAGGACGGCCAGTCTTTCACGTTCACGGCTCCGTACGTTCCGCCTGCGGTCGCCGTGTCGAACTCGAACGCACGGCTGAAGACCACGCTCACGAAGGGCGTTCCGAAGGCGCTTGCCGAGGCGAGGCTTCGCCGCTTGCAGGAACAGCAGACCACGAACACGGTTTCAGTGACGGTCAACGCAGGACAGGAGGCGCGCTAGATGGACGAGGTGACACGCGACATGGTGAAGGCGCAGCTGAAGTCCGCGAAGACGGCGGATGCGCTGAACGACGCGATGGTGAGCGCGATGATCGCCGTCGTCGATTGCCAGTGCAAGACCGGCATGAGGGTGAAGAGGCAGGGGATGATACTCGCGGGGATTGGCCTGCTGCTGCTGATCGCCCTTCTCTTCGGGAACGACACGGCTATGAAGCTGCTGAGCTTCTGGCGAAGCGGAGGGGCAAGTTGATTTCGGGCGGGTGCCCGGAACGCGGACAGACTTTGAAAGGCAATTTTTCCATCCTAGCCCGTCCGCGTAGTTGCTTGAAGGAAGAAACAAGGAGTGAAGACGTGAAACCAATCGAAGTAATCGAAAGGCTCTGGCACGACGCTGTGGTAGCCGACCTCGACGGAATGGAGTTCGTCGCCGGGTTCGCCGACAGGGTCGTGGCGCGGGAGTACAACGGCATCGGCCCTGAATACCTGCCGGCGGAACTGCGCGACAAGATCACGAGCTGGTTGGGCGTGTTCGAGCCTGCCGCGCTCGTCCACGACATGCGCAACTACGCTTCAGACGGCACGGACGGGGCGTTCCACTACGCGAACGAGGAGTTCCTCGCCAACTGCCGGAAGTGCGCGGCGGCGAAGTACGCATGGTGGAACTGGAAGCGATACCGCGCATACGCGGTCGCGAAGCTGCTTTACAGGTTTGTAGATGGCCCGTTCGGCTGGAAGGCTTGGATGGACTGCTACAACCGTAAAAACAACAACCAAAAAAAGGAGACAGAATGAAGAAGCTGATTAGTGCGTGCGTCGCGCTTGCGGCGGTCGTGTCGATCGTCGGGTGCAGCGTGAAGAAGATCGAGTACGAGAAAAACGACAAGGGAGAGGTCTCGTACCGCATCTACGAAAACGACCACTGGCTGAAGACGGAATCCACCGGCATCAAAGGCGGCATGACGGGTGACGGCCAGTTCATGTTTGAAGCCGAGGGCATGAAGTCCTCGCCGTCGGAGGAGTTCAACAGGACGATGCAGACCTACACGACTGCGTTCGTCCAGCTGGCGCAGATCGCGGCTGCCGCGTACAACCCCTCCAGCACGGGCGTGGCCACGGCGAAAGCTGCTACGACAACGACTGCGGCTACGACAACGGCCACGGCGGCTGCTGCGGCCTCGACGAACGACTGCGTGGACTGCTCTGCGCCCGCCAAGTAGTACGCTTGCGCCCGCCGCCGTCCCTACACCCCACCCGTCCGGCGGCGGGCGCTCTTTCCCAAACGGAGGATGCGATGGACATCGAGAAGATAAACAGTTCGATAGAG
This sequence comes from uncultured Lentisphaerota bacterium, assembly GCA_946413265.1. Lineage (GTDB taxonomy): Bacteria > Verrucomicrobiota > Kiritimatiellia > RFP12 > UBA1067 > RUG572. Next base: position 40,830 of record CAMKJU010000001.1, read on the forward strand.
TGGTCGTGCCAGCAGCTTGAAAAGACGCGCGACGAGCGAGTCGCCGCCGTGCAGTCGTTCTGCGGCTCGCACTACGTCAAGGACAACCCGTGCCCCGCGACGCCGGTGAACCTGATCGAGCTTGCGGTCACGATCTACGTGCGGCTGCTCGCGGCGAGTTCGCCGAAGTGCCTTGTCACGACCGCCGTGCCGTCGCTCCGTCCGTTCGCCGCCGACATGGAGGTGGTGCTGAACCAGCTTCCCGGCGAGATCGGGCTTTCGACCACGCTCCGCCGCGCCGTGCTGGAGGCGATCTTCGCAATCGGCATCGTCAAGGTCGGAATCGGGGCGACGAACGACAACGCGAAGATCGGCGACGAGCCCTTCGTCTCGCTTGTGCAGCTCGACGACTACTTCTGCGACATGTCCGCGCGCTCGTGGGACGAGGTGCAGTACGAGGGCAACGAGTACTGGATGGACGCGGCGCAGATCAAGGATCTGTACGGCGTCGATCTCGACGAGGACGAATACTCCGGCGACTCGACGGACGGGCAGGCGCAGGCGCGTTCCCTCACCGTACACGAGCACGGCGAACCCCTTTACGGGCGCGTTCTCCTCCGCGACGTGTACCTCGTGCGCGAGAACCGCCTCGTCACCTACGCCGTCTCGTCTCGGCGCGTCCTCCGCGACGAGCCGTGGGACGGCCCGGAGGGAAGCCCGTACATCAAGCTGTGGTTCTCGGACGTGCCTGGCAACCTTATGCCGATGCCGCCCGTGAACGTCTGGAAGGACCTCCACGAGCTTGAGAACACCCTTTTCCGCAAGCTGGCGTTGCAGGCCGTGGCGCGTAAGACCGTGGCCGCGTTCGCGGGCGGGAACGACGAGGACATAGCCCGCCTCAAGCGCGCGGCGGACGGCGAGGGCTTCCGCTACAACGGCCCGAAGCCGGAGCAGATCGCCCTGGGTGGAGTCGATTCCGCCAACCTCGCGTTCGCCATGCAGGTGCGCGACATCCACTCCGTGATCGCCGGGAACCTCGACTCGCTGGGCGGGCTTTCCCCGCAGACGGACACCGCCACACAGGAGAAGCTGGTCAGCGAGGCGTCGTCCGTCCGCATCCGCGCCATGAGCGACGCGACCGTTGAGTTCGCCAAGGCGATATTCCGCCGCCTCGCGTGGTACGTGTGGACGGACCCCGTGCGCGAGCGCACCGTCGTGAAGAGCGCGACGCGGGACGGGAGCCTCGCGATCACGAAGGCGTGGACGCCCGAGACGCGCGACGGCGACTTCCTCGACTACAATTTCGACATCGACGTTTTCTCGATGCAGGACGACTCCCCTTCCGCCCGCATGGAGAAGTTCATGTCCGTTTACGAGCGCGTCATCCTCCCGCTCATGCCGCAGCTGGAGGCGCAGGGCGCGTACCTCGACACCCACGCGATACTGGAGTACGTCGGGCGCAACGCCAACCTGTCGGAGCTGTCGGACTTCGTGGTGTTCCCGGACGCCGCGCAGGACGAGCGCCAGCCGTCCGGCGGAAGCCCGCGCCCGGAGTACGTATCGACCAAGGCCCCCGTGACGCGCCGCACCTACGAGCGCGTGAACCGGCCCGGAGCTACGAGGCAGGGCCGCGACGCCGCGCTCATGCAGACGCTGCTGGGCGGCGGGGCGCAGCCGGCGGAAATGGCCGCTCTCTCGGCTGGAAGGAGCATGACGTAATGCCGATCTACTGCTACTCGAACGGCGACGACGTTATCCAGCGCCAGTTCCCGATGAACCGCCACCCCAAGACCGTGCGCCACAGGGGGCGCATCTACCGGCGCGACCTGTCCGCAGAGCGCCCGTTCGTCGCCCCGCACGCGGGATGGCCGATAGAGTGCGTCGCCTCCGGCGTGAACCCGGAGCAGGCGGGAGAGCTGCGCAGCTACCTCGCCAAAAAGGGCGTCCCCACCGAGGTTTCGGCGGACGGGAACCCGATCTACCGCGACGCATCGCACCGCCGCAAGGCCCTGAAAGCCCGTGGCCTGCACGACAACTCGTCGTTTTTCTGACAGACACCGTTCAAGACAGCCAAAGGAGAAAGAAAAAATGGAAAAAAATGAAGAAGGTGCTAGCACAAGCAAGCACGAATTTGATACACTATCTGCCGAGGTGCAAAAGGCCGTGGAAGAAATGCCCATAGATGCTAGCACGGAAGCCCCCGATAACAAGGGGAATCCGTCCGGCGAGGCGGCGGACACGCCGCCGCACAAAGACGCCCCCGCCGACGACAAAGGCGACGGGGACGGCGATGCGGCTTTCACCGTCGGCGACGCCGAGATCGAGCGGGCCGTCAAGGCCGGGCTCTCCGTCGCGGACGCACGGGCCTTCACCGACAAGGGCGTGTTCGAGCGCGTATGCGCCGCGCTGGAGGCCAAGGCCACTGCGACGCCCGCAACGACTACTTCCAAGGACAACGAGGAAAAGCCGAAGGACGGCGACGGCGATACCGCTGACTTCGACATCCCTGAACTCACCGAGGACGAGGACTTCGACCCCAAGCTGGTCAAGTTAGGTGCCGTCGTTCGGAAGATGGGAGACGCGCTGAAGTCCATGCGAGAGGAGAACAATGCCCTCCGCGAGAAGTTCGGCAAGTCCGAGGAGGAGGCGCAGAAGGCCGCGAAGGAGGCCGAGAAGGCGAAGAAGCTGGAGCAGCGCAAGACGCTCCGACTCGCGCCCCCCGGCGGAGAGAGCGGCGGGAAGCGCAAGGAAAAGACGGAGGATGAAGTCCTCGCCGAGGTGGCGAGCGAAATCTCCTCCAAGTTTGGAATCTAAAAACCGAAAGGAAAGCAGACATGCTTACCGCAGACCAGATTACCGACCTGGTGAACCTCACTCAGGTCAATCTCATCAAGCGCGGCGCGTTCCTGAACCTCATGACGGACCTGACGGACTACGTCGCCGTCCGCGAGCTCTGGAAGAAGCACCAGAAGGTGTTCTCCGGCGGACTCGACTGGGAGTTCGACGCCGTGACCGACCACAACCACTCCGCCCGCTTCGTCGGCCTCTACGAGAACGACGGCGCGACGCTCAACGACGCGACGACCAAGGGCAAGGTCGGCCCGCGCTTCGTGGACGCCAACTACGTCTTCGACGTGCGCGAGAAGATCTTCCAGCGTCCCGCCATCGAGATCGCGAACTACGTGCGGATCAAGTACCTCCGCATGATCACGTCGTTCTACGAGCTGCTGGAGCCCGCCCTCTGGGGCAAGCCCGAGGACGTCTCGGACAAGAAGACGCCCTACGGTCTAGCCTACTGGGTGACGAAGCAGTCCAACGCCGACGCGCTGACGAATCCGAACGGCGGATTCGACGGCAAGAACCCCACGGGATTCTCCGAGGGCCGCGCCGGAATCTCGTCCACCGCGTACCCGCGCTGGGCCAACTGGGGCTGCCAGTACGAGACGGTGGCGAAGGACGACCTCGTGCGCAAGATGCGCCGTGGCGTCCGCAAGACTCAGTTCCGCTCGCCCATCAGCCACGCGGAGCCTTCGCTCGGCAAGACGAGCAACGGCATCTACACGAACGACAACGTGATTCACGTGTTCGAGGAGATCCTTGAGGCCCAGAACATGAACCTCGGCAACGACCTTGCCAGCAAGGACGGCAAGACGCTCTTCAAGGGGCATCCGATCGTGTACGCGCCGTACCTCGACGAGGACTCGACCGACCCGGTGTACATGCTGGACTGGAAGTACCTCGCGCTCGGCGTGATGAAGGGCTGGCAGCAGCACGTCTCCTCGCCGCAGACCGTCGCGGGCAAGCACAACGTCCGCGCCGTGTTCCTCGACGCCGGCGTGAACATGATCTGCACGAACCTGCGCAAGCAGGCCGTGTTCCACAAGGCACTCAGCTAACCGAAAGGAAGTGAAGAAATGGACAGAAGCGTAAATGCTCCGGCCGTCTCCCCCGACCTCATCACCAAGGCCGTGTACTACGCGGGCTCCGACGAGGTGAAGGAGGGCGAGCCTTTCGTGTACGACACCGGCCACGGCACGGCTGGCAACTACGACGGCTACCGCCACAACAAGGTGGTCCGCCCGACCGCGAGCGGCCAGACCTTCGCGGGCGTCGCGACGCGCAACTACCCCGCAGCCGACCCCGGCAACGGGCGTCTCATCGAGATCGCCCTTCCCGGCTCGCGCGGCGTGCGCATCCGCATGAACGCCGCTATCGACCAGGGCGACCGTGCGCTGTTCTGCTACAAGGCGGACGTTGGCTCGAAGCTCTGGAAGGAGACCGCCACGGCGGTTTCGTCCGGCGTGATCGGCATGGCGGTCATCCGCCAGACCATCGGCGGAGCCGGACTCGCGCAGGCAGACCTGCTTGAAGCGGCATACGGCGCGGGACAGTCCGAGTCGTAAGCCTCGCGCCCAGCCGCCGCCTTTCACTCCCCTGTTTGACGGCGGCTGGGCAAACACCCCACACGCGAAGGAGATTTGCCGCATGGACGAGCTTGTACAGGAAAAGCTGAAGGCGATGGGCTACAAGGAGATTCCGAAGGAGCTTGCCGCAATCGTCAACGAGTGGAAACGCCGCCAGGACGCCGTGCGCCCCGCGCCGCTCTCGCTCGACGCCATCGTGTGCAGCACGATGCTCTACGACATGTTCAAGAAGAAGTCCGCCGGTGGCAAACCGCCGGATGAAAAGCCCCCGGAGGGCAAGTAGCATGTTCTTCAGGAGCGGAACGCTGACGCTTGAAGCCGGGATCCTCGAAAAGGAGGTTTCCGGCCTCGCGCTGCCTTTCGTCCCCTCGCAGGTGACGTGCGCACTTCGTCTGCCGGACGCGGACTCGCCCTACGTCACGTGCGCCGTCATGGGAACGCCGACGGAGGACGGATTCCTCGTGGCGTTCTCCGCGCCGCTGCCGTCCGCCGGATACGCGCTCGACTGGTGTGTCATGGACGGCGAGGCCGTCACGCTGGACGGCGACTCCCTCGCCGCCAGCTACGCCGAATTGAAGTCCGCCGTCGCGCGATACCTCGGCTACGACCCCGCGAACCTCACGGAGTCGCAGACCGCCGAGGTCGATTCGTGCGTCCAGTCCGGCATACGCAATTTCTACTACCCGCCGAAGGTCGAGGGCGTTGACGAGACCTACGAATGGTCGTTTCTCCGCCAGACGTGCTCCGTGCAGACTTCCGCCGGAGTCGGCGAGTACCGCATGGCCGACGGCTTCGGCAAGGCGAGGGGCGACATCTACTTTGCGGGCGACGACCGCGAAATGCGCCCGCTCACCGTCGTGCCGGTCGGCACCCTTCTCGCGTTCCGCAGGCGCGGCGGGACGGGCGCGCCTCGCTGCGCCGCCTTCCGCTTCAAGGCGACGTTCGGCACGAAGGGTCAGTACGTGGAGATGATGCTCTACCCCGTGCCCGACCGCGCATACGAACTAACCTTCTCGGGCGAGGCCGACACGGGCAGGCTCTCCGCCGACAGGCCCTTCCCGCTCGGCGGGCCGTCGTTCGCGGAACTCGTCACCGAGTCGTGCCTGGCATCGGCGGAGCGCCGCGTCAACGACGAGGCCGGCATACACGCCGAGGCGTTCAGGACGCTCCTCGTCTCGATGATCGCGAAGGACCGCGCCCGTTCCGGCGCGGAATACGGATTCATGGGCGACAGGCCGGACTACGTTCCGCCTCCGACTGTCTGCCGTCGTACCGTAGGCGGACTCCGCATAACCCGCAACGGGAATCCGTTGTAAAGGAGAAACTCATGGCAGAAGCAAATGCAGATGCAGTCCGTCTCGTGAAGCCCTACGTCGAAAAAGCCATCGCGCAGGCGATCTCGCAGGCCATCGCAACCGCGCTCACGGCGGACGACGGCGAGATCAAGACCGCCATCGCCAACGCCGTCGGCGCGTACTTCAAGGGCACGGGCGACAGCCTGCCCGCAAGCGCGAACGTGGTCGGCCAGCTCTTCATCCGCACCGGCGCGACCTCGCCCGGACTCTACGTGTCCACCGGCACGACCACGCCCGGATGGAAGACCGTCTCCCACGCGAGCTAACCGACCATGCGCACGACGGCCAAGCAGATACTCTGGCCCGTGCGCGGCGTCGAGGAAATCGCCGCCTACCATGACGCCACGCCGGACACGGCAAGCCAGACGCGCGCATACGCATCGCCGTATGCGCTGAACGTCCGCACTCGCGGCCCCATCGAGCTGCGGGAGCGCGGAGGCTCGCGTCCCGGCATGAAGGCCGTGACCGGCGTGACCACGGACGGAGGCGGACGCTGGCTGTGGCCGGACGGCTCCGCCGTGCTGTGGCCGGACGGCAAGGAAATGACGTTCTCTTCGGACGCCGTGTTCTACGCGCCCGACGGCTCGCGCGTCATCGACCTGCACGCCGTGCCAGGCATCGCGGCGTCGAAGGGAGACGCGCCGACCGGCGTGACCGTGGCGACGATCTACCGCGCCCGGCTATTCGCGGCAAAGGGTTCCGACTGGTTCTGCTCGCGCCTCGGTGACACGGCGGACTGGGACTACGGCGCGGACATCGCGGACGTTGCGCGCGCCTGTGCCGGTAACGTCGCGCTCGCAGGGCGCAAGGGCGACGCGATCACGGCGTTCATGCCCGTGAACGACTCGTATCTCTACATCGCGACGGCACGCTCCCTGTGGTGCATTTCTGGCGACCCGTGCAACGGCTCGCTTTCGTGCGTCTCCACGGAGGTCGGCGTGTCGGGCGCGGCGGCATGGTGCTTCACCGGCAGCCGCCTGTACTTCCTTTCCGACAAGGGGCTGTTCGGCGTCGTTCCCGGCGAGCATCCCGTATTGCTTTCTTCCGCGATTCCGCGCCTGCGCGGATATTCCGGCTCGTTCATGTGCCACGACCCGGAGACGGACGCCCTTCACGTGTTCACGGACGTTCCGGCGACCGGCAACACGACCGTCGCATCCGACTGGTACGTGGAGCTGGGCGAAAGGCCGTCCTTCTGGCCTGCGGGTTTCGCGACTGCGACGCGCCCCGTCTCCGCGTGCCGCATGACGGTGGGCGGCGTTGACAAGGCCGCGTTCGTATGCGCAGACGGCGCGTGGCGCGTGTTCGACGCGTCCGTGGCCTGCGAGGGAGCGTCCCGCGTGGCGTTCGGGCCGTTCCGCGTGTCGGCGAGCGACGACATGGACGGTTTCCTCGCGGAGCTGCACGTCACGCTCGCGGAGCAGTCCGCGAACATGACGGCGAAGATCTGGACGGCGCACTCGGCTGAACGCGCCGCGAAGCTGGCAATCGCTGGCACGGGCGGCGCGTCGTTCGCGTTCGCGCCCGGATGGAACGCCGTGTGGCGTCCCCGCGTGCGCGGCGCGTGGGCCGTGCTGGTTCTGGAGTGTGAAACAGGCAAATGGGCGTTCGAGGCCGTGCGCGCCATCTGCAAACATCTTGGGAGGTTGAGGCCATGAGCGACATGACGATAGACAACGCGACGCGGGACACGTCCGTGGGCGGCGGGGAGCTTGTGCCCGTCTCCGACGCGGGAAGCCCGAAGTCGATGTCCGTTTCGCAGATCAAGGACTACGTTCTCGCGCAGATCGCCGTGCTGACGGCTGCGGACGGCGTGTCCGTGAACAACGATTCCGTGTACATCCTGAAAGGCGGCGCGCTGAAGCCCGTCACGGCGGCGAACCTCGCGGCGGCGATCATGAACGAGGCGTTCGGGCGCGCGGCGGTCGCCGGGCCGAACGGCAACGAGGTGATAGCGATCAAGGACTCTGACACGCGCAAGACAATCACGTTCACGGCGCTCAAGACGTGGCTCCAGACGAACATGACCGTGACGCCGGACTTGACGCTCTCGACGGCCGGCGCCGCCGGGACGCTCGGCGACAGCGACCTCGCGCTCGTCGTGCAGGCGGCGTCAGGCAAGAAAGTCTCTCTCTCCACGTTGAAGGACTACGTTCTCGGCAAGCTCGCGGCGTACGTCTCCGCCTGCACGGCTGCGCAGGGCGTCACGTCCGCCGACGTGATCTACGTCGTGCAGGGCGGCGTGGCGCGCAAGGCGACGGTCGCGCAGCTCATGGCGACGGCGGGCGGCGGCGACGTGACGGCGCCTTTGACGCACGTGGCCGGCAACATCCCCGCGTGGGATGACACGGCGAAGAAGCTCACGGCCGGCTACGGCGTCGCGACGCAGGTGGCCAGCGCGAACCCGTCCGCGACGAAGGTCCCGACGGAGGCGGCGGTCCGAGAGGCGATAACCTCGGCCGTCACGCAATCCCCTTCCGCGGTCACGGCGTCCGGCGAGCACGCGACAGGCAGCATCCCGCTGTGGGGCGCGAGCAACACGCTCATGGGCGGAAAAACCGTGCAAACCTCCGTTCGCAACGCGGCGAACGCAAGCGACGGCGCGGTGCCTACGGAGAAGGCCGTCCGCGACGCGCTTGACAATTTCGTGTCGATGCCTTCAAGCCACGTGGAGGATGCAATCCCGACATGGGGCAGCGGCTCCGAGATGAAAGCTGGACTCTCCGTCGTGCCGTCCTCTGCTGGCATTGCCAGCGAGGACAACGCGAGCGACGACAAGATACCCACGGAAAAGGCCGTCCGTGAGGCGATTCCAGTCGCGGCGACCACTTCTACCGCAGGTCTGATGTCTGCCGCCGACAAGGCGAAGCTGAACAACCTCGTGGACACCACTGCCGTCGAGGAGATCGGCGACGACTCGCCGCTTGGCGACAGCGACGTGCTGACCGTCCTCAAAGGCGGTACAACGTGGAAGAAGGCGCTCATCACGCGCCTTTGGACGTGGCTCATGGGCAAGCTCCCGTCGTTCAAGCTCGACGCCTTCGCCGCGCCGGAAGACAACACGAACCTCAACGCCAGCACGTCCGCGCACGGGCTATGCCCGAAGTTCCCGAACGACACGGCGAAGTTCCTTCGCGGAGACGGCACGTTCGCGGAACCGGCTGGCACAACGGACTTCACGGGCGACGGCGGCTCCGGCGGAACGCACGGCCTCGTGCCGGCCCCCGCCAGCGGCGACGCCGCCGCAAACAAGTTCCTCAACGCGAACGGGCAATGGGCAGTGCCGCCGAGCGCGGCGGGCGTGGACATTCCCGGAGCGACGGCGGTTGACGCCGCAGCGGACGCGGACTCGCTCTACTGCTTTGACGCAAGCAAGAACGCCTACCGCAAGGTGACGCTCGCGCAGGTCGCCGCGCTCGTCATGGGCACGAAGCGGTACGACAACATCTTCATCCCGGCGGGCGCGATGGTGCCGAGCGCGTCGAACGGCGCGCTGCCGGGCGCGCTGACCTTCACGAACGTGAAGCGCGACACGCTGGCGTTCTCGAACACGACCGAGCAGGGCGCGGAGTTCTCCGTCGTGATGCCGGAGGACTGGGACGGCGGAACGGTGCGCGCGAAGCTCATGTGGACAGCGTTCGACTCGACGAAGGCCGAGCAGGGCGAGGTCGTGGCGTGGAAGATCGGCGCAGTCTCGACGCCGGACGAGGGCGCGATCACGGTTGCGCCCGCCAACTACGTCACCGTCACGGACAATCTCTCGCAGGTGAACGAGCTTCACCGCACGGGCGCGACGGGGCAGATAGCGGCGGAGGGCACGCGCGGCGCGGGGAACCTCGTGCATTTCGTGGTGAAGCGCGACCCGACGGCGGAGACGGCGAACCCGATGGACACGGAGGCCCTGCTTCTCGGCGTGTGGCTCCAGTACGGGCGCACGTCCAGCGTCACGGAGGAGTGGTCGTAATGGTGGTTCTCCCGTCCATACGCCGCAAGTACATGAACCCGCGCATCCCGCGAGGCGAGACGGTCTCCATGTCCGAGTGCGTGGTGACGCTTGCGAGCGACAGCGTTTCGTACACGGGCGGCGCGCGCACCGTGGGCGTGACGGTGATGTGGAACGGCGAGGCTCTTTCCGTGAACGCCGACTACACGCTTTCATACGCGAACAACGTCAACCTCGGCCCTGCTACCGTCACCGTGACTGGCATGGGGCAGTTCTCGGGGAGCGTCACGAAGACGTTTTACGTCGTGGCCGACCAGCCTGCTGGCGACTGGCAATTCACCTTGGCCGATTTTCCCGAGAAGATCGAATTCTCGAAGTTTGCCGATTCTACGCACTATTGGTATTCGCAGATATGCCCGTCTCATGACGAAACCAAACTGCTTGTTGCAGTCGGTTCGTCGTATAATATTCATGTCGGGTCCTGGACGGGATTCGATCCCAAAACCTACGAAAGAACAGGCATGACCACGGGCGGGAAGAATGCCGGCAATGCGCTCTACACTCCAGACGGCATACATTTTTTGATGCAGTCATACAGCACCAGAGGCGTTCAAATGCATGAAGCCACCAGTGCCTACGACGTGACAACCATCGGCAGCAAAACGTCGGGTTTGAGCGTTAGCTTATTTGAAAACGTCAACGGAGCCGGCATTTCTGACGACGGACTTCACGTCTTGGTCGGGATGGGAAACTCGCTAGTGTCTTATGACTTGTCAACGCCCTTCGATCTGTCAACCGCGCACAACAGGAAGGAGGGGTCCATTGGCATGACGGGAGGTGCGTTTTTCGTCAACCAGAACAACGGGAAACAGATTTTGCGAGTGGGTAGCAGCGCGATTTCACTGATTACGCTGGAGTCTTCATGGGATGCGTCGTCGGTCTCCGATGTCGATTTCATAACGCCGCCCGACATCGAAATCTCGGGCACGACATATTCAGGCGACGGATTTTTCAGGGGCGTCGCCGTGAACAGGGCTGGAAACAAGATCGTGTTCATGGGGAGTTCGTTGGAAGTCACGTCCTCGCCAAGACCCGATACCAACATGGCGTATGCCGCATTAGTGGATTTTTCCGCGTAAGGAGGATTTATGACGATCGAGAAAATCAACCCGCTTCTGTACATCACCGACCGCGACCCCATCCCCGAGGACGTGCTGGACGCGTCCGCGTGGTTCAAGACGGAGACGTGCGAACTGGACTTCGGGGAGTACGTCGGACGCCCGGACGAGAACATCGCCATGCACAAGTCGATGCTCTCCTACTACCTCGCGAACGGGTGGTACGTGGACGCCGTCCTCGGCGGCGGGCACGGCGGGACGTGGCAGAGCGTGGCCCGCGCCAGCAACCTCACGAACAACACGGCGAACAGCACGTCGAAGGCCGCGTCGAGCGGCGATTCAGAGGCAACGTCACATTCCCATTCCACGGCCATGGGCGGAGGACTGACAAGCGCGAACACCGACGGGGACTCCTCCGGCCATTCCTCCGGCGAATCGTCCTCCAGCGGCACTTCCAGCAATACCGGCAACTCGTCCGCCTTGACCACGCAGGACGGCGGCCCGTACTGGTACGCCTACAACCGCATCCGGCTGAAACGCCGCAAGATGCAGACCGAGCTTGTCCTGAAGGACATGATCGCGCAGTTCACGAAGGCGTACAACGAGGGGCGGCAGATAAACGACGAGCGGTACGACGAGCTCGTTGCCCTCTACGCGCTCATGCTCTCCCGCACCGAGGACGAGGCGAACGCCTTTGCCGGACTCAACGTGGACGATTTCAAGCCGCTTGCGAAGCTCGTCACGGACGAGATCAAGAAGGCAATCGAGGAGTACAAGAACGCCGTCGGCAACCTCCCCGAAGACTGGATGCAGTCGCGCATCGACGAGATCAACCGCAAGTTCGACGCGCTGCTCGCGGAGGCGAAGTCGAAGATGGTGTCGGCTGGTACGTACAACTCTACCGTCTGGCCGACCACGGCAAGCGGAATCGAGCGCGATAGGCAGATCGCGCTCAACGACCTGAAGGACGAAATGGTGACTACGAAGGTTGACGTGTACGGCAAGATCGCCGGAATGACCGCCGACGTGGGCAAGAACCTCCTCGACTGCGAGATCAAGATTCTCGAAATGCAGAACAAGATGATGCTCGGCCCGACGGAGATGCGCAACCAGGTGTTCAAGTGGATGCTCGACTTCATGGAGCGCCGCGACGACGACTATCCGGGGCTTGAGAGCATCGCGCAGATCGCGGAGCGGCTCGGCTACTCAGACGGAGCAACGGGAGGCAGCGTGTCGTGATAGGCGTCTCCTATACGGGCCACGACGGGCGCAAGGCGTCGTTCGGCGTGCAGGGCGCGGAGGACGCCGCGTCGCGCATGGCCGGACTGACGGGCAAGACTCTCCGCGAGACGGTGAGCGACGCGCAGGGGCTTCTCCGCATGGCGAGGAAGCCCGCGCCGCAGCAACAGCCGCAGCCGCCCGCGCAGAGGCGTGAGCGCGTCATGCCGGGCGGGTCCGTCGTGCGCGCGCCGGACGGCGCGATATGCCTGCGCGGCGAGGAGCTGAACCCGCTCGTTCCGGGCATAAAGGTCTTTGGCGCGAAGAACGGCGACAAGGGCTTCTTCTCGCTCGACGAGATCGACCCACCCCTGCACGGAGCGGTGGTGGGCAAGAACGTCGGCGACGACTCGCAGTCCCTCGACGCGGACGGCCAGAAGAAGGATGCGCCCGACGGCGCGGCGTGGGCCATGCGCGTCCAGACGGACGAGCGCGCCGACAAGGACAACGCGACCGGCCTCATCACGGTGTACAAGTATTTCCGCCGTATCTACTTCTCCGCGTCCGGACGCGCCGTAGGATGCTCCGAGGAATGGCGCGAGGTGGCATTCTCGTTCCTGCCCGGCGCGGGTGCCGAGGCGACATGGTGCGTGCGTCCGACGTTCAACAACGGCGTTCTGTCCGCGCTGTATTTCGGCACGAACGCGTCACTCTCGGAAGACAACTTTGAAAGCGCAGAAGGCGTGACAGAAGTCGAGACGTGCCAATGTCCAAACGCCTGATTGGAGGAGTGTATGGCTAGCGCTTCAGGTGGAGTCGTTTCTGATGAGAAGAAAAAGCTCGTAATGGTCGGCAATCGTCTTGTCACGGTTGGCGGAAAACTCATCATTGGGCCGTGTGACGTGTCTGACGGTGGCGGAATGCCGATGTCGCAGACGCTCTGTATAAGTTTTGAAGGCAAGTTGTACAAGAGTTTCGCTAAGTACATGTCTGGAGACGGAGGCTATGCAAGGGAGAACAATTTTTACAGCCCGTCTTTCACCAGGGAGTTTTCTGGAATAACGATGGTGCAGGGATTTGTGGATGGATTGGGTGCTAGTTTCGGCGTTCTTTTCAGCAAGGCGCGGAAAGTTGGCGAGTCGCGTTGGACGGCTGCGGCGAATGGTTTTGACGTTTGTGGGTGCGTGGCGGAGTGGTCAGACGGCGGTGGGCTGAGGGTGACGAAAAGACTTTCATTTGGCGATTATACTTATTACGGCACGGACATTCCCGTTTTAGTTGCCTATGACGGCCCGGTTTGTGACTTCGTTGTAGTTCAATACAGGATGGGGACGTTGCATATAAACAAAGACGGGAGCGTCTATTTCGATGAATAGGATAGTGGAAAGGAGCATCTTATGGCAATCAAGGTAAGGCATGACGGAAACGCGGCGGCGACCGCTGCGGCAGGGCTCGGAAGCGGGCGCGCGAAGCGGCGCATAGAGACGGCGAAGCTCGCGCAGAACACGCCGCAGCACATCCAGACGCTCGGCGCGGCGCACGCGTCCGCTCCGGGCGCAGGCGGAGGGAGCGCGCCGCTCACGCACGCGCCTACGGGCGCCAGCGGTGCCAGCGCGCCGCTCACCCACGCGCCCTCGCCAACTGTCGGCGGAGGCGGCGCGGGCTCCCGCTCGTCCTCGCTGCGCGGGAGCGGCGCGCCGGGTGACTACGAATACAAGGTCACGGGCACGTCCATCTTTGACCGCCCCGACAAGGACTCGCAATGGAACCCCGCCACGATGCGGTGGGAGCGCCCGTGGCTCCCCGGCGAGAAGGAGGCCGAGGCCGCGCAGCGGATGAACCCCGTCCTCGCGGAGCGCGAGCAGTTCCGCCATGGGCTTGCTGACGAGTCTGCTGCGGCGAAGGCGCAACAGGAGCGGGAGCTTTTCGACTACAAGCTCACGCAGAAGCAGAAGATGGAGCTTGCTGCGATCAACGACGCGCTGGAGGAGGCACGCAAGTCGGGACGCTACACGCCGGAGGAGATGGCGGAGCTTGAGCAGCAGGCGCTCGTCCGCCGCGCCGGAATCAAGCCCCTTCCCACGCCGCGCGAGAAGGACGCGCAGAAGGCGTTCGACGAGCGCATCGTCACGGCCGGAGGCATACAGGGCTACATCAACTCAAAGGGCGACTTCGAGCCGTTCCAGAATCCGAACGCGAAAAACGAGAAGCGCCTCACTCTCAACGACGTGCTGAAGAACGTGCCGATGAGGGAACTGGACCCCACAGACAAGACTGGCTTGAAGGAAATCGACATCCCGATTGACAGGCGTCTCGATACGGCGCAGAAAATCCTCGACCGAATCTACCCGCCGCAATCAGCCTCTACGGAAGCGTCCGGCATCGACCCCGTGATACAGCGGACGATCGACCCGCTCGGCATGTCGTTCCCGCAGGGTGCGGAGCAGCCGCCCGTCGGGCCGTATGCCCCGCCTCCGCCGCCAACGCCGGAGGAGACGAGAAAGAAGTGGTCTGCTTTCAAGGCACAGTAGGAGGTTTCCCATGAAGAACGTGACGCCGATGATCACCAGTTCCGGCGAACGCTACGACATACCCGACGACCAGCGGGACGCGTTCGCCGCAGACTTCGGAGACTCAGCACAGCCGGTCCGCATGTACCGCACCGCCGACGGCGACTACAACATACCCGAAAGCCAGGCTGCGGATTTCGTGAAGGACTTCCCCGACGCGAAGCCCGTCCGCACAATCCAGTTCGCCGGCGGCGAGACGCGCTCGTTCGACCCGGACGAGTTGCAGAAGTTCCTCTCGGAGGAATACGTCACCTCGCCCGACTACAAGGCCGACCGCGACGAGGACGCCCAGCGGCAGAGGGAAAAGGACGAGAAGGAATACCGTGAATACCGGGACTCCATCCCCTACGAGCAGCTCATGGAGGAGTTCCACGGCGACGAGCTGCGCCTCCGCAAGAAGTTCTACGAGGAGAACCAGAAGGCGGACTCGCCCTTCATGGCGGGATTGAAGGAGTTCGGCAGGGAGTTCCACGCGAACGTGTCGGCAGGCGCGAACGCCGCCGTCACGCCGTGGTCGAGCAAGGTGTCCGGCCTCGTCAAGGAGGCGGGGCTTCTTCTCTCCAGTTTCGGCGCGGACAAGGCTGGCGAGGCCGTCGTTGACGTCGGGCGCGGCATCGACCAGTGGACGAACATCCTCTTCCGCCCAGATCTCGCCGAAGAGGAAAGCACGGTGATGGACGCCACGAAGAAAGGCGTCGGCATCATGTCGGAGATCGGCTCGTGGTACGCCGCGCTCAAGGCCGGAGGTGCGACGGGCGTAGCCGGGCTCACCCTCTCCGCGAACGCCAACTCATACGTGAACCTCTACGACACGGCGACCGCACGGGGCGCGTCGCCGGAAGAGGCCGGGCGCATAGCCACGCTCGGCGGCGTTGGCGACGCGGCGGTGACGCTGGCGTTCGCCGCCGCGCCCGTCCACAGGATTGCAAATGCGTTCGGCTTCTCCGGCTCGTCGTTCGCCGCAAGGGGCGTCAAGGAGGCGGCTGGCAAGGGCTGGCAGGCCATCAAGCGCGCCCTCGGCATAGGCGCGGGGAAGCAGATGCTCGCGAACGCTGCCGTGAGCGCGGCGGAGGTTGGCGGGCTCTCTGCCGTGTCGCGCGGGTTCGACGAGGCCATGCAGGAGGAGGCCAGGGGCGAACCGCTCGACTGGGAGAAGATCATGGACGCCGTGAAGGAAGGCGGCATCGAGGGCGGCGCGATAGGCGGCATCCTCGCCCTTCTCCCGACGCCCGCGAAGATACGCGAGACGATCAAGACCGGGGAGCGCACGATGGCGTCGCTCCCGCACTCTGCCGAGGGCCGCGAGATACTTGCGCGCAACGCGCCGGAGGCGATGGCCGACTTCCTCGAAGCCTACGAGAAAGGCGGAGCTCCGTCCCGCAAGCAGCTGAACGACATCGGCGTGCCGGACTCCGCCGCGCCGACGGCAGCCGACCGCGTGAAGCTGGCAAAGCTCTTCGAGATGGGCGGGTACAAGTCGAAGGAATTGCGCACGGGCAAGGTGAACCCAGAGGGTTCGATTGAGGCGGAGGTCGTTTCGGAGGGGCCCGCGCCAGCCGAACCAACCAAGGGCGAGGTCGTGCCGGTCGAGCCGGAGCCCGTCAAGCCGCCGGAAAAGTCGGTTGAAACGACGCCCGTGCCAGTTGAGCCGCCGAAGCCACCCGCAGGGACGCCGAAAAACGGCCCTGAGAGCGTTCCGCCGCCGGAAGGCACAACTACGCCGCCGGAACCTGCGGAGCCGTCACAGGGCGGAAAACCAGCGGAAGACGCCGCGCCAGTTCTTAGCGGGGACGAGGTGCGGAAGACCATGCCGGGTTACGACCCGAAAAACTGGCGCACGCACGTGGACAAGACCGGCTACGTCGCGCCGCGCATGGAGGCGGAGTTCCAGCGTCTTCTGAAAGACCGCAAGGGCAAGGGCAACGGCGAAGTCGTGTTTCTCGCTGGCGGCAACGGCAGCGGAAAGTCAACCGTGGCAAATGCAGAGGGAGCGGAGGCGGACTTCATCATCGACTCCACCCTCGGCAACCTTGAAGTGGCGAAGAAGCAGATCGAAGCCGTTCTCTCAAACGGGCAGAAACCCGCAATTGACTTTGTGTACCGTACGCCAGAACAGGCGCTAAAGGGCGTTGTCGAGCGAGTAGAGAACGGCGGACACGCCGTCTCGCCGCTGTCGTTCGCTGATTCCCACACGAAGGGAATCAAGAATCTCCGCTTGCTTGCCGATGAATACGGTGATAAAATAGCCATCCGCATCTTTGACAACTCCGTGGAGGGGATGCCAAGGTTGACGCTTGAACAGCTTGAAGCGAAAGGAATACCAGACCATGCAGAACTTAGAGCAAAAGCAAACGAAGTCCTCGGCCAATACGGAGGACTGGCACGACAGGTGGGTGCGCGGAGCGTTGATGGAAGCGGCGCGGAAGTCGAAGGAGCGCAAGGCGGCGAAGGCCGCGAAACAGGCGGAACGGGCGACGTAGAACCGCCCGCCCCGCCGCCCAAGCCCGTCAACAAGGGCAAGGGCAAGAAGCCGCCCGCGCCGGCCAAGCCGCCGCCGGACGCCACGGCCCCTGTTGTTGACGAGACCGGCAAGATCGCAGAGGTCGTGCCGCCGGACAGCGTGGAGGCGAAGATTTCCGCCATGAAGCGCGGGTCGCCCGAGCAGCTGAAGGCGCAGCGCGAATACCTCGAACAGGAGATCGCGAAGGCAAGGGCCGCGATAGACGGCAAGTTCGACGAGCAGAAGGACTATCGTGGAAAGCACGAAGGATGGACGCCGAAGGAAGACGCGGGGGAAATACCGCCCACCATCACGGTCAAGGTCCCAGGGGACGGCGAGTTCACCGTGAGGAACACGCCCGACGGAATGGCGTTCCTCGACAAGGTCGCCGCGAAGTTCAAGCCGCAGAAGAGCGGAAAGGTGGCGGAGGCGAGCGTGCCGTCCGTGCCGAGGCCGCCGACGGTCGCGGTGGCGAAGAAACCGAAGGACGAGGCCGCGCACAAGGAAATGGAACCGTTCGTCTCCACGGACAAGACGCGCGTGTCGCTCACGAAGCCCATGTCGGACGGCAAGTACGTGTACGCGACGAACGGGAAGATCGTCGTGCGCCGTCCGCAGCGAAAGGGCGAGATCGTGAAAGGCGTGGACGGCGCGCCGGTCGAGTCAGTCGCCGGGTTCTTCGACAACCCGGAACCAGATCATTCGTTCAATGTGAAGGTCGCGGAACTTTACCCGAAGCTCGTCCAGGCCGACGCCGTGACGGGAGAAGGCGACGGCAAGGGGCTCATTGAGCTGTGGCACGACGGCAACGGCACGCTCCACGTACGTGCGCGCGACGGAGAAGGTAACTCATACGCTACGGACGCGGGGAGCGACTACGTGTCAAGGCCGCTCACGCTCGTCAACGGGCAGTACCTCCGCGACTTCCTGAAGCTGGCCGCGAAGCGCGGAGCGGGCGAGGTGGAGATCGGCATCGTGAAGAACGGCATTGCCAAACAGGCCGATGCTGTCACACTCAAAGGCGGAGACCTTGACGGCGTGCTTGTGTCGATCACAAAGTCCGAAGAAATATTCAAGGCCCGCGCAGAGAACGACGCGCGGCTTGAAACAAACAGGATGCTCGCATACGGAGAGAGGGCGTGGGTCGATTCGCTGCCGAAGAGGCTGAGGGAGGAACGGGACGGCCTCGTAGCGACCGCAAGTCAGAGCGGAACGACCATCGACAACGAGCTAAAGGCCAAAATCGCGAAGGCGAAGGACGATCTTGCGGCGTTCGACGAGAAGCACGGCAAGTCGGAGTTCGTGTCGGAGTTCGTCAAGAACGGCGGCAAGACGCCGCAGCCAAAGCCGGCCGGTACAGATGGCGAATGGACGCGAGAGGAGTACGAGAGGTACTTGAAGCGCAACCACATGAAGGACGCGCCTGGCAAGTTCGAGAAATGGCGGGCTGGCAAGGAGAAGAGCGCGGCGGCAAAGAAAAGCATGGTGCAGGGCAGCCCGGACGCGGCAAGCCCGCTCCGCCCCGCGCCGAAGGGCGCAAAGCTCGTGCAGGACGAGTTCGACGGCATGGGCGGCGTTACGGAGTCCGTGTCGGAAGCTACAAGACAGGCGTTTGCGGCGAATCCCCGCACGAAGAGCTGGGAGATACTGGCGGAGCCGAAAACGGTTTCCGACGTGAAACCGGCAGACATAGCAATAGAGACGCCGCTCGTGCCGGTCGGGAATGACGGCACAACCGTCAAGCCGCAGAGCAACAATGCCGTGCGCAATTCCGTCAAGGACGTGTTCAGGTCGTTCGGCGTATGCGAAAACGCGGCTGACAAGAACAAAGTCGTGTTCCCCGGTAACTCGGCCGGCAAGATGATGTCCCAGAGCGGCGCGGATGTGGCGGCGCTTGCGCCGCACATGAAGCAGCTCTTCGAGAGCGCCGTGCCCGCATGGTACGAGCCGGAAACGACGATGGACGGCCACACGCCGCATCCCGACGTTGCAGGGTACAGGCACTACCTCAACAAGTTCCGCACGACCGACGGAAGCGAGTTCTACATCAGGTTCACCGTCAGGGAGGGGAAAGGCAAGGGAGGATTCAAGGGCGTTCACGCCGCAACCGTGAGCGACGTGAAGATCTACGAAAGCAAAAACGCAGAGCCAACGATACTCGTTGACGAAACGAGTCGAAGACTCCGCGCTTTCACGGACAATAAGTTATCAGATTTTCTTTCCACTGTCAACGCGGAAAATTCGCAAAAGACCCTCGACGGGCAGACCATCGACCCGACGGGCGAGAAGACCGACAAGAACCCGCTCGGCAAGGCGCTCGTCCCGAAGGACGGCTCCATCGAGCAGGAGATCGACGCCGAGATCGCCGCCGACGAGGCGCTTGCGGCGAAAGGCGGCGGCAAGCCGCAGGGCGTCCCGCCCGCGCCCGCGCCGGGATCCGCCGGAAACCCCAACCTCGACCCGTCGTACGAGCCGGAGGCGTTCGGCTCCGGCATCGAGGGCAACCCCATCGCCCGCCAGCAGGTCATAGACAAGTTCAGGGAGCTGTTCGGCGACAAGGTGGCGATACGCGGGAAGAACACGCGCACGCTCGGCCCGACCGTGGCCGGACACTTCGAGCCGGACGCGCACATCATCAGGTCGAAGGACCCCATTTCCCTCCGCACCATCCCGCACGAGATCGGGCACTTCATCGACGCGCTCCTGCGGCGCAGGGGACTCGCGCGCCCGCCGGCCGTCCGCCACGACCTGATCGCCCTCGGCAAGCTCCTCTACGGAAAGAAGAAGCCGAACGGCGGCTACGAGAGCGAGGGGTTCGCGGAGCTGCTGAAGTACTACATGCAGGGAAACGACGCCGGACTGCGGAAGGACGCCCCCGCCGCGTACGACTGGTTCATGAACAGGTTCGCCCCCGCGAACCCCGACACCATGGCCCGCATCGACGCCATGCGCGACATGATCGACCGATTCCAGAACCAGTCCGCCGTCCAGGCCGTTCGCGGAATCTCCGCGCCGGACAAGACCTTCGGGCAGAAGGTCGTTGAAAGGATCGCGGACATCGTGAACGCGCTGAAGCCCACGCAGGAGAACTGGATCGACAAGGGCGCGTTCATCACGAAGGCCATGAAGGCCAGCGGCATCAACCGCCTCTACGACTGGCGCGACGCCCTGAAGCGCGGCGACGTGGCGGAGGCGACGCGCATCATCGAGAACCACCCCGTTCTCAAGTGGAAGCTCTACAACGGCAAGGCCGGCATGAGGGCGTTCGTCGCCCTGAAGGACGGCCTCACCGACCTCTCGGGGACGCGCCGCTACACCTACGGCGACCTCGGCGTGGCGACGCCCGGACACGCGCCGGACGAGCCGCTGCCGACGTTCCGCGAGATATTCGGCGACTTCACCAAGAGGGAGCTGGACGACTTCAAGCACGAGTACGCCATCGCCCGCATCGCGAAGGAGCTGTACCTCGACAGGGGGCTGGAGTTCGGCCTTACCGCAAAGGAGGTCGAACCCGTCCTGCGCAAGTACGCGAACAACGCGAAGTTCCGCGAAGCCCTCGACCGCTACACCCACTACAAGCACGGCGTACTCCACCTCCTCGTGGACGCGGGCGCGATGAGCCAGCAGCAGTTCGAGGCAATCGTGGACGCCAACCCCATCTACGCGAAGATCGCCCGCCGCCGCGAGTCCACGGACTTCTTCAGGAACGCCATGCTCCGGCGCGGCGGCAAGGCCGTCAACGAGCGCAAGGGCGGCGGGCAGATGATCGAGGACATCTTCGACGCCGGCCTCGTTGACGACGAGAGGATCTTCCGCGCCGCGTTCCAGGCCGACCTGTTCCGCTCGCTCGTCAGGGCGGGCGAACTGGCGGAGGCGAACAACGCCGCGCCCGGCGGTGCGCTGCAAGGCACGTTCTCCGTCGGCGCGAACTGGATCAAGGAGGTGCCGAACGCCAAGGAAGCCGTCACGTTCACGCCGGAGAAGCTGCGCAAGCAGGTGGTCGATGCGCTCAACGCCGCAGGGGCGGAGGCGCCGAGTAACGTGGCGGGACAGCCCCCGCTGCGCGGCGACACCCTCTTCGACGCGCTCTTCGGCACCGGCGACAACCTCACGATCTTCAAGGAGCGCCCTTCCGACGGCAAGAACGGGATCGTCTCGATCTACGGCGAGGACGGGAAGCTGCGCACCTTCGAGCTGCCGGAGAACAACGCCGAAGGATGGGCCAAGGGGCTTCTCGACTTCACGGACGGCAAGAACGCCTCGATCTTCGAGAAGTGGGCGGAAATCTCCGTCGCTGGCGTCCGCTCTGGCGCGACGATGCTCAACCCTGAATTCGCGCTGCGGAACCTCATGCGCGACACGTTCCACGCCGCGACGATGAACCAGCACGGCACGTTCATCCCCGTGGTCGGCTCGCTCGAAGGGCTCTACCACGACCTCATGGGCACCGCGCCGAAGCAGATGTTCGAGGCGATGGGCCTTGAAATGGGCGGGATGCTCGGACGCTCCCGCCTCGCGTCCGCGCGGAAGTCGAACCAGTACCTGATGTCCTCGAACTGGCTGGAGGCGCAGATGCGCAAGGGGCTGACCAAGGCCGTAGCCGACCTCGTGGGCGTCACCGAGAATGCCACGCGCATCAAGCAGTTCAAGCTTGCATACGAAAACATGCTGCGCCAGGGCGTGAGCGACAAGGCCGCGAGGATGATTGCCGGGTGCAACGCGCTCGACACGACGATAGACTTCCTCCGCTCCGGCTATACCGGGCAGAAGATAAACCGCATCGTCCCCTTCTTCAACGCCGGCGTCCAGGGCCTCGACCAGTTCGCGCGCGCCCTCGGCATGTTGGAGCCGAAGGCGTGGGACGTGAAAGACTCCCGATTCTACCGCCTTGGACGCACGCTCCTCCAGGGGCTTGCGTTCCTCGCAACCGCCGCGCTCTTCTCGGAGCTCTACAACCGCTCCGACCCGGAGCGCAAGCGCAAGGCCGAGGAGCTGCCGCCGCACGAACGGTGGAACTACATATCATTCGACGACCTGCGGATCCCGGTCCCGTACGAGGCGGGCTACCTCTTCGCCTCGATCCCGCGCGCCGTCGCTGCGGCTTTCATCGACGGCGACGAGAAAGCCGTCTCCGAGTGCCTGAAGATGTTCTCCACCACGTTCCCTCTCCAGGTCGATTCGCTCCACGGGTTCATGCGCAACGCCGCGTTCGTGGGGCCTCTCGCCGACGTGGCCTTCAACGAGGACTGGAAGTACAAGACAATCGTCCAGCAGCACGTGAAGGACGGAAAGGAGTCGTGGGAGTGGTACGGCCCGCGCACAACCGGCTTCTCGAAGGATCTCGGCAAGGCCCTCCACAAGGTGATCGGCGACTCCTACTTCTCCGCCCCCGCATACCTCGACACGATCTTCGACGGCTACACCGGCGGCATGTACTCCAAGCTCGCCCGCCTCGCGTATGGAGAGGCCGACTTCTCCTTCGACACGTCGCGCCCGAGCGACTGGCCCGTGATCGGGACGTTCTTCCGCCGCCCGGAGTCCTCGCGCATCCCGAACGACTTCTACGACGAGCGCGCGAAGCTGGAGCGCAAGGCCGGAAGCGGCACGGCCACGATTGCCGAGTACGGGCGTCTCTCCGCCATGGACTCGATGGCGAAGGACATCCGCCCGTACTGGGACGCGAACCGTGCCCTCATGGCCGACCGCGACATGCCGCGCAAGGAACGCCTCGACCGCATGGACGAGAACACCCGCAAGGCCACGGACGCGATCCGCGCCATGTCGAAGGACGAGGCCGAGCTCCGCAGCCACGGCATGAAGGCGCTCGCCGCCAAGCTGGCCAACCCCTCCGCGACCGGCGACTCGTGGGAGCGGGCCGCGAAGATGCTGAAGGCCGACGGCGCGACGCTCCAGGAAACGCAAAGTGCGCTCCGCCTCTACGGCAGAGCGCACGGGTGGACGCGGGACACGGTGAACAAGCGCCTGCGGCTCCTCTCCGCTAGGTGGAAGTAGCCTCCAGCCGCGCCATGCGCCTCTCGTACATCGTCCTGTAATCGACGGCGATCCGCCCGGCGAGCAGGTTCCGCGCCCACCCCGCCGGGGCCATGCCGTACGCCCACGCCGCCTTCCGCGCCTTCACGGCGTGGTACGCCGAGAGCGTCACGCCCCCGACGTCCACGCCGTCCGGCCACTTCCGGCACAGCTTCTCGACCTCGAACCAGTCGCCGTCCACGAAGGGAACCTCCTCCAGGGCGGCGACCAGCCTCTCGGCGGGCGTCTCGGCCCTACGCGACATGCGCAGCCCTCCCGCTGGCATGCCAGGCACGGAGCGCGCGCCGCGTCTCCCGCAGCCGCTCGTGCGCCTTGCACCCGCGGAGGATCCGTCCCACGAGGCGCAGCGGCGTGACGTGCGCGGCCTCGGCCGCCCTGCCCACGCGGTAGCGCATCACGCGGTCCATGCGCACCCCGCACACCGTCGCGAACTCCGGCGAGCCGTCCCTCGAATCCTCCGCGATCTTCGCGTAGTCGTCGCCGCAGAGCGCGGAGGACGGCAGCGAGGCGTTCACCGCCTCCCACCCCACGCGGTCCATCTCGCCCTCGATCACGCGCACGGCGTGGCGCACGGCCTTCGCCGGCGCGTCGTCCGCAGGCGCGGGAAGCGCGGCGGGGGCGGGACGCGTCCCCTGCGCCCCGGCGAGCGCGTGGAACACGACATCGGCGGTCGCCGCCTCGTCGCCGCGCCGGTACTCCACGTACGCCTCCGCGCCCGTCACGCAGTCGCGCCGCACGATGAACACGGGCGACTTCCCCAGCAGGACCGCCCGCCGCACCTCCTCCGAGCCGACGCACATCAGCCCGAAGGCGTGGAGCGGGTGCCACACGCCGGGGAACGACAGCATCGGCGCGACCACGCACGGAAGCCGCCCCGCCGTCCCCAGGAGCCGCGCCGTCGCGATGTCCGCCCCGACGGGACGGAGCCACGCCTCCGCCACCGAGCGCTCCACGAACGCGGCCACCCCGCCGAGGTCGTCGCGCCCGAGGACGCGCCGGAGGTTCGACTCCAGGGCGCGGCGCACCGCGTCGGCGTCCGCCTCCTCGTAGGGGAGGATGTGCGGCGCGGACTTCGGCACGTACCCGCGCAGAAGCTGTTCCTTCAGCGTCTTCGTCGCCCACTGGCGGAACGCGACGCCCCTCTTCGAGTTCACACGGTAGCCTACCGATATGATCGCGTCGAGGTTGTAGCACCGCACCGTCCGCGTCACCGTGCGTTTCCCCTCGATGTCAACTTGGCAAAAATCTTGCCATGTTGATTTCTCATCCAATTCGCCATCTGCGAATATGTTCTTGAGGTGAGTGCTGATGTTGCGTCGTTTGCATCCAAACAACATCGCCATCTGCTTTTGAGTGAGCCAGACGGTCTCTCCGTCCATGCGCACGTCGATCGGCTCGGCCTCCGTTGGCCGATAGACGACGATCTCGCCGTTGTTCCCGTCCCTCGCGGCGGCACCCGTGCCGTCGCATGTACCCTGCGCGTTGGTGTAGCGGGCGCGCTCCGCGTTCGTCTTGCTCATGGTCTTCTAACTCCATTTGCACGATGCGATAAAGCCCTGCCGGATGTGGTTAGAAGACGCGCCACGGGTGGACGCGGGCCGACATCTGGCAGGGCAAACGGTTGTGGATTACCCGTTGTTCCGTCGCGAGGGATAGGTCTTCTAACTCCTATTTACCTCAGAACGGCGCAAAGTATATCACACGCCCTCGCCCCCGCGCAAGTGGGAATTTTAGATTTTTGCGCTACGTGCGCTATGGCGCGGGCGCAACAGGCGGCAGCGAGTCAAGAAAATCGCGGGCGGAGCTGAAATCGCGTATTCCGTCCACATGCTCCGCCAAGTCTTCCGGGACGTGGTTCCCCATCGGGTCGAGGATGACGTCCACGCCTTCTCGGCGAGCCATCTTTATGGCTGGAATGAAATCGCTGTCTCCTGAAACGAGCACGACCTGGTCCACAAGCCGCTTGAGCGCGATCTCCACGAGGTCGAGGCCGAGGCGCATGTCTACGCCCTTCTGCCCGATGTCGAGCCGCACGTCGTTCTCGGCAAGCTCCGCAAGCGTCTTGCGGCCGCTGAGCAGCGCATCCTGCGTCTTCGGTTTCAGCGCGTAGCGGACGTATCCCGATCCAAGGCGTCCGCGCCGCAGTGCGACCTTCCTTTTTCCCGCGACGAGACGAAGGAACTGCGTGATTGCGGTGAACGTAGGCGACTTCGACAGGTCGATGCGCGCGTTCGTGATCGGATTCGTGACGACTGCCGAAATCGGAGGGCAATCGTAGTAGAAGATGCGGTAGAGTTCGCGCCCTTCCTTCTCGGATTCAGCCGCGTGCCGACGGCAGTAGGATTCCACGATGTCCGCGTTCCCGCCTGGATCCCTTCGCGAGAAGGAGAAGAGGTTTCGCGCCCTCGCGCGATAGAACCCGCCGTCGATAAGTATTGCCATCTTTGCCATGGGACGTCTCAATAAGTTTGGCCACGGATTCCTCAACTCCACTTTGGCGGGAGCGATTCGCAGCGTGGCCGTCTTTTATGCCAGTCCCTTTGTGGACCAGACGCGGTTAGTATACCACGACGCCGCCCCCGGGGTCAAGCGCACCGAAAAAGTTTTTTACGGTCGTCCGCATTTTTCAAGAACGCGATTTTGAACGCCGTTGAATCGGCCTACCAAGCTCCTTGCCGTCGTAGTTTTTCAAGTTCGTTCAAGCCGACCATGCTGAACGCGAAAGCCCGTCTGGGAAAGGACGAAACGCAATTTTTCAACATACCTATATATGATTTTTCATCCTCGCGTGTACGCGCGCGCGTAGTAGTATTTCTCCAAGTAAACTAGTTTACTTGGGAAATGCTACGTGTTCTCTCTCGGTTTTTATATACGCGCGCGCGAGGTTGAAAACGGTCAGCCAGCGCCTCAGTCTTCTTGCCGCACGTTGGCGACGCGCTGCACGAGCTTGTCGCGGAACACGTTCACGACGGCGAGGCCGGCGATCATCCCGGCAAGGATGAGCAGCGAGTCCGTCCGCAACTTGCCCTCCAGCAAGTCAGGCACGGCTCCGGCCACGAAGAGGATCAGGACGGCGAGCATGTACATGTTCGTGTCCCAGACGCCTTCCCTCGGTGCCAGGTAGTGCATTATGAACGGCGTGGCCAGCCCGCTGACAACATGCCCGAGCGGCACCCACATCATCCCGAACCCGACGCTTACAATTATGGCAAGCGGTATCGGCAGTATGAAGAACACTATCCATCTGATTGCTTTCATTGCGGCTCCTTGTTGTTCATAAGAATTTGGCTCCTATCATCCCATCTTCACCATGGCCGGCGTCGCCGCCTTTATGATCTCGTCCTCCGCCGCCTCGAACGAGTAGCGGTCCGTGATGCGCAGGCCGAGCGTGTGCCCGAGAACCGCGCTTGCGGCGTCGATGCCGAAGCGGCGGCGTATCTCCGTGGCGCACGTGTGCCGCAGCTGGTTCGGGTGCCAGTGCGGCACGTCCGCGCGCTCGGCGGCGCGCGACACCGCGCGCTGGTACGCCTCGACCTTCCACCTCTCGCCCACGCTGCGCCCGACGGTCTGCCTGGGCGAGAACACGTAGCCATCGCCCTCGTACTTCGCGAGTATGGCCTGCGCCTTCGGCCCGAACACGATCACGCGGGGCTTGTTGCGGTGCTTGTTCTTGTGGTTCCCCGGCCTGTACGCCCACACCTTCCCGCGCCTCTCCACGCAGTCCCACGCAAGCTGGCAAATCTCGTCCGGCCTCGCGCCGCACAGCCGGTGGACGCGCACCATGTCCGCGAGCGGTTCAGCCAGCTCCGCGCACGTCTTTTCAACGTCCGCGTCCGGCACGGCTGCGACGGCCTTCCCCTCCGCGACGTTCCCGCGTCCGCGCTTCAGCGGCGAGATCGCGGTGGCCTCCGCCTTCGCCTGCGCGGAGACGAGGCATTCGTCAAGCGCCCAGGCGAACATCCTCTTGACGAACCCGAGGTACTTGTTCACGGTGGTCCGCACGTAGCCCTGCTCGGCGAGCGCGCTGCGGTACTCGATCATGTCGGGATGCGTGATTGTCTCGACTGGACGCTTCCCGAACATCTTGCGGAACAGCCTCATGCCCCGGACGCTGTCGGCGGCCTCCTTCGACCCGCCTGAGTAGTACGTCTCCGCGTGCGCGGCCCACTTGTCGATCACGTCGTTCACGGTGAACGCGGGCGCGCCGGTCCCGGCGTCCGCCTGCCGCGTCCATCCCTCCCACAGACGCCACGCCGCGCTTTCGGCGAGCGACCTTGTGCTTGCACTTGCTGGGATTCTCTCGCCGGTGTACGGCATCCTCAGAACGTAGTCCTTCCTTGCCTTCTCGCCCGGGCTTGCCACGCGCCAGTGCCACGCGCCGTGGGATTCCCACAGCGTGCCGGGCAGGGCGGCCCGTCTTCTCGTGTCAGCGTTTTTGTCAGCACCTGTCATTTCATGTGTCTCCGTTTCATGCCCTAAGTGCGTTTCGCCCAATGTTTGCAAGGGTTTTCATTGGAGCCGGCAGAGGGATTCGAACCCCCGACCAGCGGTTTACAAAACATGCCATGGACGTGAAACTTGAAACACGTTGAACACGTGGAGCAAAATCTCGCGTTATATGAACACTTCGCACACATAGAGCACGGTTTGTCAGCACCCGTGTCAGCACGCGCCAACTACTAGGGGCTGTTCGCAGGGCATTGTACCACGCCGGAAAACCTACCGAAAAAACTTTTTTAACTTTTTTTCGGTAGGTGCTTGCATCTGCCAAGAGTTTGTGGTATCATGTTCGGCGTCACGGCAAAACAGGAGAGTTTCAAATGGCTTCAAACAGAGACACCAACAAAAGGCTCAAGGGCATAGGACTGCCAATCGAGCTTTGCGTCAAGTACGAGAGGTTGTGCGGCATCCCGCCGGGAAGGAAACCGTCCTTCACCGAGAAGTTCCGCGTCTCGGAGGCGATGATTTCGGCGCTGGAGGCTGGCGTAAGGAACGTCCAGCTCACGTCGGAAGACTACGAACAAATAGCCAAAGAGGTAAAGAGAAATGAGAACAGCCGCAAAGGTAGGGGGAACGCCGATGTCGAAGGCTAGCCCCATTTGCTTCAGGTACAGGGGGCGCGTCCTGGCTTTGAGCCCGGAGACATCGCTCAAGATCAGAAAGATCGCCGAGGACGGCGGGAAGAGCGTGGACAGCGTTCTTTCCACCCTTCTCGAAAAGGCGCAATGCGTCGGCAACGGTCTTTTTTTGCCTGCTAGGTGCTAGCACTTGTTAGCGAGGAAGGAGAAAGATGAAGGATAAAGCAAAAACGGCAGGGAAACGCGGCGCGGGCGGCGCGGCGGCGGCGCGGGCCGAGGGCGGCGCGAACAAGGTGTTCGTGGGCTTCTGGACCACGCCGACCATGAAGGCCGCGATCAACACCCGCGCGAAGATCGACCGCAAGAGCGCGTCCGCGCTCATTGACGAGATCATCACGGACTGGCTGTGCGGGAGGAGGCGCAAGTGACGTGCCAATACTACACCGACCGCGAGCTGGCCGAGCTTCTCGGCGTGAGCGTGAGCCTCGTCCGAAAGATAGCGAAGAACGGCCCATCGCGTCGCGGGCGCGGCGTCCTCGACATCCGGCTCATCCACCACTTCAAGGTGGGCGACATGCGCCGGTGGGACATGCAGGCGACCAAGAGCCTTTTGGGGATTGCGGACGTTCCGCAGCCCCGGTAAACCAAACAGGAGAGAAACAATGAGTGAAGACGAGAACAAGGCGGAACCCGTTCCGCAGAAGCAACTGGGCTACGACCCGAACGCCGCAATCGCCAACCGGCTAAGCCAGCTTGATTGCGAAGCCGGCGAGGCAATCCTCGCGATCAAGATCAACGTGTCGGCGGACAGCGAGGGCACGAAGCTGGGCATTGGAGTCCGCATCGTCGGGCCGAAAGCCGAAAAGGTGAAATCGTTGGTCGGCGGACTTCTGACGATGGGTGCGCACAACGTGGCCGAGGCAATCCGCGACGCGGTCAAGCCGATGATCACGGAGGACTTCACCGCGCCCATTCTTCTGGCGACAGAAAAGGAGTTTGCCGAAGTCATCGTCAAGGGACGCAAGGCGAAGGACCCGGAAACGAGCGAGGAGGTGCCGCATGGCGTTTGACCTCGCAAGCATTTCCAACGAGGCCGTCGCGCGGGCTCCGCGCATCGTGCTTCTCGGCGTGGAGAAGATCGGCAAGACCTCGTTCGCCTGCGGCGACCGCGTGGCGGACGGCAAGATCGTGGAGTACGGCCTCAACCGTCCCGTGATCGTGAGCGTGCGCGGCGAGCAGGGCGCGGATTCGATACCCGTGCCGAAGTTCCCCGTCGCGCAGTCGCTCGACAACGTGTTCGAGGCTCTGGGCAGCCTCTACACGGGCGACCACGGATTCGGCACGGTGGTGATCGACAGCGTGTCCGCGCTGGAGCCGCTCGTGTGGGCGGACGTGTGCCAGGAGGCCGGAGTGCAGTCCATCGAGAAGGTGGGCGGCGGCTACGGCAAGGGCTACACGGAGGCGCTCACCAAGTGGCGGCGTATGCTGGACGGCCTCGACGCGCTGCGCCAGAAGAAAGGCATGGCCAGCATTGTGATCGGGCACACGAAGGTGAAGGCCATCAACAACCCCGACACCGACAGCTACGACGCCTACCAGCTCGACATCAACGACAAGGCGGCGAACCTTCTGTTCCGCTGGGCCGACCTCATCCTGTTCGCGAACACGAAGGTGATCGTGAAGAAGGAGGACACCGGCTTCAACGGCGAGAAGAAGCGCGCAATCGACGGCGCGAACGGTATGCGCTTCCTGTACACGCAGAAGCGCCCTTCCCATCCGGGCGGCGGGCGCGGCGTGTACGGAACCCTTCCCTACGAGCTTCCGCTCGACTGGGCATCTTTCCAGGCGGCCGTGGCGGCCGTCATGGGCAACAACAGCAACAAGGAGTAAGATCATGGCAAAGGCCAATACAAAGAAGAAGGCGGCGAAGCCCGTCAGCATCGACAAGATCAGCGTTCCCGACGCATACGGACGCCTGGAGACCGTCGTGGACTTCTACGAAGGTGCCTCCCGCATGGGCCTCTCGTGCCTTGCGTGGCGCGAGGCGTGGAAGTACCTGGAGCGCGGCGTTCCCGTGAAGCGCGTCTCGTGGATGGGCTACTGGACCATGGAGAACGGGAAACTCGTGATGCACTGCAAGGACGGGAGCCTCGTTACGCTCGACAAGTGCGACGAACGCTTCACGCTCGACAACATCGCGAATAACGACTGGGTTCCCCTTACGCAGTCGATGAAGGACAATCTCGACGCCGTTCACAAGGCACGGTGCCTCGAATACAAGAAAGGAAAGTGACATGAGTGACTTCGACGAAATCTTCGGCGGCGGGTTCAACGCCGAGGAAGAGGCGGCAAAGGCCGCAGAGGAATACGCGCCCATCCCGCCGGGATGGTACGCGGCGATCATCGAGGCACCGACGGACGGCAAGCCGATGGTGCGCGACTCGAAGGCCGGAGGCAAGATGCTGAAGGTCGTGTTCAAGATCACGGGCCCGGCGCACGAGGGGCGCAAAATATTCCACAACATCAACCTCATCGTGAAGCCGAAGGAAGCGACAGCCGACGCCGCGAGCAAGGCCAAGATGGCGGAGAGCATCGGACGCCGCGAGCTTGCGAAGCTGTGCGTGGCGGCTGGCAAGCCGCTGGCAAAGGACTCCGCCGAGCTGGTGGACGCGGTCGTCGAGGTGAAGGTGGTCGTCCGCAAGAACATGGACGGCTCGCCCGACAACGAGGCGAAAGACTTCCGCAGGGCCGGGAGCGCGGGCGCGTTGAAGCCGCCAGCCGCACCGGCGGCGGGGGACTGGGTGCCGCAGGACGGCGGCGTGAAGCCCATCCCGGCAACGGCTCCGGCGGCTCCCGCACCTGCGGCGAAGCCCGCCGCGCAGGGTTCCCTCCCGTGGATGAAGTGAAAGGAGCTAGGACATGGCAGAGATAACGAACGACCCGCGCCTCGCAGAGCTTGTGAAGGAGCTGTACACCGCCAAGCAGAACGAGGAAGTCGCGAAGAAGGCCCGCATCGCCGTGGAGGAGCGCATCGCCGCTCTCGTGGAGACGCCCGAGAACGGAAGCCGCACGGTGGACACCGGCGTGATGAAGGTGACGGTGAAGCGCGCCAACTCGTACAAGATCGACGACGAGGCGGCTTTCGCGCAGCACTTCCCGACGCTGGTGAAGCAAATCCCCGCGAAGTGGGAGATCGACGTGAAGGCATACGAGGCGGAGCGCGAGAAGGACTCGCAGACCTACCGCGACGCCTGCGATCACGTGACGGTGACGCCGAAGAAGGTCAGCGTGAGCCTGAAGGTGTAGCCATGAGCAGCCGGACGAAGAACTGGAACGTGAGGCAGCCGCACCCGTCCTACATGCCGAAGTCGCTCAAGGCCGAACTTCGCGAGAAGAGGCGGAAGCGCATGGAGTACCGCAGGCGGTACGGCTGGACCTCACAGAACCTGTATGCCAGCCTCTACGTTAGGAAGATGCTGGAAGCATGAAACAAAGCCCGCCGCCACGGGCTAGGAAACGTGGCGGCGGGCATTTCAAACAGGAGCGAACAAATGAGCGAACTCGACCAAGCAATACACTTGCTGGCGCTACATGCCAACGATATAAAATGGAACCAGCTTACCGACGGCAAATTCGGCTGGGACTGGTACTATGCAGAAAACCGGCTTTATATCATGCGGAACAGGGGCAATGGGAATTTCATTTTGTGCAGAGGCCGTAACCCCGACAGCACCTTTGCGAACAAATGCCTAGCGGAGGATCCGACATGGATATAAACATCGAGAGCGAGACGATTGCCCGCATCTGGGAATGGTGGGCGAAGAAGGGACGGAGCGAGGCACCGAGACGCTATCTCGGCGCGAGCGTTGCCGGGCACGAGTGCGACCGCTACCTGTGGCTGCACTTCCGGGGATTGTTTAGGGAACGGTTCGAGGGGCGAATGTACCGTCTCTTCGAGCGCGGGCGCAGGGAGGAGGAGCAGTTCATCGCGGAGCTGCGCGGAATCGGCTGCGAGGTGTGGGACAGGAGCGCGGACGGCCAGCAGTTCTCCGTGTCCGCGCTGGGCGGACACTTCGGCGGGCACCTCGACGCGGTTGTGCGCGGGCTTCCCGACGCGCCCAAGACGCCGCACGTCGCGGAGTTCAAGACGCACAGCGACCAGAGTTTTCGCAAGCTGGCACGGGCCGGAGTCCTCGACGCGAAGCCGATGCACTTCTGCCAGATGCAGATCTACATGGGAATGATGAAGCTCGACCGCGCATTGTACCTCGCCGTGAACAAGGACAACGACGACCTCTACGCGGAGAGGGTGCATTTCGACCGCGACTACTTCAAGTCGGCCATGCTGCGCGTCCGGCGCATCATCGAGCAGCCGTGCGCGGACAGGTGCGCGAAGCGACGCGACGACTGGCGGTGCAAGGGCTGTGCCGCCCACGCCGTGTGCTGGCACGAGACTGGCGCGGTCTTCTCGCGCCAGTTCCCGTGGAGCGACTGCCGCTCGTGCTGCCACGCGACGGCGGACGTCGAGGGCGAGGGGGCGCGGTGGACGTGCCGCCTCGGGAGGACGTGCGTGATCGGGAGCGCGTGCAACTGCGCCGACCACCTCGCCCTTCCCGCGCTCGTTGACGCGGACGTGGACACGGCGACGGAGCGGAGCGTGACGTACAAAATCGGCGGCCAGACGATCACGAACGGCCTCGCCAACGGCCAGTTCACGAGCGAGGAGCTTGCGCACATCGGGCGCGAGCCGCTGGAGCAGGGCGTGATACAGAAGATCAAGGACGTGATGGAGGGCGCGCGCGTGGTGCGCCAGTCCACGATCCGCGCGCGGATGGAGGCTTACGCGAAGGACGTTCCGCCGCTCTTCGAGGGGAGTCTCAAGGAAATGCGCCAGTTCATGAACATGCAGTGCTGGCAGGTGACGGAGCGCGAGCTGGTGGACGGAATCGGGTACTTCGCGTTCGACTCGGGCGCGTGCATGAGCGTTGACGAGGCAAACGACAGGGCCGTTGTGCAGAGCGACGTGCCGTTTTGAGAAAGGAGAGAGACATGGAGACTATTTACCAGAAACTTACCCGGCTGCGGAACCAGAACGAGATTCTGCGGCGCAAGCTGTCGAACGCGAGGTTCACGGTTGCGGTGCTGTCGTGCGTGGTCGCGCTTGAAATCCTCGCGCTCTGCCTTGTGGGAGGTGCGAAGTGAGACGGCTCAAAAGAAGAGACTGCGCGGTGCTTCACCTCGGCCTCAAATGGCCGTGGTATCACCTGATCGACAACGGGACTAAGCACGTGGAGTTCAGAGAGGCGACGCCTTACTGGAACACCCGCATCGAGAACTGGACGAGGAGGACGAACGAAGGACGGACTCCGGTACTGGAATTCCAGAACGGCTATGGCCGGTTCTCTCCGCGCATGTGGTTTATCGCCGGGAGCGGAGTGGGCATTACGCACACGTTCAGCGGAGCGGACGTGCCGGTGCAGCACAAGGAACTCGGCGAGTTCCCGAAAGCGAGATACACGCTTTTCATCGGAGAGCGCGTGGAGCTGGAGGACTGGTGAAAGAGAGTTGATGAGGACAAGAGCAAATGAAGACCGCAGGGACAATCGTGCTGACCATACTGGCGTTCGGCGTGGGCGTGATGCTCATGCCGCTGACGCCGTTCTTCGTCGCTTACATCGTTTGGTACGACAGGATGAGCGATGAGGACTGAATACTGGTTTCCGTCCGCGCTGATCGCGCTGGACGTGTGCGCCGCCCTTCCCTACGCCTGGCACGGGAACTGGCGGATGGCGATCTACTGGCTTGCGGCGGCGACGCTGACGGCATGTGTGACTTTCACGGGAGGGAAGTGATGTACGACAACATAAAGTTGAAGCCATGCCCTTTTTGCGGCGTGGTGCCGGAGATACAGGACTTTGTTGACGGCACGCGCGACATGAACGCACTTCCCGGATTCGATGTCAAATTATCATACGGCATTGGCTGTGAGAATGAGAAGTGTACATGCCATCCGTGGACTGGCGATGATTCCCCCACGCCGCAAGCAGCAGCAGAGGCGTGGAACAGGAGGGCGAAAGATGAGTGAAGATGAAAAACTGATGATGAAGCTCCTTTACTTCGCTGTGGAGGACTACTACGGAGACTGGGCGACACCGCAGTTCAAACAGACGATTCGCGCCGTGTGTAATCGGCTGGGAATCGCATATAATATAAGTGGGAAACGCATCATGGCGAACATAGCAAGGAAGGAGGCGAAAGTTGAATAACAACAAAACTTTATGTGACATACTTCCATACGAGGAGATTCCAGAAGTCACGAGAGATTATGTGGACTTCCTCTTCAATGTTGCCGATCTGGGTGAAGGAATGTCGCATCTGTACAGCATTGAAGAACAGCGTATCAACCTTCACGAAAAAATGATCGCTGAATACGGCTTGCGCTACGAGTACACGCGAGAAGCTGTCTGCTTCCCTTACGCAGAGATAATCAAAATGCGCCCAGAGCGTGTTGCACAGGTGATAGATTCAAACCTGCGAACCATTAGGGCATTAGAGCCGAAAGCGCGTGTTCCGGTAAATGAAGGAGGCGCGGAGTGAAGATAGAAGAAATCGACCCGGAACTGTTCACATGGGAACTCTACAATCCGGCTGGGCCGTGGGAGCTTGACGACGCCCTTTACGCAGCAGAGTCTTTCGGATATTGCGACGCATCGCGGCTGGCGGTTCGTCCGAGGACGGATGAGATCGCGCTAATGATCGAATGGCCCAACGGCTCGAAATGCTGGTTCCACGTCTCTCAAAAAATGCTCCAGTCAATCAAGAAGCGAATCGCAAGGACTGGAGGCGCGGAGTGCTGACGCTGCGGCCATACCAGCGCGAGGCAATCGACGCGCTCAACACCTTCCTTCGCTCGTCAGAAATGAACCCGTGCGTCGTGCTGCCCACGGGAAGCGGCAAGAGCCTCGTCATGGCAAGCGCCATCGACGAGTGGAAGCAGCTCTACCCGCCCTTCAAGTGCGTCGTGCTGGCGCACCGCAAGGAACTGGTGGAGCAGAACTACGGCGAGTTCATGGGCATCGTGGGCGACGAGCTCTTCGGCGGGCGCGGCTGGAAGGTGGGCGTGTACTCCGCAGGGCTCGGGCGCAAAGACGAGGACGCCGACGTGATCTTCGCCGGCATCGACTCCATCTGGAAGCGCGGCGGCGACTTCCGCTTCGACTGCATAATCGTGGATGAGGCGCACCGCATCCCGATCAGCGGCGAGGGCAAGTACCGCGAGTTCATCAAGCTGGCACGGCTGGCAAACCCGAACATCCGCGTCGTGGGCTTCACGGCTACGCCCTTCCGCCTCGGCTCCGGCCCGATCTGCCACAAGGACCACATACTGAACGAGATCTGCTACGAGGCGAACGTGGGCGACCTCATCCGGCAGGGCTACCTGTGCAAGCTGCGGAGCAAGGTCTCGACGGAGGAGCCCGACCTCGCCGGGGTGAAGAAGAGCGGCGGCGACTACCAGCAGAAGAGCCTCGGCGAGGCCATGCGCTCGGGCGACCTCGTTGCGCGTGCGGTGTCCGACGCATTGAAGCACCTGAACGCGGAGGGGCGCAGGTGCGTGGTGTGGTTCTGCGTGGACGTGAGGCACGTGAACGACGTGGCGCGTATGCTGGCCATGCACGGCGAGCACGCGGCGGTCGTGACCGGCAACACGCCGTCTGGAGAGCGCGACCGTCTCGTTGACGACTTCCGCAACGGGCGGTACAGGCACATGTGCAACGTGAACGTGTTCACGGAGGGCTTCAACGTGAAGCAAGTGGACGGCATCGTGCTGTTGCGCCCGACGCTCTCAAAGGGCATGTACGCGCAGATGGTGGGGCGCGGGCTTCGGAAGCACCCTGACAAGGAGGACTGCCTCATCCTCGACTACGCAAGGTGCATCGAGACGCACGGGCCCATCGACTGCCTGGAGGCCGGGCGCGTGCGCGTGGAGGTGTGCGGCAACTGCCGCGAGGTGTTCAGCCGTGGCGTGAGGAAGTGCCCGCACTGCGGCTGGGAGATTCCCAAGCAGGTGATAGAGGAGCGCGAGGCGGCGGAGCGCGAGCGCAAGATGCACGAGGCGGAGGCGGCGAGGCTGGCAATCCTCGGCACGGAGCCGGAGACGCTGGAGGTGGACGACGTGAGCGTGACGCGGCACAGCAAGCTCGGCTCGCCAGACTCGATCTGCGTCATGTACCGCTGCGGCATCAGGACGTTCCGCGAGTGGATATGCCTCGACCATCCAGGCTACGCGGGCGCGAAGGCGCACAGGTGGTGGGCGACCCGATTCGGCGAGAGGAGCGCGGAGAAGGCGACCGTGGACACGGCGCTCGCCGACATGTTCCTCAACTACGCGATCAAGGCCGTGACGAGGAAGATCACGGTCGTGAAGCGCGGCAAGTATTTCGAGATCATCAACTACAGCTTAAACAAGGAGACGCATGTCATCCACGATTCTTGACGCGGCATTGAAGTACGCCGAACAGGGCTGGAAGGTGTTCCCCCTCCAGCCGAACACGAAGATACCCTTCCCCGGCACGAACGGCGTGAAGGACGCGACGGACAACCCCGAGACGATACGGGCGTGGTGGAACGTCCACCCGGACGCGAACGTGGGGCTTGCGTGCGGCGAGCCGAGCGGCGTGTGGGTGGTGGACATCGACGTGGGGCACAAAGCGGGAGTGGACGGGTTCGCGTCGCTTGCTGGCATGAACATCACGCTGCCGGAGACGATCTACCAGGACACGCCGAGCGGCGGACGGCATTACCTGTACACGGTCAACGGAGACCCGTATGCGGACAAGAAGGAGCCGCCGCGCAACAAGAACAATTTCATGCCGGGCATCGACATACGCGGCACCGGCTACTACATCGTGCTCGCGCCGTCCGTGATCGACGGCAAGCAGTACGTCATGGGCGGACATTCGCACGGGCTTGACGATCTCGCGGAATACCCGGACTCCATGCGTCCAGAGCCGCCGGGCGCGAGACTTCCGATGCCGTGGGACATGCCCAAGCCGCAGCCGGCTTCGAGCGTGGCGGACAGGGCGCGCGCGTACCTTCGCGAATGCGACCCGGCTGTGCAGGGCATGGGCGGGCACAACGCGCTCCTATGGGCGGCTCAGGCCATGGTGGTCGGCTTCAAGCTGTCGGACGCGGAGGCGTTGCAGCTCCTGTGGAGCGAGTACAACCCGCGCTGCTCTCCGCCGTGGGACGCGGGCAGCGCGAGGGACAGGAAGGACTTCGAGCGCAAGGTCGCGGAGGCGCGTAGGCATCCAGTCAAGGAAGACGGCTGGCTCTTGAAGGAAACGCAGTTCAACGCGGCGGACGACGCGCTCGACTTCGCCGGTGCCGCGCTCGCCGAGAGCTTCCTTTCGCCGCCGGAGCGCAAGGCGGACAAGGCCGAGGAATCGACGCTCGTCACGGCACCGCTCACGGACATCCCGCAGGAACTCCTGAACCCGCCGGGCCTCGTCGGCGACATCTGCCGGTGGATGAACGACACGGCTGGATGCTACCAGCCCGTGCTGGCGTTGGGCGCATCGCTCGTGTTCTGCGGCGCGTTGTTCGGGCGCAAGGTGAAGGACGAGTCGAACGGGCGCACGAACATCTACGGCATGGGCGTCGGCCATTCCAGCGCGGGGAAGGACCACGCCGCGAAGTGCATAGCGAGAATCATACAGGCGGCGAGGTGCGAGGGACTGCTCGGCGGCGAGGTCACGAGCGACACGGCGATTGAGATCAGCTTGAAGGAGTCGCCGTCAAAGCTGTTCGTCATGGACGAGGTGGGGCACTTCCTTCGGACGATCAACCAGGCGAAGGGAACGACGCCGCATTTGAAGACAATCGTGCCCATGTTCATGAAGCTGTTCAGCGCGGCCAACTCTCTCTACATCGGCAAGCAGCGCGTCACCGGCGGCCCGGCGAACCAGATCGACCAGCCGTGCGTCTGCATCTGGGGCGTGACGAGCCCGCAGATACTCTTCGACAACATGACGCGGGAGGAGCTGGAGGGAGGATGGACGGCCCGCAACCTCGTGTTCATCACCGACACGCGGCCAGAATACAGGTTCACCCGCGAATCGACGGTGCCCGACCACATCGCGACGCTCGTGCAGGCGTGGTACTCCCGAGTCGTGCCGCCGCCGGAGGGCGCGGGAAACCTCGCCCACGCCCGTGCCTGGCAGATCGTGGTGCCGACCGCGCCGGACGCGCTCGACGTGTTCGCGAAGTTCGGGCACAAGGCGCACGAGCGGATGTTGAAGGCCGACAAGTCGGGCGACGTGTGCAACTACCTGTGGGGCAAGGCGCTGGAGAATGCAAGGCGCATCGCGCTCATCGTCGCTTGCGGCGAGAACTTCGACGGCATGGAGATCGGCAAGGCCGAGGCCGAGTACGGCTGCCAGCTCGTCGAATGGCTTATCTACAGGTTGTCAGAAGCTGTCCACAACAACGTGGCCGAGACTGGGTGGGAACACGACAAGCAGCGCATCTACAAGCTCGTCGCGAACACGCAGGGCGAGGGCATGAGCAAGTCGGAGCTTACGCGCAAGACTCAATGGGTGAAGGACAGGCGGGCGCGGAACGACTACCTCGACGACCTCGCGGACGCAGGCATGATCGTGTCCGGCCCCGCGAGCGAACACGGCTGGCGCATCTGGGTATGGGCGACGAAGTGGCTTTCGAAGGAGCGCGTCAAGGAGATCATCGAGGCGAGGAGGGCCGAATCGTGAAGGAGAAATGGCCGACAGTAATA
This sequence comes from uncultured Lentisphaerota bacterium, assembly GCA_946413265.1. Classification (GTDB taxonomy): domain Bacteria; phylum Verrucomicrobiota; class Kiritimatiellia; order RFP12; family UBA1067; genus RUG572. The sequence continues at coordinate 79,855 of CAMKJU010000001.1, forward strand.
TACCGTGGCCACATCTACCGCGTGTGCCATGCGAAGAGCTACATGCTGTCGAAATGCTTCTACTGCTCGTTCAACTGCGACGTGACGCATCATTGCTCGCGGTCAATCCCGCCGTTTCTGAGGTGCAAGGATGGAACGTACTTCAAGAGAATCACGGACGCCTGAGAGCGTGATAATCGTGCTGCCGCTGCCGCCGCGCGTCCTCTCGCCCAACTGCCCGGCGGGGACGCGCGGAGGGCGTTTCGCCCGCGCTGCGGCCGCAAAACGGTACAAACAACTCGCCGAGAGCGCGACGGTTGAGGCGGCTGCGGGCATGGCATGGGAGAAATGCGCTGTCAAGGCGTTGTTCTACCACAAAACGGCGCGTCGGCGCGACGACGTGAACCACCTTGCCATGTTGAAGCCCGCATACGACGGCGTGGTGCTGGCCGGTCTCGTGCCGGACGACGACCGCGCCCACCTGCGCACCGAGGGCGCGGAGTTCTACGTGGACGCAAAAAACCCGCGTGTCGAACTCGTCTTCACGCGGGAGGGTTAGCCGATTGGATATGCCGCCTAGCTAATTCGCTAGGCACAGCTTGCGCACGGTCTTCGCGTTCCACGCGCCGTGCCGTGCGAGGTCGCGCCGCTCGGCGTTGAGCCACGTCATTATCGCGTGGTACGGCATCCCGTCCGCGCGCCTGGCGCGTATCTCGTCGATCACGTCGCGCTCGCGCTGGCACGGGACCATGCGCTTGCCGTCAGCCGGGTCCGGCTGCCAGCCGTAGGGGCACTCCGCGCCCATGCGGCGGCCCTGCGACTGGTGGAAGCGCATCGCGTGGCGTGTGCGCGCCGCGATCATCTTCCGCTCGTACTCCGCGATCACGGAGAGTATCTGCCGAATCATCACGGCCTCGTCGGAATCGCCCTGCACGTCGCCCGTGACGGCCTCTATCGACGCGCCGCGCTTCATCACGGCGCGGTTGATCTGCTCGGAGAGGTACACGTTGCGGGCGAGCCTGTCGCGCTTGTACACGAGCAGCACGCCGCCCTTCGGCACCGCCTCGATGGCCTGCCACAGCCGCTCGCGGAACTCGTCGGCGCCGGACACGTCCGGGTCGTCGAAGCACGCCGCGACCTCCATCCCGTGCGCCGCCGCGTACTTCTCGCAGTAGTCGCGCTGCACCTCGCACGACTCGCACCTGTCCGCGTTCGCGCGCGGAGAGAAGCGCGTGTATATGATTGCCTGTCTCATCTTGCCTCCGTATCGTAGCCCGCCGCCTTGAGCTGGTCCGGCCAGTCGGCTGCGGATAGTTTAACACAAATGACGGATCCATGCTCGGTCACGGCCATGCGCGGCGCGGATTCAAGCCGCTCGCTCTTCACGGCATAGACGGCGCACGGGCTCCCGTCCGGCCCCGTGGCCTCGATTCTCGCCGTCACACGCCACGTCCCGACATGGCGGGGGATTCTAACCCCCGTCATGCCGAGGCGCAGGGAGACGCGGTTTCTGCGCGTTCCCGGCATCATCAGGCGACCTCCTTCACTTCCCAGTAGGTGTACGGGCCGAAGAAGCCCATCTTCCTGTACCTGTACTTGACGTTCGCGAGGGCCTTCGCGGCGCTCTTGGCGACCGTGCGCTCCTCGCCCGCGTGGGTATAGACAATGAACTCCTTCATGCCTGGCTCCTTTCCGTCGCAACTGGCGACACGTCAAACGAGAAGCAGAACCCGTCCGACTTCAACTTTTGCCCCGTCCGCCTCGCTTCCGCAATTGAAGGATACTCGCCGTGGAAACAGCAGTACCCGCGCGAAGTCCAGCATATCAGCACAGCTCGTTTCATGATTTCACCTCCTCATCCTTCGCGCGCGCGGCGCAGTCGTCGGTTGCCAGCTTCAAGAGAGACTCCAATGCGTCCGCTATCCGCTTCGCAGACTGCGAGAGCGAGATAACCGCATGGTATGCGTTCAGTTCGATGTTCGTCATTGTTCTGTTCCTTTCCTGTTAGCCGTGTAGTGTTCCGTTCTCCACGAGATCGCGGCAACTCTCGTAGAAACGCCTTGCGTCGGCGTACACGCCCCAGCGCGTATCGCGTCCGTCCAGCCAGCCCGGCCAGTCCTTGCGGTTGCACTTGGTGATGTACGTCACGGCGTTGGTCTCCAGGTCGATCTCGTAGTCGAACCTGGCATTGCCATTGACTCCAGAGCAGACTTCGATCATGCCCGTTATCTTCGTTCCATCCGGGTTCATGCGACACCCCCTTTCATCGAGAGCGCGACGCCCACGCACAGCGCGGTCACCGCGCAGACAAGAGCGGCGACGCCGCACCACGCCGACAGCGCAATGCACGCGGCCAGCGGGACACACGCGCACGTGAGCGCCAACCAAAGGCTTGCAAGCCTCTTGAAACGAGCGTCTTTCATGCGTCCTCCCTTCCCGCGCCCTTCACGCAGTCGATCACTTCAAGCGCGAGCGGCCACATGAGCCACGCGCACACCACTATAGCCTCTATCAGTTCATAGTCCATGGTTTTTCTCCTGTTTGGTTCGGCTTGCCATCGTCGGGCCGTGGGCCGCCATCCCGCAGCGACGCGCCGGAGAGAGGCCCGGCGCGTTTCGGCATTTCTTACGCTTCCTCCTTCCCCGCCACGCGGCGCAGCATCCTGTTTATCGTGTCCACGAGCGCCGCGTCGTCCATTTCGCCCCAGTTTTCCAGCCGCTGCATGGTGACGAGCTCCGCGTCCGGCGGCATTTCCGCGTACTTCACGAGAACGCGCCGGTAGCATTCCGCGTCGTGAGACTTCACGCCCCAGTTCGCCCAGGGAATCGACGAGTCCTGTATCGAGCACGAATACCCGTACATGAGCCGCCGCGTCACGGATGTCTGCGTTATCATGCCGCACGCCTCGGATATGTCCATCGGACAGCGGAGCGGGATTGCCATGTTGCCGTACTTGAACGCCGTGAAGCACACGATCCTCACGTTGCGCACGCGCGAGAGGGCCATTGCCGCCGCCAGCACGCATACGCCACGGCGGCGCATGTCCCTTTGCTTGACGTTCGCCGAACAGCCCATTTCGACCCACAGGTCCAGGTCGCCGCGCGCGTCCGGGACGTCCGTCCGGGCGATCATCGACTCGGGCGTTCCCGCGAGGAACGCGGGCACGAGCGGGAACGAGCCCACGACGGCGGGCGTCCACATCGGCCTCATGCCCTCGGTGTCAAGCTCGGAGTCTATCTTCTCGACAAGGCGCTCGGCCTCGGAGACATACTCCATGTCGCCGTGCCTGGCAAATGCCAGCGCGGCGTCAACCGTGCCCCCGGCCCAGTCGTCGCGTCCGATTCTCACGGCGTGCGGCTTCACCTTCGGCCCGGCGCACACGTCCGCGAACTCGGACGTGGAGTCAAAGAACGTGAAGTTGAGCGAACTCGCAGGATCCTTTATTCCGTTCCTTCTCATCGTTCAGCCCTCGACTTTCTTCCAGGCGTCGGCGTTGAGCCCCTTGCGGACGCACGACTCTATCACCTCGTGGAGATCGACCCCGGCCTTGAGCATGGCCAGCCCCCTATCGACGGCGCGCGGCGTCACCTCGAAGTCCTTTATACCGGCGCGCTCGGCGTTGCGGCGATACCTGCGCACCATGTCCAGCCAGCCCCATTCGTCGCCGTACGCGGCCGCCATGCTCGACTCCAGCGCCTCGTCAATCGGCCATTCAAGATAGGTGAAGCGGTCGCGGAAGGCGGCGTCCTGCTTGATGCGCTGGAAACCGGCCATGTTGCCGTCGCCCCTCATGCAGGTATTGCCAGCGGCCAGTATGATGCAGTCATGGTGCCGGTTCACGTTGCCAACCGGGAAAGCCGCGTGGCCGTTCGCGAGCGCGGCGTTGAACGCCAGCACCGCACCAGGCATGGAAGAGTCCAGCTCGTCGAAGAGGTAGACGCCCCCGCGCGAGTACGCCTTGAAGAACGGCGTCTCCTGGTAGCGTCCGCCCGCGTCGATGAACCCGGAGAGCTCGTAGGCGTTGCCGATCGCGCCGTTGTAGTGGAACTCAAGCCCAAGCGCCTCGGCGATCTTCCTGGCCGTCGTAGTCTTGCCGGTGCCCGCGGGCCCGTACAGGTAGATCGGCGGGACGTACCCGTCCTTGTCGCGTGCCTGGTACATCTGAAGGAGAAGCGGAAAGCGCTTGTGGACTACGCCCAGGTCGCGCGTTTCCCCGGCCTTCCTGTCCTCGACCACGACCTTCATCGGCGCCAGCCTCGCGTCAAGCTCGGCCTTCACGACGGACTCGACGGCGTGTATCGCGGCGTCGTGCCCGGCGTCAACTGCCAGCTTCCGCACCTCGTCCATGTCAACCTTCTGCTGCGGCATGAGCGCCGCCAGCCCTGCCGCGATCTGCGAGATCGCGCCCTCGTTGCCAGCGTTGCTAGCCGCCGCCGCGTGATTGCAGGTGCTAGCACCTTGGGACGCAAGAAAAGCGTCCCACGTGAGCTCGCCCTTCAAAAGGCGGATGCACGTGTCCTTGTTCGCGCTGGACAATGCCAGCCCGGAGCCAATGCCCCGTTCGCGAATGAGCTTCCGCAGCTCGCTCGTGCCTAGGTTTTCGTACTCGTTCATGTTCAACTTCCTCTCTTGATTTACCGTTGATTTCAAAGCCTTTTCTGGCCTTGCGCGAATATGATACCATAGTTGCCTCGGTTCTGTCAAGCGGGTGTTAGCACTTTTTCAACTTTTTTTCAACGCCACGATTTGAACGCGAAATCCCTGTAAACATTGGGGTTTTCCCACTTCGTTCAACCTTCATATATATCTCTCTCTTATTTTTTAGGTGTAAACGTGTGCGCGTATGTGTGTGTGTGTATACCCCCGCTTGAAAATTGAAAACGCCTGTTGCACCATGCCAGTCTCGGTGCCATGCCGCCAGCCTCGACGCTTCGCACCTGGTTCGCCTCACTCATGCCAGCCCGTGCCTCGACTGCCAGCCCGGCCCACGCATCGACACTCGCCTCGACCAGCCCCGCCCCGACGGGTGCCGACGGGTAGGACGAGGTTGCACCGGGACCGTGCGCGCGACCTGCCCTTTTCCCAGTCGATTCCGCCCTTCCATCCGCCGTGCCAGCCGTGCCAGCCCGTGCCAGATGCCCGCATGAGGGTCACGCATGGCAGAATCACGGCGTTGAGGATGATACCAAGTGGGCGCATGGTTCAATGACTCACGCAAACGAGCGGTCGAACAAGCGCGAACGAAGGCGGACGAGGGCGGAAGGACGGGCGGACGCCGCATGGAACGCATCGACCCCGCGCCGCCGAAAATCTTTGCCACGCCCCCCGCCCGTTTCGCGTTGGGTCCCCCTATGCTACCCCCCGCCCCCGCGCGCCCGTTTTGCGGGAGTCCCCCGCCGAAAAATATATTTTTTGGAAAAAACGAGTCCCCTCTTGCCTTTGGGTGCTATCATGTGCTATCATATTCGCGCCGTGGCAAAAGTGAATCCAGAGGTCAAGACCCGGCTGCTGGCCGAGGGAACGTGGAACGATTTCTGCCTGTTCCGCGACAACGCGCAGAAGGAGGGCAACACCCCCGCTGCGGCGGAGCGGCTTGCCGTCGCGAAGTTCTGCCCTGATCTGGCGGGGTTGCCGAGGGTTCCGCACAAAAAAGGCGCGACGGCGAAGGCGAAGGAGGCGGTTTCGGTGCCGTCCACGTCGGTTTCGGGTTCTGGCAACATGAGATTGCCGACAAGTCCGCCGGCCGGTGGAGTTCCGCTGGAGATTTTCGACGGCAAGAGCTGCACGATGGTGAAGGCGCTCGACTGGGTGATAGACATGCTTGCGCTCGACCCGTCGCAGGTGAGGCCGGAGACGGCTCCGGCGGCGAAGGCGTGGAGCCTGTACCTGATGTGCCGCCGTTCGCCGTCGTTCGCGGAGGACGTGATCTCGAAGGCGGTGGTCCGCCAGCTTCCGAACGGCGCGCGGGAGGAGGAGACGGGGGACGAGGAGTTCGCCGGAGAGCGGGAGTACCGGCTTCTTGAGGCGTTGAAGTCCGAGGGGGTGGCGTGATGGAGATCCTGAAGCGCGTCGCGATCAGGCTCCCGAAGGAAATGGAGCTGAACCGCAGGGCGAGGATGCGCCTCCTGTGGGACGGGGCGCACGACCCGGCGGCGGCGCGGGAGATACGGGCGCAATGCGCGGACGACCCGCTTTTCTGGGTGAACGGGTTCGGGTGGACGTTCGACCCGCGCAAGACGGACGCGCCGGACATACCCTTCGTGACGTACCCGTTCCAGGACGAGGCGATCACGAAGATACTGGAGTGCGTGTTCGCGCACCGGGACGTTGGGATAGAGAAGAGCCGCGACATGGGCGCGAGCTGGGTGAACCTGACGGCGATCACGTGGCTGTGGCAGTTCTGGAAGATGCGGATAACGGCCCTGGTGGTCAGCCGCAACGAGGACTACGTTGACGCGCCGGGCGACCCGAAGAGCCTCTTCTGGAAGATCGACTACCTCCAGCTGCACCAGCCGAGGTGGCTGCGCCCGCGCTCGTCGGTGCGGACGTCCATGCACTTCGAGAACCGCGACACCGGGAGCGTGATCGACGGGGAATCGACCACGGGCGAGGTGGCGCGCGGCGACCGCCGGACGCTCATTTTGATGGACGAGTACGCGGCGTTCGACGTGGCGGCGGGCTACAAGGCGAACACCTCGACGCAGCACGCGACCGACAGCCGGATATTCAACTCGACGCCGAGGGGCGTGGGGAACGCCTTCTACGACCTGATGCACAACGGCGAGACCGAGATCGTGCGGATGCACTGGAGCCAGCACCCGGAGAAGTCGCGGGGACTCTACAAGTCCGAGAACGGGAAGCTCGTCCTTCTCGACTCGTGGCGCGGCAAGGTGGACGTGAAGGAGAAGGGAACCGGCAAGCGGCGCGTCGTCGATTTCCCGGACGAGTACCCCTTCCAGCTCGACGGGAAGCTGCGCTCGCCGTGGTACGACCGGCAGCGGGCGAGGGCCACGTCCGAGCAGGAGATCGCGCAGGAGCTGGACATCGACTACCTCGGCTCCGGCTACCAGTTCTTCGACGCGGCGGCGGTGCAGGCGTACGTGCGGGCGTGGTGCCGCGACGCGGAGCTGGTCGGCGATTTGGAGTACGATTTGACTACGGGCGAGCCGCTGCGTTTCGTTCCGAACCCGAAGGGCAGGCTCTCGCTCTGGCAGCCGCTTGGGCGCGACGGCACCTACGGCGAGGACAGGCGTTTCGTGATCGGCGCGGACGTGTCGGCTGGCACGGGCGCGAGCAACTCCGCCGCTGCGGTGTACGACGAGGCGACGCGGGAGAAGTGGGCGGAGTTCGCCGACCCCAACATGGAGCCTCGCGACTTCGCGGTGTACGTGATAGCGCTCGCGAGGTTCTTCAACGGCGCGACGGTGGTGCCGGACGCGAGCGGGCCGACGGGCAAGCAGTTCCTGAAGCGTTTCGTCCAGGACGGCGACCACCCGCCGCTCTACAGGCGGCTGAAGGACAAGAAGATCTCACAGGAGCGCGTTGACGAGTACGGGGTTTACCTGAACCCGGAGGCGAAGTCGTCGCTCCTGATCGAGTACCGCGACGCGATAGGCGACGCGAAGATCATAAACCGTTCGGCGCGGGCGATGGACGAGTCGCTACAGTTCGTGCGCTCGCCGCGCGGAGACATCGAGCACTCGGCGGCGCTCAACTCGCAGGACCCGTCCGGCGCGAGGACGGCGCACGGCGACATCGTGATCGCGGACGCGCTCGCGAACCTCATGCTCGGCGAGGTGGAGCTTCCCTCCGGCGGCGAGCCGAGGGAGGTGCCGCCGGACTCGGTGGCGGGCCGCATGGCGGCCGCGCGGCTCGCGGCGGCGGGCAAGGACGAAATCGGGCTTTCGCCCGCGTGGAGCGCGGGCCTCGGGAAAGGATGGAAGTGATGAAAGACAGAGTGCTTGGAGTGCTTTTCATGGCTGGCGTGTTCGCTCTTCTCGGCATGGGCGTGCGCGAGTACCTGATACACAACGGGAGGCTGACGAGCGACCTGAACGCGGACGGCCACTCGATAACGAACCTGCCGGACGGGTTCTTCCCGACGAACGGCTTCCTGCGGACGCACCAGGACATCAGCGGCAAGGCCGACAAGTCGGACACGTACACGAAGTCCGAGACGGACGCGAAGATCGTGGAGCTGTCGCCCGCGCCGGGGAACTATTCCGCAGTAAGCAACGCCGCGATGTCGGCCGCCGCACAGACTAACGACTTTCTGCGTCTGTCGGGCGGAACGATGACCGGCTCCATAACTGTTGGCGGCGATGGCGCGTACGTGAGGCTGTCGAATCCGGCAAATTCGTTGACGCCGGGGTTCGAGGTCGTTGGCGCGTATTCTCACCTGAAGGTGTTTCCGTCGTACATTGAGCGATTGAACGAGGCCGGGAACACGTACTATTTCACATTTCCGAACAGCAGCGGCCTTCTCGCTACTACGTCCGACATCGAAGAAGCTGTGCGTGGCATCGTAATTCCTGCCCCAGACCTTTCGGAGTACGCGAAGCTGTACACCGTCTCCGCGCTCGCGAACTTCGCGACGAACGTTGACGCGAAGGCCAGCACGGCAATCTCCTACTTGCAGGGCGACGACGCGAAGGTTGTAATCACGAACTACGACTCCAGCGTGTCGATGCCTTCCATGAGCTTCCAGCAGCGCATCGACGAGGGTGGCTCGAACTGGTGGAAGGTCGTGTGGAACGAGCTGACGCGCTGGGAATGGCTCACGGGCACTTACCTGCCTGCGAACTACTACGGCAAGTCGCAGATAGATGTGCTTCTCGACGAGAAGGCCGACAGGGCATGGGGCTACTACGACAGCCACGGCGGCAACTACGCGCCGGACGGCTACACGTGGATAAGCAGCCCGAAGATCGCCATAGCGGCGGGGCTTGCCTACCAGCGCACGGTCACGAGCGGCGGCGCGATATGGGTGCTGGAGTCCAACGGCCTCGTCACGGAGACCGGCGGAAACCTGACAAACGGCTTCTTCCGCGTGTCTGACGACGAGGGCAACTCGCTCCTGGAGATAGTCAAGGGCAACAAGCGCACCATCGGCGCGAACGCCGAGCAGCCGGCTGTGAGTAACATCATGGGCGTCACGCACATGTACATCAGGTACTCCGTCGTGAGCGAGTCGCACCCGACGCTGAACATCTGCACGGCGCTCGAACTCGGCGACTGGCACGACGAGACCTCCGCAGACTGCGCGGCCAACGTGTCGTGGACCGGCTCTTCCGGCGCATACGTTGCGGAGGTGTGGGGCAAGACTGCGCTGACGCGCATGTTCGTCAAGGCGGAGTACGAGGTCGGCGGCGAGACGTACATCAAGAACTCCGCGCCGATCTCCGCCGACGGCGGCATCTACTGCACAGACGGCATCCACAAGGTGAGGTTCGTGTACAACAACGGCTCCGTAACGATGGAGGTCACGCCGTGAAGAGCGTCGTCGATGCGTTCCAGGTGTCCGTGATGATCGCGGGCGTGTCCGTCCTCGCGCTCTTCGCGCTTGGCTACTCGGCATACGCGCTGCGCGACTCGGCGGCGAGGCTGAAGAAGTGGGTCGGCTCGTCGGCGGCCGCCGCGCTCGTCGTTGTGTTCGCCGTGTTCTACGGCGGCGGAAAGGGCACGCGGCAGGTGAACTTCCCGCGCACGGACATGAGCGTTGCGTACCTCGTAGATGCAGGTTCCTACGTGACAAACGACCTCGTACACGTCGCGTTCACGTCGTACCTGATTCCGCAGGACGCGCCGATCTTTCTCTCGTACTGGCCGGACGGCTCGACGAACGAGGAGGACATGGTGACGGTCTACGAGGCCACGCTCGCCGATTTCCCGAACCAGCTTGACTTCGCCTTTGAGAACGCGATCTCGAACCGCTGGTACTGCTACACCACGTGGACGCCGGGCCCCGTAATCCACATGAACGGCGTCTGGCAGTCAACGTGGATGACCGACAGGATTGAAAACCGCTGCCTGATTCCGATCAGGACTACAATCGAGGTTGACGGCGAGACAATCGCCCCGCCGTCGCCAAACCCGAAAAAGAAGGAGGACGATGAAGATGAACAGTAGGACGTGCATCTGCGCTCTCGCGCTTGCGGCTGCGCTCGCGCCTTTTGTCGCCGTGCCGGACGGCACGAACGGCACAGAAGTGGTCGTTGAGACGCTATTCTCCGACGGATCCACGAACACATGGACGCGCCCGGAGCTTGTTGCCGCGTTGCAGCTCGTGAACAGGAAGTACCACCGCGACTGCGAGACCCCTTCCGGACGCCGTGCCTGGCACGGCGGGCTGAAGCTCCAGACTGTCGTGACGAACGGCACGACGCTCGTGAAGACCGAGACGCACGAGGACGGCCAGTCTTTCACGTTCACGGCTCCGTACGTTCCGCCTGCGGTCGCCGTGTCGAACTCGAACGCACGGCTGAAGACCACGCTCACGAAGGGCGTTCCGAAGGCGCTTGCCGAGGCGAGGCTTCGCCGCTTGCAGGAACAGCAGACCACGAACACGGTTTCAGTGACGGTCAACGCAGGACAGGAGGCGCGCTAGATGGACGAGGTGACACGCGACATGGTGAAGGCGCAGCTGAAGTCCGCGAAGACGGCGGATGCGCTGAACGACGCGATGGTGAGCGCGATGATCGCCGTCGTCGATTGCCAGTGCAAGACCGGCATGAGGGTGAAGAGGCAGGGGATGATACTCGCGGGGATTGGCCTGCTGCTGCTGATCGCCCTTCTCTTCGGGAACGACACGGCTATGAAGCTGCTGAGCTTCTGGCGAAGCGGAGGGGCAAGTTGATTTCGGGCGGGTGCCCGGAACGCGGACAGACTTTGAAAGGCAATTTTTCCATCCTAGCCCGTCCGCGTAGTTGCTTGAAGGAAGAAACAAGGAGTGAAGACGTGAAACCAATCGAAGTAATCGAAAGGCTCTGGCACGACGCTGTGGTAGCCGACCTCGACGGAATGGAGTTCGTCGCCGGGTTCGCCGACAGGGTCGTGGCGCGGGAGTACAACGGCATCGGCCCTGAATACCTGCCGGCGGAACTGCGCGACAAGATCACGAGCTGGTTGGGCGTGTTCGAGCCTGCCGCGCTCGTCCACGACATGCGCAACTACGCTTCAGACGGCACGGACGGGGCGTTCCACTACGCGAACGAGGAGTTCCTCGCCAACTGCCGGAAGTGCGCGGCGGCGAAGTACGCATGGTGGAACTGGAAGCGATACCGCGCATACGCGGTCGCGAAGCTGCTTTACAGGTTTGTAGATGGCCCGTTCGGCTGGAAGGCTTGGATGGACTGCTACAACCGTAAAAACAACAACCAAAAAAAGGAGACAGAATGAAGAAGCTGATTAGTGCGTGCGTCGCGCTTGCGGCGGTCGTGTCGATCGTCGGGTGCAGCGTGAAGAAGATCGAGTACGAGAAAAACGACAAGGGAGAGGTCTCGTACCGCATCTACGAAAACGACCACTGGCTGAAGACGGAATCCACCGGCATCAAAGGCGGCATGACGGGTGACGGCCAGTTCATGTTTGAAGCCGAGGGCATGAAGTCCTCGCCGTCGGAGGAGTTCAACAGGACGATGCAGACCTACACGACTGCGTTCGTCCAGCTGGCGCAGATCGCGGCTGCCGCGTACAACCCCTCCAGCACGGGCGTGGCCACGGCGAAAGCTGCTACGACAACGACTGCGGCTACGACAACGGCCACGGCGGCTGCTGCGGCCTCGACGAACGACTGCGTGGACTGCTCTGCGCCCGCCAAGTAGTACGCTTGCGCCCGCCGCCGTCCCTACACCCCACCCGTCCGGCGGCGGGCGCTCTTTCCCAAACGGAGGATGCGATGGACATCGAGAAGATAAACAGTTCGATAGAGTGGTCGTGCCAGCAGCTTGAAAAGACGCGCGACGAGCGAGTCGCCGCCGTGCAGTCGTTCTGCGGCTCGCACTACGTCAAGGACAACCCGTGCCCCGCGACGCCGGTGAACCTGATCGAGCTTGCGGTCACGATCTACGTGCGGCTGCTCGCGGCGAGTTCGCCGAAGTGCCTTGTCACGACCGCCGTGCCGTCGCTCCGTCCGTTCGCCGCCGACATGGAGGTGGTGCTGAACCAGCTTCCCGGCGAGATCGGGCTTTCGACCACGCTCCGCCGCGCCGTGCTGGAGGCGATCTTCGCAATCGGCATCGTCAAGGTCGGAATCGGGGCGACGAACGACAACGCGAAGATCGGCGACGAGCCCTTCGTCTCGCTTGTGCAGCTCGACGACTACTTCTGCGACATGTCCGCGCGCTCGTGGGACGAGGTGCAGTACGAGGGCAACGAGTACTGGATGGACGCGGCGCAGATCAAGGATCTGTACGGCGTCGATCTCGACGAGGACGAATACTCCGGCGACTCGACGGACGGGCAGGCGCAGGCGCGTTCCCTCACCGTACACGAGCACGGCGAACCCCTTTACGGGCGCGTTCTCCTCCGCGACGTGTACCTCGTGCGCGAGAACCGCCTCGTCACCTACGCCGTCTCGTCTCGGCGCGTCCTCCGCGACGAGCCGTGGGACGGCCCGGAGGGAAGCCCGTACATCAAGCTGTGGTTCTCGGACGTGCCTGGCAACCTTATGCCGATGCCGCCCGTGAACGTCTGGAAGGACCTCCACGAGCTTGAGAACACCCTTTTCCGCAAGCTGGCGTTGCAGGCCGTGGCGCGTAAGACCGTGGCCGCGTTCGCGGGCGGGAACGACGAGGACATAGCCCGCCTCAAGCGCGCGGCGGACGGCGAGGGCTTCCGCTACAACGGCCCGAAGCCGGAGCAGATCGCCCTGGGTGGAGTCGATTCCGCCAACCTCGCGTTCGCCATGCAGGTGCGCGACATCCACTCCGTGATCGCCGGGAACCTCGACTCGCTGGGCGGGCTTTCCCCGCAGACGGACACCGCCACACAGGAGAAGCTGGTCAGCGAGGCGTCGTCCGTCCGCATCCGCGCCATGAGCGACGCGACCGTTGAGTTCGCCAAGGCGATATTCCGCCGCCTCGCGTGGTACGTGTGGACGGACCCCGTGCGCGAGCGCACCGTCGTGAAGAGCGCGACGCGGGACGGGAGCCTCGCGATCACGAAGGCGTGGACGCCCGAGACGCGCGACGGCGACTTCCTCGACTACAATTTCGACATCGACGTTTTCTCGATGCAGGACGACTCCCCTTCCGCCCGCATGGAGAAGTTCATGTCCGTTTACGAGCGCGTCATCCTCCCGCTCATGCCGCAGCTGGAGGCGCAGGGCGCGTACCTCGACACCCACGCGATACTGGAGTACGTCGGGCGCAACGCCAACCTGTCGGAGCTGTCGGACTTCGTGGTGTTCCCGGACGCCGCGCAGGACGAGCGCCAGCCGTCCGGCGGAAGCCCGCGCCCGGAGTACGTATCGACCAAGGCCCCCGTGACGCGCCGCACCTACGAGCGCGTGAACCGGCCCGGAGCTACGAGGCAGGGCCGCGACGCCGCGCTCATGCAGACGCTGCTGGGCGGCGGGGCGCAGCCGGCGGAAATGGCCGCTCTCTCGGCTGGAAGGAGCATGACGTAATGCCGATCTACTGCTACTCGAACGGCGACGACGTTATCCAGCGCCAGTTCCCGATGAACCGCCACCCCAAGACCGTGCGCCACAGGGGGCGCATCTACCGGCGCGACCTGTCCGCAGAGCGCCCGTTCGTCGCCCCGCACGCGGGATGGCCGATAGAGTGCGTCGCCTCCGGCGTGAACCCGGAGCAGGCGGGAGAGCTGCGCAGCTACCTCGCCAAAAAGGGCGTCCCCACCGAGGTTTCGGCGGACGGGAACCCGATCTACCGCGACGCATCGCACCGCCGCAAGGCCCTGAAAGCCCGTGGCCTGCACGACAACTCGTCGTTTTTCTGACAGACACCGTTCAAGACAGCCAAAGGAGAAAGAAAAAATGGAAAAAAATGAAGAAGGTGCTAGCACAAGCAAGCACGAATTTGATACACTATCTGCCGAGGTGCAAAAGGCCGTGGAAGAAATGCCCATAGATGCTAGCACGGAAGCCCCCGATAACAAGGGGAATCCGTCCGGCGAGGCGGCGGACACGCCGCCGCACAAAGACGCCCCCGCCGACGACAAAGGCGACGGGGACGGCGATGCGGCTTTCACCGTCGGCGACGCCGAGATCGAGCGGGCCGTCAAGGCCGGGCTCTCCGTCGCGGACGCACGGGCCTTCACCGACAAGGGCGTGTTCGAGCGCGTATGCGCCGCGCTGGAGGCCAAGGCCACTGCGACGCCCGCAACGACTACTTCCAAGGACAACGAGGAAAAGCCGAAGGACGGCGACGGCGATACCGCTGACTTCGACATCCCTGAACTCACCGAGGACGAGGACTTCGACCCCAAGCTGGTCAAGTTAGGTGCCGTCGTTCGGAAGATGGGAGACGCGCTGAAGTCCATGCGAGAGGAGAACAATGCCCTCCGCGAGAAGTTCGGCAAGTCCGAGGAGGAGGCGCAGAAGGCCGCGAAGGAGGCCGAGAAGGCGAAGAAGCTGGAGCAGCGCAAGACGCTCCGACTCGCGCCCCCCGGCGGAGAGAGCGGCGGGAAGCGCAAGGAAAAGACGGAGGATGAAGTCCTCGCCGAGGTGGCGAGCGAAATCTCCTCCAAGTTTGGAATCTAAAAACCGAAAGGAAAGCAGACATGCTTACCGCAGACCAGATTACCGACCTGGTGAACCTCACTCAGGTCAATCTCATCAAGCGCGGCGCGTTCCTGAACCTCATGACGGACCTGACGGACTACGTCGCCGTCCGCGAGCTCTGGAAGAAGCACCAGAAGGTGTTCTCCGGCGGACTCGACTGGGAGTTCGACGCCGTGACCGACCACAACCACTCCGCCCGCTTCGTCGGCCTCTACGAGAACGACGGCGCGACGCTCAACGACGCGACGACCAAGGGCAAGGTCGGCCCGCGCTTCGTGGACGCCAACTACGTCTTCGACGTGCGCGAGAAGATCTTCCAGCGTCCCGCCATCGAGATCGCGAACTACGTGCGGATCAAGTACCTCCGCATGATCACGTCGTTCTACGAGCTGCTGGAGCCCGCCCTCTGGGGCAAGCCCGAGGACGTCTCGGACAAGAAGACGCCCTACGGTCTAGCCTACTGGGTGACGAAGCAGTCCAACGCCGACGCGCTGACGAATCCGAACGGCGGATTCGACGGCAAGAACCCCACGGGATTCTCCGAGGGCCGCGCCGGAATCTCGTCCACCGCGTACCCGCGCTGGGCCAACTGGGGCTGCCAGTACGAGACGGTGGCGAAGGACGACCTCGTGCGCAAGATGCGCCGTGGCGTCCGCAAGACTCAGTTCCGCTCGCCCATCAGCCACGCGGAGCCTTCGCTCGGCAAGACGAGCAACGGCATCTACACGAACGACAACGTGATTCACGTGTTCGAGGAGATCCTTGAGGCCCAGAACATGAACCTCGGCAACGACCTTGCCAGCAAGGACGGCAAGACGCTCTTCAAGGGGCATCCGATCGTGTACGCGCCGTACCTCGACGAGGACTCGACCGACCCGGTGTACATGCTGGACTGGAAGTACCTCGCGCTCGGCGTGATGAAGGGCTGGCAGCAGCACGTCTCCTCGCCGCAGACCGTCGCGGGCAAGCACAACGTCCGCGCCGTGTTCCTCGACGCCGGCGTGAACATGATCTGCACGAACCTGCGCAAGCAGGCCGTGTTCCACAAGGCACTCAGCTAACCGAAAGGAAGTGAAGAAATGGACAGAAGCGTAAATGCTCCGGCCGTCTCCCCCGACCTCATCACCAAGGCCGTGTACTACGCGGGCTCCGACGAGGTGAAGGAGGGCGAGCCTTTCGTGTACGACACCGGCCACGGCACGGCTGGCAACTACGACGGCTACCGCCACAACAAGGTGGTCCGCCCGACCGCGAGCGGCCAGACCTTCGCGGGCGTCGCGACGCGCAACTACCCCGCAGCCGACCCCGGCAACGGGCGTCTCATCGAGATCGCCCTTCCCGGCTCGCGCGGCGTGCGCATCCGCATGAACGCCGCTATCGACCAGGGCGACCGTGCGCTGTTCTGCTACAAGGCGGACGTTGGCTCGAAGCTCTGGAAGGAGACCGCCACGGCGGTTTCGTCCGGCGTGATCGGCATGGCGGTCATCCGCCAGACCATCGGCGGAGCCGGACTCGCGCAGGCAGACCTGCTTGAAGCGGCATACGGCGCGGGACAGTCCGAGTCGTAAGCCTCGCGCCCAGCCGCCGCCTTTCACTCCCCTGTTTGACGGCGGCTGGGCAAACACCCCACACGCGAAGGAGATTTGCCGCATGGACGAGCTTGTACAGGAAAAGCTGAAGGCGATGGGCTACAAGGAGATTCCGAAGGAGCTTGCCGCAATCGTCAACGAGTGGAAACGCCGCCAGGACGCCGTGCGCCCCGCGCCGCTCTCGCTCGACGCCATCGTGTGCAGCACGATGCTCTACGACATGTTCAAGAAGAAGTCCGCCGGTGGCAAACCGCCGGATGAAAAGCCCCCGGAGGGCAAGTAGCATGTTCTTCAGGAGCGGAACGCTGACGCTTGAAGCCGGGATCCTCGAAAAGGAGGTTTCCGGCCTCGCGCTGCCTTTCGTCCCCTCGCAGGTGACGTGCGCACTTCGTCTGCCGGACGCGGACTCGCCCTACGTCACGTGCGCCGTCATGGGAACGCCGACGGAGGACGGATTCCTCGTGGCGTTCTCCGCGCCGCTGCCGTCCGCCGGATACGCGCTCGACTGGTGTGTCATGGACGGCGAGGCCGTCACGCTGGACGGCGACTCCCTCGCCGCCAGCTACGCCGAATTGAAGTCCGCCGTCGCGCGATACCTCGGCTACGACCCCGCGAACCTCACGGAGTCGCAGACCGCCGAGGTCGATTCGTGCGTCCAGTCCGGCATACGCAATTTCTACTACCCGCCGAAGGTCGAGGGCGTTGACGAGACCTACGAATGGTCGTTTCTCCGCCAGACGTGCTCCGTGCAGACTTCCGCCGGAGTCGGCGAGTACCGCATGGCCGACGGCTTCGGCAAGGCGAGGGGCGACATCTACTTTGCGGGCGACGACCGCGAAATGCGCCCGCTCACCGTCGTGCCGGTCGGCACCCTTCTCGCGTTCCGCAGGCGCGGCGGGACGGGCGCGCCTCGCTGCGCCGCCTTCCGCTTCAAGGCGACGTTCGGCACGAAGGGTCAGTACGTGGAGATGATGCTCTACCCCGTGCCCGACCGCGCATACGAACTAACCTTCTCGGGCGAGGCCGACACGGGCAGGCTCTCCGCCGACAGGCCCTTCCCGCTCGGCGGGCCGTCGTTCGCGGAACTCGTCACCGAGTCGTGCCTGGCATCGGCGGAGCGCCGCGTCAACGACGAGGCCGGCATACACGCCGAGGCGTTCAGGACGCTCCTCGTCTCGATGATCGCGAAGGACCGCGCCCGTTCCGGCGCGGAATACGGATTCATGGGCGACAGGCCGGACTACGTTCCGCCTCCGACTGTCTGCCGTCGTACCGTAGGCGGACTCCGCATAACCCGCAACGGGAATCCGTTGTAAAGGAGAAACTCATGGCAGAAGCAAATGCAGATGCAGTCCGTCTCGTGAAGCCCTACGTCGAAAAAGCCATCGCGCAGGCGATCTCGCAGGCCATCGCAACCGCGCTCACGGCGGACGACGGCGAGATCAAGACCGCCATCGCCAACGCCGTCGGCGCGTACTTCAAGGGCACGGGCGACAGCCTGCCCGCAAGCGCGAACGTGGTCGGCCAGCTCTTCATCCGCACCGGCGCGACCTCGCCCGGACTCTACGTGTCCACCGGCACGACCACGCCCGGATGGAAGACCGTCTCCCACGCGAGCTAACCGACCATGCGCACGACGGCCAAGCAGATACTCTGGCCCGTGCGCGGCGTCGAGGAAATCGCCGCCTACCATGACGCCACGCCGGACACGGCAAGCCAGACGCGCGCATACGCATCGCCGTATGCGCTGAACGTCCGCACTCGCGGCCCCATCGAGCTGCGGGAGCGCGGAGGCTCGCGTCCCGGCATGAAGGCCGTGACCGGCGTGACCACGGACGGAGGCGGACGCTGGCTGTGGCCGGACGGCTCCGCCGTGCTGTGGCCGGACGGCAAGGAAATGACGTTCTCTTCGGACGCCGTGTTCTACGCGCCCGACGGCTCGCGCGTCATCGACCTGCACGCCGTGCCAGGCATCGCGGCGTCGAAGGGAGACGCGCCGACCGGCGTGACCGTGGCGACGATCTACCGCGCCCGGCTATTCGCGGCAAAGGGTTCCGACTGGTTCTGCTCGCGCCTCGGTGACACGGCGGACTGGGACTACGGCGCGGACATCGCGGACGTTGCGCGCGCCTGTGCCGGTAACGTCGCGCTCGCAGGGCGCAAGGGCGACGCGATCACGGCGTTCATGCCCGTGAACGACTCGTATCTCTACATCGCGACGGCACGCTCCCTGTGGTGCATTTCTGGCGACCCGTGCAACGGCTCGCTTTCGTGCGTCTCCACGGAGGTCGGCGTGTCGGGCGCGGCGGCATGGTGCTTCACCGGCAGCCGCCTGTACTTCCTTTCCGACAAGGGGCTGTTCGGCGTCGTTCCCGGCGAGCATCCCGTATTGCTTTCTTCCGCGATTCCGCGCCTGCGCGGATATTCCGGCTCGTTCATGTGCCACGACCCGGAGACGGACGCCCTTCACGTGTTCACGGACGTTCCGGCGACCGGCAACACGACCGTCGCATCCGACTGGTACGTGGAGCTGGGCGAAAGGCCGTCCTTCTGGCCTGCGGGTTTCGCGACTGCGACGCGCCCCGTCTCCGCGTGCCGCATGACGGTGGGCGGCGTTGACAAGGCCGCGTTCGTATGCGCAGACGGCGCGTGGCGCGTGTTCGACGCGTCCGTGGCCTGCGAGGGAGCGTCCCGCGTGGCGTTCGGGCCGTTCCGCGTGTCGGCGAGCGACGACATGGACGGTTTCCTCGCGGAGCTGCACGTCACGCTCGCGGAGCAGTCCGCGAACATGACGGCGAAGATCTGGACGGCGCACTCGGCTGAACGCGCCGCGAAGCTGGCAATCGCTGGCACGGGCGGCGCGTCGTTCGCGTTCGCGCCCGGATGGAACGCCGTGTGGCGTCCCCGCGTGCGCGGCGCGTGGGCCGTGCTGGTTCTGGAGTGTGAAACAGGCAAATGGGCGTTCGAGGCCGTGCGCGCCATCTGCAAACATCTTGGGAGGTTGAGGCCATGAGCGACATGACGATAGACAACGCGACGCGGGACACGTCCGTGGGCGGCGGGGAGCTTGTGCCCGTCTCCGACGCGGGAAGCCCGAAGTCGATGTCCGTTTCGCAGATCAAGGACTACGTTCTCGCGCAGATCGCCGTGCTGACGGCTGCGGACGGCGTGTCCGTGAACAACGATTCCGTGTACATCCTGAAAGGCGGCGCGCTGAAGCCCGTCACGGCGGCGAACCTCGCGGCGGCGATCATGAACGAGGCGTTCGGGCGCGCGGCGGTCGCCGGGCCGAACGGCAACGAGGTGATAGCGATCAAGGACTCTGACACGCGCAAGACAATCACGTTCACGGCGCTCAAGACGTGGCTCCAGACGAACATGACCGTGACGCCGGACTTGACGCTCTCGACGGCCGGCGCCGCCGGGACGCTCGGCGACAGCGACCTCGCGCTCGTCGTGCAGGCGGCGTCAGGCAAGAAAGTCTCTCTCTCCACGTTGAAGGACTACGTTCTCGGCAAGCTCGCGGCGTACGTCTCCGCCTGCACGGCTGCGCAGGGCGTCACGTCCGCCGACGTGATCTACGTCGTGCAGGGCGGCGTGGCGCGCAAGGCGACGGTCGCGCAGCTCATGGCGACGGCGGGCGGCGGCGACGTGACGGCGCCTTTGACGCACGTGGCCGGCAACATCCCCGCGTGGGATGACACGGCGAAGAAGCTCACGGCCGGCTACGGCGTCGCGACGCAGGTGGCCAGCGCGAACCCGTCCGCGACGAAGGTCCCGACGGAGGCGGCGGTCCGAGAGGCGATAACCTCGGCCGTCACGCAATCCCCTTCCGCGGTCACGGCGTCCGGCGAGCACGCGACAGGCAGCATCCCGCTGTGGGGCGCGAGCAACACGCTCATGGGCGGAAAAACCGTGCAAACCTCCGTTCGCAACGCGGCGAACGCAAGCGACGGCGCGGTGCCTACGGAGAAGGCCGTCCGCGACGCGCTTGACAATTTCGTGTCGATGCCTTCAAGCCACGTGGAGGATGCAATCCCGACATGGGGCAGCGGCTCCGAGATGAAAGCTGGACTCTCCGTCGTGCCGTCCTCTGCTGGCATTGCCAGCGAGGACAACGCGAGCGACGACAAGATACCCACGGAAAAGGCCGTCCGTGAGGCGATTCCAGTCGCGGCGACCACTTCTACCGCAGGTCTGATGTCTGCCGCCGACAAGGCGAAGCTGAACAACCTCGTGGACACCACTGCCGTCGAGGAGATCGGCGACGACTCGCCGCTTGGCGACAGCGACGTGCTGACCGTCCTCAAAGGCGGTACAACGTGGAAGAAGGCGCTCATCACGCGCCTTTGGACGTGGCTCATGGGCAAGCTCCCGTCGTTCAAGCTCGACGCCTTCGCCGCGCCGGAAGACAACACGAACCTCAACGCCAGCACGTCCGCGCACGGGCTATGCCCGAAGTTCCCGAACGACACGGCGAAGTTCCTTCGCGGAGACGGCACGTTCGCGGAACCGGCTGGCACAACGGACTTCACGGGCGACGGCGGCTCCGGCGGAACGCACGGCCTCGTGCCGGCCCCCGCCAGCGGCGACGCCGCCGCAAACAAGTTCCTCAACGCGAACGGGCAATGGGCAGTGCCGCCGAGCGCGGCGGGCGTGGACATTCCCGGAGCGACGGCGGTTGACGCCGCAGCGGACGCGGACTCGCTCTACTGCTTTGACGCAAGCAAGAACGCCTACCGCAAGGTGACGCTCGCGCAGGTCGCCGCGCTCGTCATGGGCACGAAGCGGTACGACAACATCTTCATCCCGGCGGGCGCGATGGTGCCGAGCGCGTCGAACGGCGCGCTGCCGGGCGCGCTGACCTTCACGAACGTGAAGCGCGACACGCTGGCGTTCTCGAACACGACCGAGCAGGGCGCGGAGTTCTCCGTCGTGATGCCGGAGGACTGGGACGGCGGAACGGTGCGCGCGAAGCTCATGTGGACAGCGTTCGACTCGACGAAGGCCGAGCAGGGCGAGGTCGTGGCGTGGAAGATCGGCGCAGTCTCGACGCCGGACGAGGGCGCGATCACGGTTGCGCCCGCCAACTACGTCACCGTCACGGACAATCTCTCGCAGGTGAACGAGCTTCACCGCACGGGCGCGACGGGGCAGATAGCGGCGGAGGGCACGCGCGGCGCGGGGAACCTCGTGCATTTCGTGGTGAAGCGCGACCCGACGGCGGAGACGGCGAACCCGATGGACACGGAGGCCCTGCTTCTCGGCGTGTGGCTCCAGTACGGGCGCACGTCCAGCGTCACGGAGGAGTGGTCGTAATGGTGGTTCTCCCGTCCATACGCCGCAAGTACATGAACCCGCGCATCCCGCGAGGCGAGACGGTCTCCATGTCCGAGTGCGTGGTGACGCTTGCGAGCGACAGCGTTTCGTACACGGGCGGCGCGCGCACCGTGGGCGTGACGGTGATGTGGAACGGCGAGGCTCTTTCCGTGAACGCCGACTACACGCTTTCATACGCGAACAACGTCAACCTCGGCCCTGCTACCGTCACCGTGACTGGCATGGGGCAGTTCTCGGGGAGCGTCACGAAGACGTTTTACGTCGTGGCCGACCAGCCTGCTGGCGACTGGCAATTCACCTTGGCCGATTTTCCCGAGAAGATCGAATTCTCGAAGTTTGCCGATTCTACGCACTATTGGTATTCGCAGATATGCCCGTCTCATGACGAAACCAAACTGCTTGTTGCAGTCGGTTCGTCGTATAATATTCATGTCGGGTCCTGGACGGGATTCGATCCCAAAACCTACGAAAGAACAGGCATGACCACGGGCGGGAAGAATGCCGGCAATGCGCTCTACACTCCAGACGGCATACATTTTTTGATGCAGTCATACAGCACCAGAGGCGTTCAAATGCATGAAGCCACCAGTGCCTACGACGTGACAACCATCGGCAGCAAAACGTCGGGTTTGAGCGTTAGCTTATTTGAAAACGTCAACGGAGCCGGCATTTCTGACGACGGACTTCACGTCTTGGTCGGGATGGGAAACTCGCTAGTGTCTTATGACTTGTCAACGCCCTTCGATCTGTCAACCGCGCACAACAGGAAGGAGGGGTCCATTGGCATGACGGGAGGTGCGTTTTTCGTCAACCAGAACAACGGGAAACAGATTTTGCGAGTGGGTAGCAGCGCGATTTCACTGATTACGCTGGAGTCTTCATGGGATGCGTCGTCGGTCTCCGATGTCGATTTCATAACGCCGCCCGACATCGAAATCTCGGGCACGACATATTCAGGCGACGGATTTTTCAGGGGCGTCGCCGTGAACAGGGCTGGAAACAAGATCGTGTTCATGGGGAGTTCGTTGGAAGTCACGTCCTCGCCAAGACCCGATACCAACATGGCGTATGCCGCATTAGTGGATTTTTCCGCGTAAGGAGGATTTATGACGATCGAGAAAATCAACCCGCTTCTGTACATCACCGACCGCGACCCCATCCCCGAGGACGTGCTGGACGCGTCCGCGTGGTTCAAGACGGAGACGTGCGAACTGGACTTCGGGGAGTACGTCGGACGCCCGGACGAGAACATCGCCATGCACAAGTCGATGCTCTCCTACTACCTCGCGAACGGGTGGTACGTGGACGCCGTCCTCGGCGGCGGGCACGGCGGGACGTGGCAGAGCGTGGCCCGCGCCAGCAACCTCACGAACAACACGGCGAACAGCACGTCGAAGGCCGCGTCGAGCGGCGATTCAGAGGCAACGTCACATTCCCATTCCACGGCCATGGGCGGAGGACTGACAAGCGCGAACACCGACGGGGACTCCTCCGGCCATTCCTCCGGCGAATCGTCCTCCAGCGGCACTTCCAGCAATACCGGCAACTCGTCCGCCTTGACCACGCAGGACGGCGGCCCGTACTGGTACGCCTACAACCGCATCCGGCTGAAACGCCGCAAGATGCAGACCGAGCTTGTCCTGAAGGACATGATCGCGCAGTTCACGAAGGCGTACAACGAGGGGCGGCAGATAAACGACGAGCGGTACGACGAGCTCGTTGCCCTCTACGCGCTCATGCTCTCCCGCACCGAGGACGAGGCGAACGCCTTTGCCGGACTCAACGTGGACGATTTCAAGCCGCTTGCGAAGCTCGTCACGGACGAGATCAAGAAGGCAATCGAGGAGTACAAGAACGCCGTCGGCAACCTCCCCGAAGACTGGATGCAGTCGCGCATCGACGAGATCAACCGCAAGTTCGACGCGCTGCTCGCGGAGGCGAAGTCGAAGATGGTGTCGGCTGGTACGTACAACTCTACCGTCTGGCCGACCACGGCAAGCGGAATCGAGCGCGATAGGCAGATCGCGCTCAACGACCTGAAGGACGAAATGGTGACTACGAAGGTTGACGTGTACGGCAAGATCGCCGGAATGACCGCCGACGTGGGCAAGAACCTCCTCGACTGCGAGATCAAGATTCTCGAAATGCAGAACAAGATGATGCTCGGCCCGACGGAGATGCGCAACCAGGTGTTCAAGTGGATGCTCGACTTCATGGAGCGCCGCGACGACGACTATCCGGGGCTTGAGAGCATCGCGCAGATCGCGGAGCGGCTCGGCTACTCAGACGGAGCAACGGGAGGCAGCGTGTCGTGATAGGCGTCTCCTATACGGGCCACGACGGGCGCAAGGCGTCGTTCGGCGTGCAGGGCGCGGAGGACGCCGCGTCGCGCATGGCCGGACTGACGGGCAAGACTCTCCGCGAGACGGTGAGCGACGCGCAGGGGCTTCTCCGCATGGCGAGGAAGCCCGCGCCGCAGCAACAGCCGCAGCCGCCCGCGCAGAGGCGTGAGCGCGTCATGCCGGGCGGGTCCGTCGTGCGCGCGCCGGACGGCGCGATATGCCTGCGCGGCGAGGAGCTGAACCCGCTCGTTCCGGGCATAAAGGTCTTTGGCGCGAAGAACGGCGACAAGGGCTTCTTCTCGCTCGACGAGATCGACCCACCCCTGCACGGAGCGGTGGTGGGCAAGAACGTCGGCGACGACTCGCAGTCCCTCGACGCGGACGGCCAGAAGAAGGATGCGCCCGACGGCGCGGCGTGGGCCATGCGCGTCCAGACGGACGAGCGCGCCGACAAGGACAACGCGACCGGCCTCATCACGGTGTACAAGTATTTCCGCCGTATCTACTTCTCCGCGTCCGGACGCGCCGTAGGATGCTCCGAGGAATGGCGCGAGGTGGCATTCTCGTTCCTGCCCGGCGCGGGTGCCGAGGCGACATGGTGCGTGCGTCCGACGTTCAACAACGGCGTTCTGTCCGCGCTGTATTTCGGCACGAACGCGTCACTCTCGGAAGACAACTTTGAAAGCGCAGAAGGCGTGACAGAAGTCGAGACGTGCCAATGTCCAAACGCCTGATTGGAGGAGTGTATGGCTAGCGCTTCAGGTGGAGTCGTTTCTGATGAGAAGAAAAAGCTCGTAATGGTCGGCAATCGTCTTGTCACGGTTGGCGGAAAACTCATCATTGGGCCGTGTGACGTGTCTGACGGTGGCGGAATGCCGATGTCGCAGACGCTCTGTATAAGTTTTGAAGGCAAGTTGTACAAGAGTTTCGCTAAGTACATGTCTGGAGACGGAGGCTATGCAAGGGAGAACAATTTTTACAGCCCGTCTTTCACCAGGGAGTTTTCTGGAATAACGATGGTGCAGGGATTTGTGGATGGATTGGGTGCTAGTTTCGGCGTTCTTTTCAGCAAGGCGCGGAAAGTTGGCGAGTCGCGTTGGACGGCTGCGGCGAATGGTTTTGACGTTTGTGGGTGCGTGGCGGAGTGGTCAGACGGCGGTGGGCTGAGGGTGACGAAAAGACTTTCATTTGGCGATTATACTTATTACGGCACGGACATTCCCGTTTTAGTTGCCTATGACGGCCCGGTTTGTGACTTCGTTGTAGTTCAATACAGGATGGGGACGTTGCATATAAACAAAGACGGGAGCGTCTATTTCGATGAATAGGATAGTGGAAAGGAGCATCTTATGGCAATCAAGGTAAGGCATGACGGAAACGCGGCGGCGACCGCTGCGGCAGGGCTCGGAAGCGGGCGCGCGAAGCGGCGCATAGAGACGGCGAAGCTCGCGCAGAACACGCCGCAGCACATCCAGACGCTCGGCGCGGCGCACGCGTCCGCTCCGGGCGCAGGCGGAGGGAGCGCGCCGCTCACGCACGCGCCTACGGGCGCCAGCGGTGCCAGCGCGCCGCTCACCCACGCGCCCTCGCCAACTGTCGGCGGAGGCGGCGCGGGCTCCCGCTCGTCCTCGCTGCGCGGGAGCGGCGCGCCGGGTGACTACGAATACAAGGTCACGGGCACGTCCATCTTTGACCGCCCCGACAAGGACTCGCAATGGAACCCCGCCACGATGCGGTGGGAGCGCCCGTGGCTCCCCGGCGAGAAGGAGGCCGAGGCCGCGCAGCGGATGAACCCCGTCCTCGCGGAGCGCGAGCAGTTCCGCCATGGGCTTGCTGACGAGTCTGCTGCGGCGAAGGCGCAACAGGAGCGGGAGCTTTTCGACTACAAGCTCACGCAGAAGCAGAAGATGGAGCTTGCTGCGATCAACGACGCGCTGGAGGAGGCACGCAAGTCGGGACGCTACACGCCGGAGGAGATGGCGGAGCTTGAGCAGCAGGCGCTCGTCCGCCGCGCCGGAATCAAGCCCCTTCCCACGCCGCGCGAGAAGGACGCGCAGAAGGCGTTCGACGAGCGCATCGTCACGGCCGGAGGCATACAGGGCTACATCAACTCAAAGGGCGACTTCGAGCCGTTCCAGAATCCGAACGCGAAAAACGAGAAGCGCCTCACTCTCAACGACGTGCTGAAGAACGTGCCGATGAGGGAACTGGACCCCACAGACAAGACTGGCTTGAAGGAAATCGACATCCCGATTGACAGGCGTCTCGATACGGCGCAGAAAATCCTCGACCGAATCTACCCGCCGCAATCAGCCTCTACGGAAGCGTCCGGCATCGACCCCGTGATACAGCGGACGATCGACCCGCTCGGCATGTCGTTCCCGCAGGGTGCGGAGCAGCCGCCCGTCGGGCCGTATGCCCCGCCTCCGCCGCCAACGCCGGAGGAGACGAGAAAGAAGTGGTCTGCTTTCAAGGCACAGTAGGAGGTTTCCCATGAAGAACGTGACGCCGATGATCACCAGTTCCGGCGAACGCTACGACATACCCGACGACCAGCGGGACGCGTTCGCCGCAGACTTCGGAGACTCAGCACAGCCGGTCCGCATGTACCGCACCGCCGACGGCGACTACAACATACCCGAAAGCCAGGCTGCGGATTTCGTGAAGGACTTCCCCGACGCGAAGCCCGTCCGCACAATCCAGTTCGCCGGCGGCGAGACGCGCTCGTTCGACCCGGACGAGTTGCAGAAGTTCCTCTCGGAGGAATACGTCACCTCGCCCGACTACAAGGCCGACCGCGACGAGGACGCCCAGCGGCAGAGGGAAAAGGACGAGAAGGAATACCGTGAATACCGGGACTCCATCCCCTACGAGCAGCTCATGGAGGAGTTCCACGGCGACGAGCTGCGCCTCCGCAAGAAGTTCTACGAGGAGAACCAGAAGGCGGACTCGCCCTTCATGGCGGGATTGAAGGAGTTCGGCAGGGAGTTCCACGCGAACGTGTCGGCAGGCGCGAACGCCGCCGTCACGCCGTGGTCGAGCAAGGTGTCCGGCCTCGTCAAGGAGGCGGGGCTTCTTCTCTCCAGTTTCGGCGCGGACAAGGCTGGCGAGGCCGTCGTTGACGTCGGGCGCGGCATCGACCAGTGGACGAACATCCTCTTCCGCCCAGATCTCGCCGAAGAGGAAAGCACGGTGATGGACGCCACGAAGAAAGGCGTCGGCATCATGTCGGAGATCGGCTCGTGGTACGCCGCGCTCAAGGCCGGAGGTGCGACGGGCGTAGCCGGGCTCACCCTCTCCGCGAACGCCAACTCATACGTGAACCTCTACGACACGGCGACCGCACGGGGCGCGTCGCCGGAAGAGGCCGGGCGCATAGCCACGCTCGGCGGCGTTGGCGACGCGGCGGTGACGCTGGCGTTCGCCGCCGCGCCCGTCCACAGGATTGCAAATGCGTTCGGCTTCTCCGGCTCGTCGTTCGCCGCAAGGGGCGTCAAGGAGGCGGCTGGCAAGGGCTGGCAGGCCATCAAGCGCGCCCTCGGCATAGGCGCGGGGAAGCAGATGCTCGCGAACGCTGCCGTGAGCGCGGCGGAGGTTGGCGGGCTCTCTGCCGTGTCGCGCGGGTTCGACGAGGCCATGCAGGAGGAGGCCAGGGGCGAACCGCTCGACTGGGAGAAGATCATGGACGCCGTGAAGGAAGGCGGCATCGAGGGCGGCGCGATAGGCGGCATCCTCGCCCTTCTCCCGACGCCCGCGAAGATACGCGAGACGATCAAGACCGGGGAGCGCACGATGGCGTCGCTCCCGCACTCTGCCGAGGGCCGCGAGATACTTGCGCGCAACGCGCCGGAGGCGATGGCCGACTTCCTCGAAGCCTACGAGAAAGGCGGAGCTCCGTCCCGCAAGCAGCTGAACGACATCGGCGTGCCGGACTCCGCCGCGCCGACGGCAGCCGACCGCGTGAAGCTGGCAAAGCTCTTCGAGATGGGCGGGTACAAGTCGAAGGAATTGCGCACGGGCAAGGTGAACCCAGAGGGTTCGATTGAGGCGGAGGTCGTTTCGGAGGGGCCCGCGCCAGCCGAACCAACCAAGGGCGAGGTCGTGCCGGTCGAGCCGGAGCCCGTCAAGCCGCCGGAAAAGTCGGTTGAAACGACGCCCGTGCCAGTTGAGCCGCCGAAGCCACCCGCAGGGACGCCGAAAAACGGCCCTGAGAGCGTTCCGCCGCCGGAAGGCACAACTACGCCGCCGGAACCTGCGGAGCCGTCACAGGGCGGAAAACCAGCGGAAGACGCCGCGCCAGTTCTTAGCGGGGACGAGGTGCGGAAGACCATGCCGGGTTACGACCCGAAAAACTGGCGCACGCACGTGGACAAGACCGGCTACGTCGCGCCGCGCATGGAGGCGGAGTTCCAGCGTCTTCTGAAAGACCGCAAGGGCAAGGGCAACGGCGAAGTCGTGTTTCTCGCTGGCGGCAACGGCAGCGGAAAGTCAACCGTGGCAAATGCAGAGGGAGCGGAGGCGGACTTCATCATCGACTCCACCCTCGGCAACCTTGAAGTGGCGAAGAAGCAGATCGAAGCCGTTCTCTCAAACGGGCAGAAACCCGCAATTGACTTTGTGTACCGTACGCCAGAACAGGCGCTAAAGGGCGTTGTCGAGCGAGTAGAGAACGGCGGACACGCCGTCTCGCCGCTGTCGTTCGCTGATTCCCACACGAAGGGAATCAAGAATCTCCGCTTGCTTGCCGATGAATACGGTGATAAAATAGCCATCCGCATCTTTGACAACTCCGTGGAGGGGATGCCAAGGTTGACGCTTGAACAGCTTGAAGCGAAAGGAATACCAGACCATGCAGAACTTAGAGCAAAAGCAAACGAAGTCCTCGGCCAATACGGAGGACTGGCACGACAGGTGGGTGCGCGGAGCGTTGATGGAAGCGGCGCGGAAGTCGAAGGAGCGCAAGGCGGCGAAGGCCGCGAAACAGGCGGAACGGGCGACGTAGAACCGCCCGCCCCGCCGCCCAAGCCCGTCAACAAGGGCAAGGGCAAGAAGCCGCCCGCGCCGGCCAAGCCGCCGCCGGACGCCACGGCCCCTGTTGTTGACGAGACCGGCAAGATCGCAGAGGTCGTGCCGCCGGACAGCGTGGAGGCGAAGATTTCCGCCATGAAGCGCGGGTCGCCCGAGCAGCTGAAGGCGCAGCGCGAATACCTCGAACAGGAGATCGCGAAGGCAAGGGCCGCGATAGACGGCAAGTTCGACGAGCAGAAGGACTATCGTGGAAAGCACGAAGGATGGACGCCGAAGGAAGACGCGGGGGAAATACCGCCCACCATCACGGTCAAGGTCCCAGGGGACGGCGAGTTCACCGTGAGGAACACGCCCGACGGAATGGCGTTCCTCGACAAGGTCGCCGCGAAGTTCAAGCCGCAGAAGAGCGGAAAGGTGGCGGAGGCGAGCGTGCCGTCCGTGCCGAGGCCGCCGACGGTCGCGGTGGCGAAGAAACCGAAGGACGAGGCCGCGCACAAGGAAATGGAACCGTTCGTCTCCACGGACAAGACGCGCGTGTCGCTCACGAAGCCCATGTCGGACGGCAAGTACGTGTACGCGACGAACGGGAAGATCGTCGTGCGCCGTCCGCAGCGAAAGGGCGAGA
Source organism: uncultured Lentisphaerota bacterium (assembly GCA_946413265.1). GTDB lineage: Bacteria > Verrucomicrobiota > Kiritimatiellia > RFP12 > UBA1067 > RUG572. The sequence goes on from CAMKJU010000001.1 coordinate 109,501, forward strand.
TCGTGAAAGGCGTGGACGGCGCGCCGGTCGAGTCAGTCGCCGGGTTCTTCGACAACCCGGAACCAGATCATTCGTTCAATGTGAAGGTCGCGGAACTTTACCCGAAGCTCGTCCAGGCCGACGCCGTGACGGGAGAAGGCGACGGCAAGGGGCTCATTGAGCTGTGGCACGACGGCAACGGCACGCTCCACGTACGTGCGCGCGACGGAGAAGGTAACTCATACGCTACGGACGCGGGGAGCGACTACGTGTCAAGGCCGCTCACGCTCGTCAACGGGCAGTACCTCCGCGACTTCCTGAAGCTGGCCGCGAAGCGCGGAGCGGGCGAGGTGGAGATCGGCATCGTGAAGAACGGCATTGCCAAACAGGCCGATGCTGTCACACTCAAAGGCGGAGACCTTGACGGCGTGCTTGTGTCGATCACAAAGTCCGAAGAAATATTCAAGGCCCGCGCAGAGAACGACGCGCGGCTTGAAACAAACAGGATGCTCGCATACGGAGAGAGGGCGTGGGTCGATTCGCTGCCGAAGAGGCTGAGGGAGGAACGGGACGGCCTCGTAGCGACCGCAAGTCAGAGCGGAACGACCATCGACAACGAGCTAAAGGCCAAAATCGCGAAGGCGAAGGACGATCTTGCGGCGTTCGACGAGAAGCACGGCAAGTCGGAGTTCGTGTCGGAGTTCGTCAAGAACGGCGGCAAGACGCCGCAGCCAAAGCCGGCCGGTACAGATGGCGAATGGACGCGAGAGGAGTACGAGAGGTACTTGAAGCGCAACCACATGAAGGACGCGCCTGGCAAGTTCGAGAAATGGCGGGCTGGCAAGGAGAAGAGCGCGGCGGCAAAGAAAAGCATGGTGCAGGGCAGCCCGGACGCGGCAAGCCCGCTCCGCCCCGCGCCGAAGGGCGCAAAGCTCGTGCAGGACGAGTTCGACGGCATGGGCGGCGTTACGGAGTCCGTGTCGGAAGCTACAAGACAGGCGTTTGCGGCGAATCCCCGCACGAAGAGCTGGGAGATACTGGCGGAGCCGAAAACGGTTTCCGACGTGAAACCGGCAGACATAGCAATAGAGACGCCGCTCGTGCCGGTCGGGAATGACGGCACAACCGTCAAGCCGCAGAGCAACAATGCCGTGCGCAATTCCGTCAAGGACGTGTTCAGGTCGTTCGGCGTATGCGAAAACGCGGCTGACAAGAACAAAGTCGTGTTCCCCGGTAACTCGGCCGGCAAGATGATGTCCCAGAGCGGCGCGGATGTGGCGGCGCTTGCGCCGCACATGAAGCAGCTCTTCGAGAGCGCCGTGCCCGCATGGTACGAGCCGGAAACGACGATGGACGGCCACACGCCGCATCCCGACGTTGCAGGGTACAGGCACTACCTCAACAAGTTCCGCACGACCGACGGAAGCGAGTTCTACATCAGGTTCACCGTCAGGGAGGGGAAAGGCAAGGGAGGATTCAAGGGCGTTCACGCCGCAACCGTGAGCGACGTGAAGATCTACGAAAGCAAAAACGCAGAGCCAACGATACTCGTTGACGAAACGAGTCGAAGACTCCGCGCTTTCACGGACAATAAGTTATCAGATTTTCTTTCCACTGTCAACGCGGAAAATTCGCAAAAGACCCTCGACGGGCAGACCATCGACCCGACGGGCGAGAAGACCGACAAGAACCCGCTCGGCAAGGCGCTCGTCCCGAAGGACGGCTCCATCGAGCAGGAGATCGACGCCGAGATCGCCGCCGACGAGGCGCTTGCGGCGAAAGGCGGCGGCAAGCCGCAGGGCGTCCCGCCCGCGCCCGCGCCGGGATCCGCCGGAAACCCCAACCTCGACCCGTCGTACGAGCCGGAGGCGTTCGGCTCCGGCATCGAGGGCAACCCCATCGCCCGCCAGCAGGTCATAGACAAGTTCAGGGAGCTGTTCGGCGACAAGGTGGCGATACGCGGGAAGAACACGCGCACGCTCGGCCCGACCGTGGCCGGACACTTCGAGCCGGACGCGCACATCATCAGGTCGAAGGACCCCATTTCCCTCCGCACCATCCCGCACGAGATCGGGCACTTCATCGACGCGCTCCTGCGGCGCAGGGGACTCGCGCGCCCGCCGGCCGTCCGCCACGACCTGATCGCCCTCGGCAAGCTCCTCTACGGAAAGAAGAAGCCGAACGGCGGCTACGAGAGCGAGGGGTTCGCGGAGCTGCTGAAGTACTACATGCAGGGAAACGACGCCGGACTGCGGAAGGACGCCCCCGCCGCGTACGACTGGTTCATGAACAGGTTCGCCCCCGCGAACCCCGACACCATGGCCCGCATCGACGCCATGCGCGACATGATCGACCGATTCCAGAACCAGTCCGCCGTCCAGGCCGTTCGCGGAATCTCCGCGCCGGACAAGACCTTCGGGCAGAAGGTCGTTGAAAGGATCGCGGACATCGTGAACGCGCTGAAGCCCACGCAGGAGAACTGGATCGACAAGGGCGCGTTCATCACGAAGGCCATGAAGGCCAGCGGCATCAACCGCCTCTACGACTGGCGCGACGCCCTGAAGCGCGGCGACGTGGCGGAGGCGACGCGCATCATCGAGAACCACCCCGTTCTCAAGTGGAAGCTCTACAACGGCAAGGCCGGCATGAGGGCGTTCGTCGCCCTGAAGGACGGCCTCACCGACCTCTCGGGGACGCGCCGCTACACCTACGGCGACCTCGGCGTGGCGACGCCCGGACACGCGCCGGACGAGCCGCTGCCGACGTTCCGCGAGATATTCGGCGACTTCACCAAGAGGGAGCTGGACGACTTCAAGCACGAGTACGCCATCGCCCGCATCGCGAAGGAGCTGTACCTCGACAGGGGGCTGGAGTTCGGCCTTACCGCAAAGGAGGTCGAACCCGTCCTGCGCAAGTACGCGAACAACGCGAAGTTCCGCGAAGCCCTCGACCGCTACACCCACTACAAGCACGGCGTACTCCACCTCCTCGTGGACGCGGGCGCGATGAGCCAGCAGCAGTTCGAGGCAATCGTGGACGCCAACCCCATCTACGCGAAGATCGCCCGCCGCCGCGAGTCCACGGACTTCTTCAGGAACGCCATGCTCCGGCGCGGCGGCAAGGCCGTCAACGAGCGCAAGGGCGGCGGGCAGATGATCGAGGACATCTTCGACGCCGGCCTCGTTGACGACGAGAGGATCTTCCGCGCCGCGTTCCAGGCCGACCTGTTCCGCTCGCTCGTCAGGGCGGGCGAACTGGCGGAGGCGAACAACGCCGCGCCCGGCGGTGCGCTGCAAGGCACGTTCTCCGTCGGCGCGAACTGGATCAAGGAGGTGCCGAACGCCAAGGAAGCCGTCACGTTCACGCCGGAGAAGCTGCGCAAGCAGGTGGTCGATGCGCTCAACGCCGCAGGGGCGGAGGCGCCGAGTAACGTGGCGGGACAGCCCCCGCTGCGCGGCGACACCCTCTTCGACGCGCTCTTCGGCACCGGCGACAACCTCACGATCTTCAAGGAGCGCCCTTCCGACGGCAAGAACGGGATCGTCTCGATCTACGGCGAGGACGGGAAGCTGCGCACCTTCGAGCTGCCGGAGAACAACGCCGAAGGATGGGCCAAGGGGCTTCTCGACTTCACGGACGGCAAGAACGCCTCGATCTTCGAGAAGTGGGCGGAAATCTCCGTCGCTGGCGTCCGCTCTGGCGCGACGATGCTCAACCCTGAATTCGCGCTGCGGAACCTCATGCGCGACACGTTCCACGCCGCGACGATGAACCAGCACGGCACGTTCATCCCCGTGGTCGGCTCGCTCGAAGGGCTCTACCACGACCTCATGGGCACCGCGCCGAAGCAGATGTTCGAGGCGATGGGCCTTGAAATGGGCGGGATGCTCGGACGCTCCCGCCTCGCGTCCGCGCGGAAGTCGAACCAGTACCTGATGTCCTCGAACTGGCTGGAGGCGCAGATGCGCAAGGGGCTGACCAAGGCCGTAGCCGACCTCGTGGGCGTCACCGAGAATGCCACGCGCATCAAGCAGTTCAAGCTTGCATACGAAAACATGCTGCGCCAGGGCGTGAGCGACAAGGCCGCGAGGATGATTGCCGGGTGCAACGCGCTCGACACGACGATAGACTTCCTCCGCTCCGGCTATACCGGGCAGAAGATAAACCGCATCGTCCCCTTCTTCAACGCCGGCGTCCAGGGCCTCGACCAGTTCGCGCGCGCCCTCGGCATGTTGGAGCCGAAGGCGTGGGACGTGAAAGACTCCCGATTCTACCGCCTTGGACGCACGCTCCTCCAGGGGCTTGCGTTCCTCGCAACCGCCGCGCTCTTCTCGGAGCTCTACAACCGCTCCGACCCGGAGCGCAAGCGCAAGGCCGAGGAGCTGCCGCCGCACGAACGGTGGAACTACATATCATTCGACGACCTGCGGATCCCGGTCCCGTACGAGGCGGGCTACCTCTTCGCCTCGATCCCGCGCGCCGTCGCTGCGGCTTTCATCGACGGCGACGAGAAAGCCGTCTCCGAGTGCCTGAAGATGTTCTCCACCACGTTCCCTCTCCAGGTCGATTCGCTCCACGGGTTCATGCGCAACGCCGCGTTCGTGGGGCCTCTCGCCGACGTGGCCTTCAACGAGGACTGGAAGTACAAGACAATCGTCCAGCAGCACGTGAAGGACGGAAAGGAGTCGTGGGAGTGGTACGGCCCGCGCACAACCGGCTTCTCGAAGGATCTCGGCAAGGCCCTCCACAAGGTGATCGGCGACTCCTACTTCTCCGCCCCCGCATACCTCGACACGATCTTCGACGGCTACACCGGCGGCATGTACTCCAAGCTCGCCCGCCTCGCGTATGGAGAGGCCGACTTCTCCTTCGACACGTCGCGCCCGAGCGACTGGCCCGTGATCGGGACGTTCTTCCGCCGCCCGGAGTCCTCGCGCATCCCGAACGACTTCTACGACGAGCGCGCGAAGCTGGAGCGCAAGGCCGGAAGCGGCACGGCCACGATTGCCGAGTACGGGCGTCTCTCCGCCATGGACTCGATGGCGAAGGACATCCGCCCGTACTGGGACGCGAACCGTGCCCTCATGGCCGACCGCGACATGCCGCGCAAGGAACGCCTCGACCGCATGGACGAGAACACCCGCAAGGCCACGGACGCGATCCGCGCCATGTCGAAGGACGAGGCCGAGCTCCGCAGCCACGGCATGAAGGCGCTCGCCGCCAAGCTGGCCAACCCCTCCGCGACCGGCGACTCGTGGGAGCGGGCCGCGAAGATGCTGAAGGCCGACGGCGCGACGCTCCAGGAAACGCAAAGTGCGCTCCGCCTCTACGGCAGAGCGCACGGGTGGACGCGGGACACGGTGAACAAGCGCCTGCGGCTCCTCTCCGCTAGGTGGAAGTAGCCTCCAGCCGCGCCATGCGCCTCTCGTACATCGTCCTGTAATCGACGGCGATCCGCCCGGCGAGCAGGTTCCGCGCCCACCCCGCCGGGGCCATGCCGTACGCCCACGCCGCCTTCCGCGCCTTCACGGCGTGGTACGCCGAGAGCGTCACGCCCCCGACGTCCACGCCGTCCGGCCACTTCCGGCACAGCTTCTCGACCTCGAACCAGTCGCCGTCCACGAAGGGAACCTCCTCCAGGGCGGCGACCAGCCTCTCGGCGGGCGTCTCGGCCCTACGCGACATGCGCAGCCCTCCCGCTGGCATGCCAGGCACGGAGCGCGCGCCGCGTCTCCCGCAGCCGCTCGTGCGCCTTGCACCCGCGGAGGATCCGTCCCACGAGGCGCAGCGGCGTGACGTGCGCGGCCTCGGCCGCCCTGCCCACGCGGTAGCGCATCACGCGGTCCATGCGCACCCCGCACACCGTCGCGAACTCCGGCGAGCCGTCCCTCGAATCCTCCGCGATCTTCGCGTAGTCGTCGCCGCAGAGCGCGGAGGACGGCAGCGAGGCGTTCACCGCCTCCCACCCCACGCGGTCCATCTCGCCCTCGATCACGCGCACGGCGTGGCGCACGGCCTTCGCCGGCGCGTCGTCCGCAGGCGCGGGAAGCGCGGCGGGGGCGGGACGCGTCCCCTGCGCCCCGGCGAGCGCGTGGAACACGACATCGGCGGTCGCCGCCTCGTCGCCGCGCCGGTACTCCACGTACGCCTCCGCGCCCGTCACGCAGTCGCGCCGCACGATGAACACGGGCGACTTCCCCAGCAGGACCGCCCGCCGCACCTCCTCCGAGCCGACGCACATCAGCCCGAAGGCGTGGAGCGGGTGCCACACGCCGGGGAACGACAGCATCGGCGCGACCACGCACGGAAGCCGCCCCGCCGTCCCCAGGAGCCGCGCCGTCGCGATGTCCGCCCCGACGGGACGGAGCCACGCCTCCGCCACCGAGCGCTCCACGAACGCGGCCACCCCGCCGAGGTCGTCGCGCCCGAGGACGCGCCGGAGGTTCGACTCCAGGGCGCGGCGCACCGCGTCGGCGTCCGCCTCCTCGTAGGGGAGGATGTGCGGCGCGGACTTCGGCACGTACCCGCGCAGAAGCTGTTCCTTCAGCGTCTTCGTCGCCCACTGGCGGAACGCGACGCCCCTCTTCGAGTTCACACGGTAGCCTACCGATATGATCGCGTCGAGGTTGTAGCACCGCACCGTCCGCGTCACCGTGCGTTTCCCCTCGATGTCAACTTGGCAAAAATCTTGCCATGTTGATTTCTCATCCAATTCGCCATCTGCGAATATGTTCTTGAGGTGAGTGCTGATGTTGCGTCGTTTGCATCCAAACAACATCGCCATCTGCTTTTGAGTGAGCCAGACGGTCTCTCCGTCCATGCGCACGTCGATCGGCTCGGCCTCCGTTGGCCGATAGACGACGATCTCGCCGTTGTTCCCGTCCCTCGCGGCGGCACCCGTGCCGTCGCATGTACCCTGCGCGTTGGTGTAGCGGGCGCGCTCCGCGTTCGTCTTGCTCATGGTCTTCTAACTCCATTTGCACGATGCGATAAAGCCCTGCCGGATGTGGTTAGAAGACGCGCCACGGGTGGACGCGGGCCGACATCTGGCAGGGCAAACGGTTGTGGATTACCCGTTGTTCCGTCGCGAGGGATAGGTCTTCTAACTCCTATTTACCTCAGAACGGCGCAAAGTATATCACACGCCCTCGCCCCCGCGCAAGTGGGAATTTTAGATTTTTGCGCTACGTGCGCTATGGCGCGGGCGCAACAGGCGGCAGCGAGTCAAGAAAATCGCGGGCGGAGCTGAAATCGCGTATTCCGTCCACATGCTCCGCCAAGTCTTCCGGGACGTGGTTCCCCATCGGGTCGAGGATGACGTCCACGCCTTCTCGGCGAGCCATCTTTATGGCTGGAATGAAATCGCTGTCTCCTGAAACGAGCACGACCTGGTCCACAAGCCGCTTGAGCGCGATCTCCACGAGGTCGAGGCCGAGGCGCATGTCTACGCCCTTCTGCCCGATGTCGAGCCGCACGTCGTTCTCGGCAAGCTCCGCAAGCGTCTTGCGGCCGCTGAGCAGCGCATCCTGCGTCTTCGGTTTCAGCGCGTAGCGGACGTATCCCGATCCAAGGCGTCCGCGCCGCAGTGCGACCTTCCTTTTTCCCGCGACGAGACGAAGGAACTGCGTGATTGCGGTGAACGTAGGCGACTTCGACAGGTCGATGCGCGCGTTCGTGATCGGATTCGTGACGACTGCCGAAATCGGAGGGCAATCGTAGTAGAAGATGCGGTAGAGTTCGCGCCCTTCCTTCTCGGATTCAGCCGCGTGCCGACGGCAGTAGGATTCCACGATGTCCGCGTTCCCGCCTGGATCCCTTCGCGAGAAGGAGAAGAGGTTTCGCGCCCTCGCGCGATAGAACCCGCCGTCGATAAGTATTGCCATCTTTGCCATGGGACGTCTCAATAAGTTTGGCCACGGATTCCTCAACTCCACTTTGGCGGGAGCGATTCGCAGCGTGGCCGTCTTTTATGCCAGTCCCTTTGTGGACCAGACGCGGTTAGTATACCACGACGCCGCCCCCGGGGTCAAGCGCACCGAAAAAGTTTTTTACGGTCGTCCGCATTTTTCAAGAACGCGATTTTGAACGCCGTTGAATCGGCCTACCAAGCTCCTTGCCGTCGTAGTTTTTCAAGTTCGTTCAAGCCGACCATGCTGAACGCGAAAGCCCGTCTGGGAAAGGACGAAACGCAATTTTTCAACATACCTATATATGATTTTTCATCCTCGCGTGTACGCGCGCGCGTAGTAGTATTTCTCCAAGTAAACTAGTTTACTTGGGAAATGCTACGTGTTCTCTCTCGGTTTTTATATACGCGCGCGCGAGGTTGAAAACGGTCAGCCAGCGCCTCAGTCTTCTTGCCGCACGTTGGCGACGCGCTGCACGAGCTTGTCGCGGAACACGTTCACGACGGCGAGGCCGGCGATCATCCCGGCAAGGATGAGCAGCGAGTCCGTCCGCAACTTGCCCTCCAGCAAGTCAGGCACGGCTCCGGCCACGAAGAGGATCAGGACGGCGAGCATGTACATGTTCGTGTCCCAGACGCCTTCCCTCGGTGCCAGGTAGTGCATTATGAACGGCGTGGCCAGCCCGCTGACAACATGCCCGAGCGGCACCCACATCATCCCGAACCCGACGCTTACAATTATGGCAAGCGGTATCGGCAGTATGAAGAACACTATCCATCTGATTGCTTTCATTGCGGCTCCTTGTTGTTCATAAGAATTTGGCTCCTATCATCCCATCTTCACCATGGCCGGCGTCGCCGCCTTTATGATCTCGTCCTCCGCCGCCTCGAACGAGTAGCGGTCCGTGATGCGCAGGCCGAGCGTGTGCCCGAGAACCGCGCTTGCGGCGTCGATGCCGAAGCGGCGGCGTATCTCCGTGGCGCACGTGTGCCGCAGCTGGTTCGGGTGCCAGTGCGGCACGTCCGCGCGCTCGGCGGCGCGCGACACCGCGCGCTGGTACGCCTCGACCTTCCACCTCTCGCCCACGCTGCGCCCGACGGTCTGCCTGGGCGAGAACACGTAGCCATCGCCCTCGTACTTCGCGAGTATGGCCTGCGCCTTCGGCCCGAACACGATCACGCGGGGCTTGTTGCGGTGCTTGTTCTTGTGGTTCCCCGGCCTGTACGCCCACACCTTCCCGCGCCTCTCCACGCAGTCCCACGCAAGCTGGCAAATCTCGTCCGGCCTCGCGCCGCACAGCCGGTGGACGCGCACCATGTCCGCGAGCGGTTCAGCCAGCTCCGCGCACGTCTTTTCAACGTCCGCGTCCGGCACGGCTGCGACGGCCTTCCCCTCCGCGACGTTCCCGCGTCCGCGCTTCAGCGGCGAGATCGCGGTGGCCTCCGCCTTCGCCTGCGCGGAGACGAGGCATTCGTCAAGCGCCCAGGCGAACATCCTCTTGACGAACCCGAGGTACTTGTTCACGGTGGTCCGCACGTAGCCCTGCTCGGCGAGCGCGCTGCGGTACTCGATCATGTCGGGATGCGTGATTGTCTCGACTGGACGCTTCCCGAACATCTTGCGGAACAGCCTCATGCCCCGGACGCTGTCGGCGGCCTCCTTCGACCCGCCTGAGTAGTACGTCTCCGCGTGCGCGGCCCACTTGTCGATCACGTCGTTCACGGTGAACGCGGGCGCGCCGGTCCCGGCGTCCGCCTGCCGCGTCCATCCCTCCCACAGACGCCACGCCGCGCTTTCGGCGAGCGACCTTGTGCTTGCACTTGCTGGGATTCTCTCGCCGGTGTACGGCATCCTCAGAACGTAGTCCTTCCTTGCCTTCTCGCCCGGGCTTGCCACGCGCCAGTGCCACGCGCCGTGGGATTCCCACAGCGTGCCGGGCAGGGCGGCCCGTCTTCTCGTGTCAGCGTTTTTGTCAGCACCTGTCATTTCATGTGTCTCCGTTTCATGCCCTAAGTGCGTTTCGCCCAATGTTTGCAAGGGTTTTCATTGGAGCCGGCAGAGGGATTCGAACCCCCGACCAGCGGTTTACAAAACCGCTGCGCTACCACTACGCTATACCGGCTTTGGGCGTGGGCAATATTGTACCAAAAAACTGCGGCGTTTCAAAGCCCAGATTTATGATATAATCATTTCGCCCGAAAGATAGAGGAAAAACGCCATGAGAGTATTCTTCAGCAAAGTCGCAGAACACATCGACAAGCTCGACGCCGAGAGCCAGCGCAAACAGTACCGGCTGCTTGTGGAGGAGCTGTCGTTCTACGAGTCGGTGTTCCAGTCCCTGCGCGAGGGCGTGATGGTGGTGGACGCCGCAGGCAACGCCGCATACGCCAACGAGGCCGTCGCGCGCCTCACCGGTTTCGACGGCAAGAAGGCACGGGGACGCCCCGTGCGCCACCTCCTGCCGGACTGGGACTGGGACAATCTGCTCACGCCGTCCGGCGAGGGCAAGGGCTGGACGCGACAGGCGTCCTGCGAAATCGAAGTCACCTACCCCGAGCACCGCATACTGGAGATACAGTCCACGCCCTCCCCCACCGGCACGCTCCTGCTCGTGCGCGATGTGACGCTCGCCCGCGCGCAGGAGGAGAGTGCGAGGGAGTCCAGCCGCACGGACGCGGTGCGCGACCTTGCCGCAGGCGTCGCGCACGAAATCGGCAACCCGCTCAACGCTATCTCGCTGAACCTCCAGCTGCTCGGGCGCGAGTTCCGTCGCGAGCCGGACGAGGAGCGCCGCGCGCGCCTTCTGCACGACATCTCGACCGCTCAGAACGAGGTCAAACGCCTGGAGGGCATCATCAAGGGATTTCTCTCCGCGCTCCGTCCCGCTAAGCTTAACCTCGTGCCTGGCTCGCTCGTCGACCCGCTCACGGCCACGCTGGACGCCATGAAGGCGCAGTTCGAGGACCGCCGCATCAAAACGCAGCTAAGCCTCCCCTCCGCCCTTCCAACGGTGCTCGTAGACCGCGCCCAGATGGAACAGGTGTTCTTCAACCTCGTCAAGAACGCCCTTGAGGCGATGAAGGACGGCGGTAGCCTCGAAATCGAGGTGGATGCCGACGACCGCGACGTCCATGTGGTCATCCGCGACAACGGCAGCGGCATGGACGCGGCGACGCTCGCGCACATCTTCGAGCCGTACCAGACTTCAAAGGAACACGGCAGCGGCCTCGGGCTCATGCTCTCGCGCCGCATCGTGCACGCCCACGGCGGCGAGATAGACGTGGAGTCGAAGCCCGGCACCGGCACGGCCTTCACCGTGCGCATCCCCCGCCTAGAAAAGCGCGTGCGTCGCCTCAAGTGAAAAACCACTGACGGTCAAATAGTGACCTCTCACTCCCCCGCATTCAGTTCGTGGCCCATGTGGCAACTGACACTCCCGCATGGTGGCACTAACTGGGAACGCCGCCATCTTGGCGGCGCACTGGGACAACGGGCGTCTCGCCCGTTGCGGAAAGCCTTTTACCCATTACTTCAAATATTGCAATATGTGACGTACCGCGCAAAGGATAGAGCCGCCACCCGCATCACTTGGGCATTTCTGACTGCGGCGGATTATGCATCTGTATCGCGAGCGCGTAGGCGTCGTCGAACGGAAGGCCAATCTTCGCGAGATGTTCGGGAAACGCCCGCGCCCACGAGACATAGTAGTTTGCGAGAAGACGGTACGGGAATCGTCTTCAGCGTGTAGACCGCGTCCTTCGCCGTGCTGATACCGCGCGTGCCGACCACGGCGATCTCGCTGGCGACTGCCTTGACCTGGTCCGACGGCATTTTGTCGAACCGTCGCATCGCGTCCAGCATGTACATCGCCATCATCATGTTGACGGTCGGATCGCTCGCCGCGTGCTTCCGGTCGAACGCGCTCTGGCGAGGCGCCTGCTCCATCGCCTTCTCGCAAAGTCCTGTGGTAGCGCGAGGTGCGTGTTGTCCGCCGACGGATTGTCCGCGACACATCCGCCTAGCGCATCGCATCGACGATCCGCCTGACATCCTCCAACATATTCTCCGCACCCAGCGAGATGCGGATCACACCCTTTGCCTGCCGCACAGGAAGCCGAATTGCTTTCAGCACGTGCGACACTTGCGTATTCCGCGAATCACACGCCGCCCCGGCAGAAACGGCAATTCCTTTCAAATCAAGAATATGAACGAGGCCTTCCCCCGACCGGCCCGGCAGCGCGACACTCACGAATCCCGGCAGTTGCCTCGGCGCGCCTGAGCCCGGGAAGACGGCATCAGGAAACGCAGCAACCAACTCCGTCCGCAGACGTTCGGCCAATCCGTCAAGTCGCTTACCCACCCGCGCCATCCGCGCGCAGTTCGCCTTGAGCGCCGCCGCCATGCCGACAATCGCCGCCACGTTCTCCGTTCCGGCCCGTCTACCGTCCTCCTGCTGACCACCGTCCAGAAGCGACGCAAGCTTCAATCCCTTGCGAATAAACAAGAATCCAATCCCTTTAGGGCCATTGAACTTGTGTGCGCTCGCCGAAAGAAAATCCACGTCAAGTTTCCTTGCGTCAATCGGAATGTGTCCGACGGCCTGGACCGCATCCGTGTGAAACAGCGCCCCGCGCGAATGGACCTCGGTCGCAAGCGCCCCCACGTCATTGATGGTTCCAATCTCGTTGTTGGCCGTCATGACCGAAACCAAACCAATCCCCTTCTGCCATGCGTCGGCAATCTGTCGTACGCCAATAACGCCGTTTCTTGTCGGTCGTGCATACACCACCATCCGTCCCCTTCCCGCCTCATGTGCAGCGGCGTTCAAGACGGCGTGGTGTTCATACGCCGAGACCAGCAAACCTCCTTCCGAACCCTTGACCGCCCAGTTATCCGCCTCCGTCCCACCGCTTGTGAAAAAAATCTCCTCCGGTTCCGCTCCGATGCACCTCGCAATCGTAGCCCGCGCCTCGCGCACGGCCTCGCGCGGCTTCCTCGCCCACGAATGGATGCTCGACGGATTGCCGAAGTCACCCTTCATGAACGGCAACATCGCCTCCACCGCCTCCGGCATCAAAGGCGTCGTCGCGGCATGGTCGGCGTAAATACGGCGGATCAAGACATCACCTCCCAATGTCCACGCGTCCCACCGATTCGCCTGATCTTTCCTTCTTCTTTTAATTGGCTCAATATCCGTTCCATAGAACGTTGACTTACTTTAACCAACTGTGCCCTTTCGGCGGACGAAATAGATGGATATTGTTTTATACTATCAATAATTTCCGCTGTATGCCCGGCATCGTCATTACCGACAAGATTACCGCCATTACCGCCAAGATTACCGCCATTACCGCCAAGACCCATGTTACTTTTACCACTTGAGGCTCGCGGACGGTATGTCGTCGCGAATTCGCCATACTGGTCGCTCCACTCCGGATAAGGATTACCGTTCTTGTCGCACTCTTTCTTTATGCGCTTGATGCCGCTGCCGTACCGTTCGATGATGCCCATGTCGAAGAACGCCTGCGCGATTAACTTGTTGCGCGGCCGCGACGGATGCGTGGGTTTCATGAGAAAATCCATCGGCATGTCGAAAGGCAGCTGCCCCGGACTGGAAATGCACAACGAATCCTCGAATATCTTCACCTGTATGTCATACGGCGCGCCGTAGTCGCGATGACAGAGCGCGTTGGCAAGCGTTTCACGAACAGCCTCAAGCGGGTAGTCCCACATCGGATCGTGGTCGACCTTGCCAGGGGTGATGACGAGTGCGCAATGGATGTTCCTCTTGATGAACGCCATTGCATCGTCAATCTGATCCTGGATGTTACCCTTTGAATCAAGCGAATCGACAATAAGCGCACCATCGGCGCGAAATGCTCCAGAATGCACGATTGCCTGGGAGAACTTCCGCTGCGTGTCTTTTGCGAACATCAGATAAGCGGCTCGCGTGATCTCCGTTTCAGACTTGACCCATTCCAGTTTCAACAAAACTTCCCACGGGTCTTCATCTTCGGAATAGGAGCGCCGTTTTTTCTCAACAGACCGCCTCATGTACTTGCGTACGGCCTCCATGTCGAGATCGTCCTTCGTCGCGCCCGGCACGAAAATGGCATCCATGCTTGCGCCCGTAGATTTCAGATGGCATTCGGCCATAACCTCGGCGACCGTTACATCGGCGGCAGGATACTCGATTTCTTCCGCCGCACGCTCAAGTAGACGCACGATTCTTCAGCGTCAGGAACGCCTTATCCCCGACAATCCTCACGCGCACCGTCGTGCCGTCCTTCGTCGGCACACACCCTTGGCGGATGCGCAGCGGTTCGGCCAAGCCTCGCCACGCATCACCCTTCACCAGAAACTTTCTCTCGATCTCAAAAGCCACAATCGCACTCCTTGTGATATTCGCGTCCTCAACCTGTTGTCCTTTCTTTTGGGCTAGATTAACCATTTGCCCATTCTTGTCGCAGTCAACCTTGGCGGGACAACGTCATCTCCTTGCGCTTAATTGTAGTTAATTATTGTTAATCCACTTGTCAATCCCAAAACGGAAAACTCCTCTTTTTCGCAACAACATGGCACAACTCGCCAATTATACCAATTAAACATTGTCAATACTTGTTA
>CAMKJU010000002.1 GCA_946413265.1 uncultured Lentisphaerota bacterium
GAAGCCGGCGTAGGAGAGTTCGCGCATCTCCCGGTAGGTCATCGTGTCGATGCCGGTCTTCACCTCGGGCACGATGCGGGGGTCGACGGGGTAGACGCTGTCCACGTCGGTGAAGTTCTCGTACACGTCGGCGCGCACGGCCGCCGCGAGGATGGAGCCCGTGATGTCGCTGCCGCCGCGCGGGAACGTGGCCACGGAGCCGTCGGCGCGGTAGCCGAAGAAACCCGGATACACGACGATGCCCTCGAAGTCCGAGAACGCGCGCGCGAGCTTCTTGTACGACTCGGGATCGAGCGTGGCGTTGCCGGATTCGCCCTCGAGGACCATCCCCGTGTCCTTCGGGGAGGCGTAGCGCGCCTTCTTGCCGCGCTTCTGGAACGCGATGGTCACGAGCTTCGCATTGTTGTCCTCGCCCGCCGCCTTCAGGAGGTCCATGAAGCCACCGGCGTCGCCGCCGTCCTTCGGAACCTGCGCGAGGCGCTCCTGGAGGTCGTCCCTGATGGACTGCACGATCTCGTCGCCGAGGTCGAGGCTCTTGGCGATCTCCGCGTAGCGCGCGACGACGGCGTCCAGCGCAGAGGCCATGTTCTTGCCGTCAAGGGCATACTTGGCCAGCGCGATCAGAAGGTCGGTGACCTTCGTATCGTCCTTGTTGCGCTTGCCGGGGGCCGAGACCACCACGATGCGCCGCTGGGGATCGGCCAGCACGATATCGATAACCTTGGTCAGCTGGCCTGCGTCCGCAAGCGAGCTGCCACCGAATTTGCACACTTTCATTTTCTAGTCCCTCTTGGAAGAACGGGGATAGTATACCATAACTTGCCGCCGCCGCAAAGTCACCACAAATTTACGCTCGGAGTTGAGGAGAATATTAAAAATTCTCCCAGCCTCCAAAACTCTGAAACTCCCAATAGCGAAAGCAAGAAGAGTTTTTAGGCGGGCTTGTAGCCGTCTTTCAGCGTGACCGTGCGGTTGAACACGGGCGCGCCCGGAGCGGAATCTTTGGCATCGGCCACGAAGTAGCCCGTGCGCTCGAACTGGAACTGCTCGCCAGGCGCAGACTCCGCGAGCGCGGGCTCCACGTAGGCGGTCACGGTCTTGAGCGAATCGGGGTTCAAGTACTTCAGGAAACCATCAGAACCATCGCGCATGGGATCCGGCACGGTGAAGAGCCGGTCATAGAGACGCACCTCGGCCTTCACGCCGGTCGCGCAGGCCACCCAGTGGATCGTGCCCTTCACCTTGCGGCCGTCGGACGGATTGCCGCCCCACGAACCTTCGTCCCACGTGCAGCGGATCGTCGTGACCTTGCCGTCGGCGTCCTTTTCGATGCCCGTGCACTTCACGATGCACGCGCCGCGCAGACGCACCTCGCGGTCCGGCGCAAGACGGAAGAACTTCTTCTCCGGCACTTCCATGAAGTCGGCGCGGTCGATCCACACCTCCTTCGAGAACGGCACCTTGCGCGTGCCGGCGGACTCGTCGAGCGGGTTGTTCGGCAGCTCCACGTCGCGCGTCCCCTCGAAGTTCTCAATCACGAGCTTCACGGGATCGAGCACGGCCATGCGACGCAAGGCCGTGCGGTTCAGCTCCTCGCGCACGCACCATTCGAGCAGCGCGGGATCCGACTCGCTCTCCACCTTCGTCACGCCCACGCGGTCGCAGAACTCGCGGATCGCGCCCGGCGTAAAGCCGCGGCGACGCATCCCGCACACGGTCGGCATGCGGGGGTCGTCCCAACCCGCGACATGTCCCTCCGTGACGAGCTGCAGGAGAAGGCGCTTCGACATCACGGTCCACGTGATGTTGAGGCGCGCGAACTCGCGCTGCTGCGGACGAATCTTCACGCCGTTGCGCACCACGAGGAGACCCTGCTCGTCCATGCGGTCCACCACCCAGTCGTAAAGCGGACGGTGTACCTCGAACTCGAGCGTACACATCGAGTGCGTCACGCCCTCCAGCGCGTCCTCGATTGGATGCGCGAAATCGTACATCGGGTAGATGCACCACTTGTCGCCCAGGTGGTAGTGCGACACGTGGCGGATGCGGTAGATCACGGGATCGCGGAAGTGGATGTTCGGCGAGGCCATGTCGATCTTCGCGCGGAGGCACCGCTCGCCGTCCGCGTACTTCCCGTCGCGCATCTCGCGGAAGATGCGCAGGTTGCGTTCGGGGTCCGTGTCGCGCGAGGGCGAGGGACGTCCGGGCTTCTCGGGTACGCCGCGGTATTCCTTCCACTCGTCCTGCGTGAGGTTGCAGCAGTAGGCCTGGCCGCGGCGGATCAGCTCCTCGGCGATCTGGTACATCGTGTCGAACATGTTCGACGCATTGTAGAAGCCAGGCTCCTTGCCGTCACCCGCGCCCGACCACTGGAAGCCGAGCCAGCGGATGTCGTTCTTGATGTTCTCGGCGTATTCGTCCGATTCCTTCGTCGGGTTCGTGTCATCCAGACGCAGGTGGCACTCGCCGCCGAAGAGCTTCGCCATGCCGAAGTCCACGCACACGGCCTTCGCGTGGCCGATGTGGATGTAGCCGTTCGGCTCGGGGGGGAAGCGCGTTACGACCGTGCCGCCGGTGCGCCCGGCGGCATGGTCCTCCTCGATCCACTGCCGGAGAAAATGCCGGCTAGTGTCGGATTCCTTGATCTCGTCCATGTCAGAAACGGTGCGTCGAGTACGACGCGCCCTAGAAACCGATGTTCAGCAAGGGAAGCACGTAAACCGGCTGGTCGGCGATTACGTTGATG
The DNA here is from genome assembly GCA_946413265.1 of uncultured Lentisphaerota bacterium. Taxonomy (GTDB): domain Bacteria; phylum Verrucomicrobiota; class Kiritimatiellia; order RFP12; family UBA1067; genus RUG572. The sequence goes on from CAMKJU010000002.1 coordinate 2,747, forward strand.
AGACCCAGCTGCAGGCCGTCAAGATTGTCCGCCCAGTTGAAAAGACCGACCTGCAGACCTGCACAGTAGTCAGCTACATTGACGATGCCACCCTGCGCGCCGTAGACTTCACCGGCGTAGTTCCACGCGCCGAGCTGCAGACCGTACGATTCGCGCTCGACCACGTTCGCGAATCCCAGCTCCACACCGGCGAGGCTGTTGGCGTAGTTGTACACGAGCGCGACGCCAAGACCATTGAAGCGCTCGCGCGTACGATTTGCGCCAATGGCGAGGTCAAGCCCGTCCATACGCATACAGTCGCCATAGAACAACGTGCCTCGGACGCCCCAAATCACCGAACTCGACGAAGAGGGAACCTGTCCGGGTGCCCACGCGCACAGCGCAGCATAATAATCGGGTTCCGCGCAGAGTGCGGACGCCGAACACAGGATCGCAAACGCCATCACCAGTTTTTTCATGTTCTTGATTCTCCAGTTGCTTTTTGGTGTGTGGAGAAGATTATACCCTTTTCACGGCGAAAATGGAAGCGGGATTACAAGAAATTTACTTTGCCGTAAAACCGCCCATGTCTGACCTAAGGATTTGCGCTCCGACGATGCCCCGGACGCGCAAGCATGCGACACGCCACAACGGCCGCACCGAAGCCGTTGTCGATGTTCACCACCGACACGCCCTCCGCGCAGGAGTTTAGCATCGCGAGCGCGGCGGCCACGCCGCCCGCGCCCACACCGTATCCGACGGATGTCGGCACCGCCACCACTGGCACGGCGACGAGCCCCGCCACCACGCTCGGCAACGCCCCCTCCATGCCCGCCACGGCGATTATGACATCCGCTTGGCGGATGGCCTCCAGCTTCGACAGCAACCGGTGCAGTCCCGCCACGCCCACGTCGAAGAACCGCTCAACCGTCGCGCCGAAGAATTCCGCCGCCTGCGCGGCCTCCTCCGCCACGGGGATGTCCGCCGTGCCGCCCGTCAGCACGGCCAGGCGTCCATTCAGCTTCTTGTTGCGCCCCCAATCAGAGGTGATTGCGCGCGCGACGGGATCGTAGCACACAGGCACGCCCGCCGCCGCGAGCGCGTCCGCCTGCTCGGCCGTGCAGCGCGTCGCGAGCACGGGCAGTTTCTTCTCGCGGAACGCGCGGAAGATGCCGACCATCTGCTCCGACGTCTTGCCGGGACCGTACACGGTCTCGCCGAACCCGGTGCGCGAGCGCCGCGCGAAATCGAGCTTCGCATATCCGATGTCTTTTACTTCTGGCGTTTTTTTCATGGCGGGTCAGTGAATGTTGCCGCGGGAGGGGTGCGACTTCTTCTTCGGCGCGTCGAGCTTGAGGAAGGTCGCGAACTTGAGCGCCTCGGCGGGAATCTCCTCGCCCGTCGTATCGGGCATTTCACTGAGCGGCGGAGGCGGCGCTTCCAAGTGCTGGTGCGCGCGCGGCTTGGGGTTCACGAGCTTGCGCAACGCGGCCTTGAAGGCATCCAGACCCACCTCGCCGGGATAGTCCTTGAGGTCGGCGTACTCGCGGAGGTCCTTGAGCGTGGGCGTGCAGCTGAGCGCTATGGGCGTGACGCCCGTCTCCTTCACGAACCGCTTGAGTTTCTTACGGGCGGCCGCTTGGTCCATCTTGTTCGCGACCACGAGGAACGGTCGCTCCGGCAACTCCGCGTTGAATGCGGCGATTTCGTCGGCGAGGACGCGGTAGTCGTCCCACGGCTTGCGGTTGTCCGTGCCCGCCATGTCGATCATGTACACGAGCACGCGCGCGCGTTCGAGGTGCTTGAGGAAGGCGAGGCCGAGGCCCACGCCCTGCGACGCGCCTTCGATGATACCGGGCACGTCTGCCATGCGAATCTGTGCGAAGTCCTCGTACTCGATCGTGCCCACGATGGGGTTGAGCGTGGTGAACGGATAGGATGCGATCTTCGGCGTGGCGGACGAAAGCGCCGTGAGGATGGAGCTCTTGCCGGCATTGGGGAAGCCGAGCAATCCGGCGTCCGCGATCGTCTTGAGTTCAAGGTGGAGACGCCGCTCCTCGGCCGGGCCGCCGGGCGTGTGTTCGGTGGGGGCCTGGTTGACGGCGCTTTTGAAATGCACGTTGCCGTATCCGCCCACGCCGCCCTTTGCGACGATGACGCGCTGGCCGGGCGACACGATGTCCGCCACCACGAGCCCCGTATCGGCGTCCGTGGCGAGCGTGCCGCACGGCACGTCCACCACGAGGTCCTTCCCGCGCCGTCCGAAACAGCGCTTGCCGGAACCCGGCACGCCATCCTCGGCGTAGAGCTTCGGGTCGAAGTAGAGCGAGATGAGCGAGTTGACGTGCGTGGAGCCGCGCAGCACCACGTCGCCGCCGCGTCCGCCATCGCCGCCGTCGGGCCCACCGAACGCGACAAGCGCCTCGCGTCGGAACGAAGCCGAGCCGTCGCCGCCCTTGCCGGAGCGGACGATTACATCAACTTGGTCGATGAACGTGCGCGTCTTCATTGCGGTCCCTCAAATCGGATGGTTGCGGCGCGACCGTGCGCGTCGAGTCCCTCCACGCGCGCGAACGCCTCGATGGTGGCTTTCGTCTGGGCGAGGTCGCCCTTCGTGAACGCGACGAACGAGTGACGGCGGCGGAAGTCGTCCGGCGTGAGTCCGTTGAACATGTTCGCCGCGCCGCCCGTAGGCAGCACGTGCGACGGACCGGCCACGAAGTCGCCGGCGCTCTCCGGCGTCCACGCGCCCGCGAACACCGCGCCCGCGCTCCGCACGCCCTTCATCAGCTTCGCCGCGTCCTTGCACATGATCTCGAAGTGCTCGGGCGCGAAGCGGTTCACGAGCTCCAGACCCTCCTCCACCGTCGGCGTAACGGCGAAGAGGATGCCGTCGCGGTCAATGACGCGCTGGATGAGCGCCTTGCGGGACAGCGTGGCGGTCTGCGCGAACAGCGCGCGCTTCACCTCTTCGGCAAATGCCTTCGACTGCGTGACAAGCAGGCTCTTCTCCCAGCCGCTGCCGTGTTCGGCCTGGCTGAGGAGGTCGGCGGCAACCCACTGCGCGCTGACCGTGCCGTCCGCGAGGACGGCGATCTCGCTCGGACCCGCCACCTGGTCGATGCCCACAAAACCATAAACCTGACGCTTCGCCGCCGTCACGTAGGCGTTGCCGGGTCCCACGATCTTCTGCACTTTCTTGACGGTCTTCGTGCCAAACGCCATGAGGCCAATCGCCTGGATGCCGCCCACGCGATAGACTTCCGTGGCGCCGGCGAGCTTGAGGGCGTAAAGGAGGACGGGATTCGGCGTGCCGGTGGGGCCGGCGGGCGTGCAGGCGACGATCTCCTTTACGCCGGCTGCAGCGGCGAGCGTGACGGTCATCACGCTCGTCGAGGCAAGCGGCGCCGTGCCGCCTGGCACGTACACGCCCACGCGATCCATCGGCGAGAAAAACTCACCCGCCGTGCCGCCCTTCGGCGTCTTCATCGTCCAGGGCTTACGCAAGGAGGCCTTCGAAAAGCGCATCACGCGCGCGTAGGCATCTTTAACCGCCCGCTTGAGATCGGGCGAGACGGCCGCCTCGGCGGCGGAGAGTTCCTTGTCCGTCACGCGGAAGCGCTTCGGCGTGAGATGCGCGCCCTCGAACTTCGCGACATACCGCGCAACGGCGGCGTCCCCCTCCGCGCGGATGGCGGCGAGCACCTCGGCGGCGGCCTTCTCGGCCTCCTCCGGGAACGCGCTGCGCGCAAGGAACTTCGTGACGATCTTGCTCTGCGGCTTCTCAGCCGCCCATTCGACGATACGCACCATAATCTCTTCTCTTTTCTCAACGGATTTGCGCATAGTATACCACAGGTTTGCACCCGCTTACAAGGCGGACTTCACCTCGCCGAGAACGCGCGGCGCGGTACCGATCGCAAACCTGTCCGCTACGGCGAGCAGGTCGTCATCGGTGATCTTCGACTGCTTACCGTTGACCGATAGTTGATGGCATCCGCCATGCGCGGACCACGGGTCATCTGATGGGAAACACGAACCGGTCAGGTCGTATGCCGGTGCCAGCGTCCATTCGCCACCCTCGCGCAACATGAACGAAAAATTCTTTGTGTGGTCGTCGCATTCGTCAATGCCGACGTTGAAGGCGATCCGACGAAAAGTCTGCTCCATCGCCTCGTAACCCAGATGCAAAGCATCGACCGTGGCCAGATACTGCTCGTAGGTCCGAAACTCCTTGGGAACCGACATCGGGAAATGCGCCATGGCCGAAAGTGTCTGAACATCGCGCATATCCCTTCTCCACAAGCCATCTGTCGATGAGACCGCGCCCGAACGCATCGGGAAGGGAATCGGAAAAGGCCGGTGGAAGCCCCACATACTCGCTGCGCGGCAAGTCCGTAAACGCATACGGCTCCTTGCGCAACGGCATCATCAGCGGTGAAATCTCAATGCCGGACTTAAGGAACTGACGTTCATATTGAAAACCAAAGTAAGTCTGTCGCGCGTCCAACGGGACAATCGTCCCCACACGCTCGCCCCACAGCGACACCATGATGCGCCGAACATGCCTGAATTCAGCCATGGGTGCTTCCCTTCCGACTCGCGCGCTGGCGTTTCTTGAACACATCCTTCCGCTCAAAAAGGGAGGCATCCAGTTCTGGCGGTGCAAGCGTCATCAGCCAATCGGTCTTCTGCAACGTTCTACAATACGAAAGAAGAGACAGCGTCGACGAGTTTTCACCGGACTCGATGTTCCGGACGGCCTTCAGGGAAATGCCACTCCGCTCCGCCGCCACTTGCTGCGACAGATTAACTGCTAACCTGGATGCTTTGAGGTTCTCGCCAAGAACCTTAAGCATTTCCTCTTTCGTTCGGTATACCATATCATACCCCATAAGGTCAGTTGACGCCAATATTGTAGCACAACAGCCCCCATAAGGTCAACTGCAAGCGGTATTAGAGGATGTGCCCGTGGTCAAGGGTGAGGATTCGGTCGCAGAGCGCGGCTGCCTCCTGGGAGTGCGTCACCATCACGAGCGCGAAGGGCGTTTCACTCACCTCGAAGAGAAGCTTCATGATCTCCGCACCCGTAAGCCTGTCGAGGTTGCCGGTGGGCTCGTCGGCCAGGACGATTCGCGGACTGCACATGAGCGCGCGCGCAAGGGCCACGCGCTGCTGCTCGCCGCCGGACAACTCGTTCGGGAGGTGGTCAAGACGGTCAGCAAGTCCGACCTTTGCAAGCAACTCCTTTGCACGGGCGCGCGGTGACTTGATTTTCACGGCGCCGGTCATTGCGGGAAGCACAACATTCTCAACGATGTCGAGTTCCGGCATCAAGTGGAAACTCTGAAACACGAACCCGATCTTCGCGGCGCGGATGCGGTTGCGGCGGCGTGCGGCGCCGAAACCCTTGAAAAGCGAGTCGCCATCCAGCAGCACGTCACCGGACGTCGGACGGTCTAGCCCGCCTAGGATGTTGAGGAGCGTCGTCTTCCCTGCGCCGCTGCGTCCGATCACGGCCACATGCTCGCCCGGCGCGACGGATAGCGACACGTCCTCCAGCACGGGGATCCGCTTCTGTCCCAGCAGACGGTAGGACTTTGAGACGTTCTGGACTTCCAGCATTGACATGTCAGCCTTTCAGCGCCTCCACGGGGTTCTTAGACGCGGCGAGGAACGCCGGAATGAGCGACGCAAGCAGTCCGAATACATACACGATCACGACCACCCATACGACATCTTCGGCAACGAGCCGGTAAGGAATCGCGTCGAGTCCGTAGACCGCCTTGGGGAACACCTGCACGCCGAAGCGCGCCAGCCAGTCCACGATGTTCTGGAGGTTGCACAGTACGGCATACGCGGCGGCGAGTCCGAGAATGACGCCGGTGGTGACCTGCACGAGGCCGTGTACCACGAACGCGCCCATGATCTTCGCCTTGGAGAAGCCAAGCGCCTTCAAGAGGCCTACCTCGGAAGTCTTCTGCACTGTCAACACGAGCAGCGTGTTCATCACGCAGAAGAGCGCCACTACGGTGACGAGCAGCAGAAGGAGCGCCGTCATGTTCTTCTCCACGGCGAGCGCGTTGAAAATCTCGCGATCCGCCTGACGCCAAGTGACCACGCGGCACGTAGGGGCCGCGTCGGCAATCTGACTGCATACAGCGTCGAATACGGGTGCGTTGGCGGGCTCGTCCGTCTTGACGTGCAAGGCGAACACGCCCTCCTCAAGCCCCATCAGGTCGCGGGCGTTCGGCAACGAGCAGATGGCGAAATGCGCGTCATAGTCACGCTGCCCGGAAGAGAATATCCCCGTCACGCGCCACTTGAGCGGGAGGAATATCTCGTCGCGGGAGGCAAGCGTCTTCGGCGAGTAGACAGTGACGTCGTCCCCCACCCACACGCCAAGCGACCGGGCAAGGTCTATGCCGAGGACGATTGAATCGCCCTCCAGGTCAAAGGCCCCAGCGCGCGGCTTGCCAATCTTGTAGACATCTCCCATGCGGTCGGGATCGACGCCGAGGATGACGGGCGTGTTTACACGCCCACGCCACTGCAGCATGACGGGTGTGTCGATTTCCGGCGAGACTGCAAAGACGCCCGGTATGGCGGCAATCCGATCTGCCAGCGCACCCTCGCCGCGGATAACAGGCCCCGGACCGCGTGATTGCAGGGTGACATGCGGCTTGAAGTCGAGTATCTTCTCCTGCCAGAGATCGCCGAATCCCGTCATAACCGCGCGGACGATTACCACAACGGCCACGCCGAGCAGCACCCCGATAACCGAAACGCAGGTGATCACGCTGGTCACGCTGCGCTTGGGCTTGAGGTATTTGAGCGCGAGAAACAGACTGAACGGCATAGACTAGATGTCGATAGTCACGGTGATCTCGCCGGATTTGTCCTTTGAGAGATCCTCTACGTCCTTCTCGACCTCTGTCGCCTTAAGCTGCGTGGTAGGCAGATAGCGGTAGTAGACCATCAGCTGGAGCGCGGCGAGGCAGGTGTCCATGACGGGACGCGTGGTGTGCGGGTCCTTGTTCACCCAGTGTCCGACCGCCTGTGGTTTTCCCTTGGCGTCTTTGATTGTGACGGGAGAACCGTCCTTGTTTTTGTCATCAATAATCGTGTTGGGATAGAGCGCCTTCATATCGGCGTTCCACTTCTTCCAAAGCGCCTTGTTTCCCGAAGACGCATTGTTGGCCATGCCTGCCTGGTACTTGCACTGCGTCGCGTAGTAACAGTAGTACTGCGGGCAGGAGCCGGCGCTCTTGTCAGACTTCCCCTTGAGGAGGTCTTTGGGGTCAAAGGAGGGCTTCCAGTCGCGCATGAAATCAAGGGCCTCCTTCACCTCCTTGGTGTTGCTGTACCCTAGTAACTGCATCGCGAGGCATCCCGTGGCCGTGAGACCGGTCGGATTACCATTCGCCGTGTAGTTAAAGCCGCCATTCTTGAAGTTGCGCGTCTGGAGGCACTTGATGGCCTTCTTGATGCATTCATCCATGCCGTCAAGGTGGATGCCCGCCATCTTGCCCGCCTTAATCGCCTGCAGGGCCCAACCGGCAAATGAAAGGTCATCGCGCGTAGATTTGGGATTGATGTTGTAGTCCCATCCCCCTGTTGGAGACTGTCCCTTGATGATCCGTTTCAGCGTCTTCTCCGCCGCCGCCCGCGCATCGGGGTTCGTCGTCATGCCATACGCCTCGCAGAGGGCGTATGTGCCGATCAAGAAGGCATACTCGTGTCCGTCCGACCCGGACATGACCACCTTGCCGTTCTTATCTTCGTGGATAGAACGGATGAGGAACTCAAGCCCACGCTCCACGGTCTTGCCGAATTCCTGCGACGACGGCGTCTCGCCGTGCGCAAGGTACGTGAGGATGGCAAGTCCAGTGGAAGCCGGCTTTACGCCCGGCCACGACCCGTCGGGGTTCTGGTGCAACTTGAGCCAGCGGAGGGCCTTCATCACTGCGCCCTCCGTCCTGGGATCGCCCCACTGGTCGCCGCCGCCAGTGTACCGGCCGCGCACGCCGGCGTTGCGGGACGTGCCGGCGACGGACTTCATGGTGACGGGGCTCTTGATGTTCAGCATCGCGTCCACGGTGGCCACCTTGACGGACTGCGGTTCGGCCGTGGGCGGAGCCACTTCGGCCTGCTCAAGGGGCGAGATGCTCGGCGCGTCCATCGTCACCTCCACGTCCATGTCCTGAGGCTGTTCCGTCTCTGGCGGCTTCTCGATTTCCTCCAGAGGCTTGTCCTCCTCGACCTGCGCCAGTTCAACAGTGACCTTCTTCTCGGACGAGTCGCCCATGGCCGTCACCACGAACAGGATCGCGGCGCCGATGACCGGCAGGAGTATGGCGAGAAGCGGGGCGATCTGGCGCTGGAGCTCCAGCACCGCCTCCTTGTACTCGCGCGACGCATGAGGTCGGCCGAGACCCGAAAACATCTTGAAGAGGCGCTTGAAATAGCCCTCTTCCTCGTACTTCGCCATCTCCTCGGCGAGCTGTTCCTTCATTTCCTCTTCGTTGATCGTTTCCATGGCGGCTGCCTCCTTTCCTCACTACATACTGAAAATGGACAAATTGTACATCTTGTGCTTGTTGCAGATGTCGAGTACCTGCACCAGGGTCCCGTGGTAGGAATCCAGCGAGCAGCGCACGAGCACCGTCGACTTCGTGGACGACGCGGCCAGTTTCCTGATGTTGCCGTCGAGGTCCTTCAACGACATGCCGCGGCCGTTGAATATGACGCCGCGCGGGCCTACGTCGATCTTGATCTGTGTGTCGTTCTCCTCCGTCTGCGCGGAGGGCGTGGCGTTCGGCGCCGGACGGTTCGCGTTCAGTTTCGAGAAGATGTCCTCCTGCTTGATCGTGACGATGAAGAAGATCATCAGCTGGAAGACGACGTCGATCATCGGCGTCATCTCGGCCTTTGGATTGTCGTATTCTTTTCGTGCCATCGCCTGCCTCCTGCGGTCCTGTTATTTCTTCGCCTTGTGTTCCTGGATGGCCACGAACGAGAGCTTCCACACGCCGCACGCTGCGCAGATGTTCATCACGCGCGCTATGTCCTTGTGCCTCGTGTACTTGTCCGCGCGGATCATGCACGGGAACTCGGCGCCGTAGCGGTTCTTGCGCTCGGTTATCTTCTGGGCGAGCATCTGGTCCGTCAAAGTGACGTTGGACAGCGACACGCGCCCCGACCTAGCCACGTCGATCGTCAGCTGGGAAGGCGGCAGCTCCTCCTGCGTGAGGACGATGCCGTTCTTCCCGTCCGCGAGCTTGATGGTGGTGTCCTTGTCGTCGCTCATCTTGAGCGTCACGACGAAGAAGATAATCAGCTGGAACACGACGTCGATCATCGGCGTCATGTCCAGGGACACGTCTTCGTTCTTAGGTTTCTTCATGGGAAGACTCCCTTCCCCGCATCAGGCCTCGGAATCGACTTCGACGTTGCGGAGCGGCTTGATGAGCTCCATCGTGAGCGCCGTCATGCGAAGGATCAGCCTATTGGCGTTGTTGCGGATCGAGTAGAAGAACGTAAGCGCCGGGATGGACACCACGAGGCCGCCGGCGGTCGTCCAGAGGGCCTGAGAGATGTTGCCGGCGAGCGCGCCGATGTCGGGCACGCCGGAAGCCAGCGTCGCGAAGCAGAGGATCATGCCCTGCACCGTGCCGAGCAGTCCAAGGGACGGGGCGAGGTTGGAACACACTGAAATCCACGTGAGGCGCTGCATGATGCGCTCGATCTCAAGGTCGGCTGCAGCGTTGACGGACTCCTGGATCACGTCGTAGCCGTCCTCCACGTGCTGGAACGCGGCCGCAAGCACGTTTGACATAGGCGACGGCTCAGCCTCGCATGCCTTTATCGCCTTCATCACGTCGCCCTCGGCAACCGCGCCCTGGACGTTGTTGATGAGGGTCTGCGGCATCAGCTTCTGGGGCTTGATGAGCACCCAGCAGTCCACGATGAAGTAGATGGCCGCCGCGCCGTCGAGGAAGAGGGCCGCCCACAGGATCACGCCCAGAACGCCCGAGCCGAATACTACGTCCACGAAGCCACCGGGGCCAGACTTCTTCTTCTCGCTCCCGTCAACGGGCTTTCCGTTTTCGTCCACAAGATCGCCGCCGCCTGCGGCGGCCGCGGCGGGGGCTGGATCGTCCGCCAGCGAAACAGACGTCGCGACCGGGGCCGCGACAAGGCCAAACAGCATCATCGCCGCGACCACACTCTTGCGCATTTTCATCATTTTCATTTTTTCTTCCTCTTTTGGGGTTAGATTGTTTTAGATTGTTGTTGTTTTGAAGTAGAAAACCATTCGCTCTTAATTGTTCGCCCTACTTGTTCGCCCACGGGCTGTTCGCATACGCGCGCTTCAGTTCCGTGCGCATCGTGTCGGCCCGGGTACTGTGGTTGAGCGTGTCGAAGCAGCGGGCGGCCTTGTACAACGCCTCCGGCCGGAGCCTGTCTGCGATTTCGGCGTCCTTGTACAGGAACACGACGCGGAGGTATCCGTCGATCAGCGCCTTCTTGCAGGCGTCGCCGGAACCGTTTCCGGCCTTCATCGCGATGTCGCCGCGCATGATGAGCGCAGCCCCGTGCGAAAAGCGGTCGTCGCCCTTCTCCGCCCTTTCAAGGGCCTTCTCGAGCTGGGACTGCCTGTTGAGGCTCAGAAGCGCGCTCCAGTAGGCCGGGGCGAGATCCCCTCGGTACGCGGCGGACGGCTCGCCGTCGATGATGCCCTGGCACACCTTCAGCGCCTCGGCCGGTTTTTCGTCGGCGACGTAAGCCTCGGCGAGGTAGCGGCCGGCAATCTTGTCCCACTGGAGATGCGCGTAGTCCTTGACGATTTTCCGGAGCGCGGGAATCGCGGCGGCGCCCTGTCCTTTCGCCACCTGCGCGGCGGCGACGGCGAACGCGGCGGGCTTCTCCACCTCGACGCTCTCCACGTCGTCCGCCTTGTACTGCGTCTCCAGCTTGCCTTTGGTCACGACGTACGCCTTGTCGCGCGCGCTCCACCGCACGGCGCCACTGTACACGTCGCCTGTTTTCAGCGTCACCTTGCCCGGCACGTCCGCAGTGCCCGCTAGGGCCGCAAACGCGCACAGCGCCGATATGAATAGTTTTGTCCGCATGGTGCCTTGTTCCTTCCTGTTCGCTTAGTTGCCTTCCAGTGGCTTGAGGACCGTCTCCACGTCCTGCTTGTGCTTGCCGTTCGGGAATAGCTGGCGGTACTTCTCGCCGTATGCGAGGATGTCCGCCTTGTCCGACCCGTGGGCTGCCATGAGCGGCAGGAGATAGGAGTAGCAGCGCTCGAGGTTCTCAAGCTGCTTTGCCGACATGTCCTTGGCCGGATGCTCTTCGGTGGGCTCATGCGCCATGAGGAACGCCTGGAAGTTTACGACCGCACGGCCGCGCGTCTCCTTCATCGCTTCCTGTAGGTTCATCGCCGACTCCGCCTGGATCTTGCGCAGCAGCACCTCGCCGCTGCGGATGTCGAGCTCGTCCTGCTCCAGCTGCGTCTTGCGGTAGGCGCGCAGTTTCTTGAGCGCGCGCACTGCGGTGTTGAACGCGTTCATGCGCAGCGAATCGTCTTTCTGGCGGCTGCCCTCCTCGGAGGCGACATCCACCAGCATCTCGTAGGCGTCGATCACGAGCGCGGACTTGTCGTACTTCTCGATGAAGTCGTCCAGCTTCTGGCGCGCGTCGGCGTAGTTCTTCGCACCGTAGGCGGCCCTCGCCTGGCCGATCAGCGCGGGCGCGAGGTAGGCCGTCGAGTTCGTCATCTGCCCCGCGAGCTCGGCCGCCTTCGCGTAGGCGTCGCCCGCCACCATCCAGCTCTTCGCCTCAAGGAGCGCGTCGCCGGCCATGAGGAACTGTCCGGCCGTGTACTTGCCGCCTGACGTCTCCAGCATCTTCTTGTATTCGGCCACGCCCTCGGAGTGCAGGCCCATCTCGATGAGCGTCTTCGCGAGGATGGGCACGGAGTTCTTCGCGAATTCCGAGTTCGGGAAGTCGCGCTGCAGGCGCGCGAACGCCTCCTGCGACTTCTTCATGAATTCGGCGGACAGCTGCTCGTCCTTGGCGTCTGCGGTCCTCTTGCTCTCCGAAGTGTAGATCGTGCCTATCTTGACGAGCGTCTGCGGCGCGTATTTCCCCTTGGGATAGACTTCGAGGTACTTCTCAAAAGCCTTGATCGCCATGGCGCGGATCTTCGGCAAGTTCTTCTCCTCTACGTGTCTCATCAAACGCTGCCAGCTGGCACCCTCGAGGATGATGGCCTGCTCGCGGCGCAGGACATACTGTTCCCGCACTTTTTCGTCAAGTGTCTTGCCCTCGGCCTCCAGCGTCTTCGCCAAGTCGGCCGCCACGCCGCGGAAATCCTTGATCGAGCCCACGACGCTGCCATAAGCCTTCTTGCGCATGGTCCCGGCAACAGCCACGTCGTTCGTCGCATCGGCGGCGTCAAACGCGGCAAACGCCTGCTTCTGCTGGATAAGCGCCAGGTTCAGCTGCGCCGTGGTGCGCGCGCCGACCTTGTCCGTGGCTTTGATGAATTCCCGCAGCCACTTTTCCTGCTCGGCGACGTCGCCGGTCTTTTCGCTGCAGGTGGCCAGGTACTGGAGCGCGTCCACGGCGTGGGGCGACTTCGGGTAGCGCTTGACGAGCTGCTCGTAGAAGCGGATCGCCGTACTCCAGTCCTCGGCCTTGTACGCCTGCGTGGCGAGCATGTACGACATCTGCGCCGCGTTGTAGTGGTCGGGATAGTTCTCGAAGAAGGCGTCGTAGAGCTGCTGCGCCCGGGCGCGGTTCCCGAAGTCCTTCTCCTTCGCCGCGAGTCGCAGCGTCTCGTTGCCCGCCAGGCGCACGAGCCCCTCGGCCTCGCCCTTGTATTTCGTTGACACGAAATCCTCGGCCTCCGCCGCGAGCTTCGCGAAGTCGGCCTGCTCCGGCGAGCCCTTCTTCGCGTTCTGGCGCAGGTTCACGTAGCAGTCCGCCAGCACGCCGCGCGCGCTCGCGGAATCCTCCGTCTCCTTCTCCAGGTTGGCGAGTATCTTCTTGTATGCCTCGACCGCCTTGGCGTAATCCTGGCCGCGGTACAGCTCGAACGCGTCCTGGTATTTCCTCTTGCGCAGGTTGTCGATCTGCGCGGCCGTGATGTTCGACTTGATTTCCTTGTTGTAGCGCTCCTTCACGAACTTCTCGATCTTCTCGGTCAGCTCCCCCGCGTCTGCGGCCCAGGCGGACTCCTGGTATTTCGCGCACACGTTGATCGCGTGGTTGTACGCGCCGAGGCCGTTGCGCTTGCCGTTCTTGCCGCGCACGCCGAAAAGCGAGTCCTTGATCAGGTTCTCGTCCGCCTTGGGCTTTTTAGCCTCGACCTGCACGCGGTCCCACAGCATCTTCGCGAGCAGGTAGCGGCACTCAGGCATCGGGCTCGCGCGCACGTAGCCCTCCTTGCCCTGCGGGTCCTGCTCGACGAGGCTGCGGTGGATCTCGCTCAGCTTCGGCATGTATTCGTTCACGAGGGCCTGGGCCTTGGCGGGATTGCCGCGCAGCATCTCGATGTGCGCCCTCATCGCGATCGCCTTGCCGAACACGATGATGAACTCGCTCTTCCATAGAAGCCTTTTCACGAGCGCCTCCGCCTGCGCGATGTATTCGCCGCGCTTCTTGGCCTGCTTGTCCTTCGGGTCTGCCGACATCTCCTCGGCGAGGCGGAGCAGGAGCTCCACGTCCTCCATCGCCACCATACACCAGGTCTTCCCCGTGTCGGACAGATTCGCGAGAAGCCTGCCGTACATGCGCACGGCCTCGTCGTATACCTTCTCGCGCACGCACATCTGCGCCCAGCGGAATCCGCTTTCCACGTAGAAGTCCAGGATGTCCGCCCCGGGCTTCGCGACGGCCTTGAAGAACTCGCCGTAGATGCCCCGGCATTCCTTCATCATGCTGCGCGCGTAGTAGGCGTCCGCCATCGCGAGCCTGAGGGCCCAGTACTCGCTTTCCTGCCCCTTCTTGCCCTTCAGCGAGTCGACGACCTTCTGGACGGCGTCGAACTTGCCGAGGCGCAGGTCGCCCTGCAGCTCCAAAACCCTCAACTTCGGCCCGGCGTTTGGCCACTTCTTCTTCGCGGCCGCGATGACCGTCTCGGCGAAGTCGGGCATGTTGGCCTCCACGAGCGCCTCGATGAATGCAATTTCCTCCGTCAGCGCGGGGTCGGCCGCTGCGGCATTCGCGGCATCGTCATCCGCGCCATCTGCCGCCACCGCAGAGGGCAGACAGGCACATGCGACAGAGAGCGTCACCGCGCAAGTTATGGTATGGCTCAGTTTCATGGTGTCAAGTATAGAGGAAAAAACGCGCCGCGTCAAGTGGTGGTGACAAAAAAAAACGGGAGCCGAGCGGCTCCCGTCTTCCAGTCGCGACGTATGCGATTACTTGTCGTTGAGCGCCGCAACGCCGGGAAGGACCTTGCCCTCCAGGTATTCGAGCGAAGCGCCGCCACCGGTGGAGATGTGCGTCATCTCCGCGGCCTTGCCGCTCTTCTTCACCGCGCTCACGCTGTCGCCGCCGCCGATGATCGACGTGCCGCCGTTCGCCTTGACCGTGGCCACCGCGTCGCACACGCCGAACGTGCCCTTCGCGAGCGGGGCGAACTCGAAGCAGCCCATCGGACCGTTCCACACGACCGTCTTGGCGCCCTTGATCGCCTCGGAGAAGAGCTCGACCGTCTTCGGACCGATGTCGAGGCCCATCCAGCCGTCGGGGATGTCACCCTCGGCGACCTGCATCTGGATGTCGGAGGCGTCCTTCTCGGCCGGGAACTTGTCGGCAATCACGTTGTCGACGGGCAGGAGGAACTTGACGCCCTTCGCCGCCGCCGCGTCGAGCATCTCCTTCGCGTAGGCGAGCTGTTCGTCCTCGCAGAGGGAGTTGCCGACCTTCATGCCCTGCGCCTTCTTGAAGGTGTAGGCCATGCCGCCGCCGACGATGAGGGTATCGACCTTGCCAAGGAGGTTCTTGATCACCTTCAGCTTGTCGCTAACCTTCGCGCCGCCGAGGATCGCCACAAACGGACGCACTGGGTTCTCAACCGCGTCGCCGAGGAACTTGATCTCCTTCTCAAGGAGGAAGCCCGAGACGGCCGGCTGGAGGTAGTCCGCCACGACCGCCGTGGAGGCATGGGCGCGATGCGCCGTGCCGAACGCGTCGTTCGCGTAGACGTCGCCGTAGGAGGCGAGCTTCTTCGCCATCGCCTGGCGCTTCTCGTTGAGCTCGGCCTTCTTCGACTGGTACTCCTCCTCCGTGAGGTGGATGCCCTTCTTGTCGTCGTCCTTCTTGACCTTCCCGTCCTCGGCCTTGTAGAAGCGGGTGTTCTCGAGGAGCAGCACGTCGCCCGGCTTGAGCGCGGCCACTTCCGCGTCCGCGTCCATGCAGTCCGCCGCGAACGCGACGGGCTTGCCGAGCAGCTCGGCGAGATGCTCCGCCACGGGCTTCAGCGAGAACTCGGCCTCGTAGCCTTTGCCCTTCGGACGCCCGAGGTGGCTCATCAGCACGAGGCTGCCGCCCTGCTCGAGCACGTACTTGATCGACGGCAACGCCGCCACGACGCGCGTATCGTCCGTGATCTTGCCGCTGCCGTCCTTGGCCATCGGGACATTGAAGTCCACGCGCATCAGGACGCGCTTGCCCTTGAGATCGACGTCTCTCAGAGTCTTCTTGCTCATTTCGCCGCCTCCGCAGCCTTGGCCATCTTGTTCAGCTTAAGCTGGGCGCGGGATTTCTTGCGGTCGGCCGTGTTCTTCGTGATGATGCCCTTCTTCACGGCCTTGTCAAGACCGCTCACGAACGCCTTGAACTCCTTCTCGGCGTCCTCCTTCTTGCCGGCGTCAGCCGCCTTGAAGAGCTTCTTGTGCTCGGTGTGCAGACGCGCCTTGACCGACGTGTTACGGGCACGGGCCTTCGCGTTCTGACGGTCGCGTTTACGGGCGGCACGGCCGCCTTTGATGTTCGCCATTGTAACTTTACTCCTATTTCGGGAAACAAGTGAGCGTATATTGTAGCGAAAATATGGCGCGTTGTGAACTGGAAAAATGAAAAAAGTTTAAAATCGCCCTTGCAAGCCCCGCCGAGATTTAGTAAACTATCCACCGTTTTCAACCAAGCCAGGTTAGCACAGCTGGTAGTGCGGCTCATTCGTAATGAGCAGGTCGGCGGTTCGAATCCGTTACCTGGCTCCACTTCAAAGGTACGTCTCGCCCAATCAAGGCGGCGGCCCACCCCCAGCGTTCTGTGATCGGCGAAATCTTCGCCGATTATTTTGTTCCGGGTTGACGGCGGCGGGAACGTTTGCTACACTTCACGCACGCAACGGAGAAGTCAATGCCGCAGTTTCTCGAAAAAATAGCCGAAGTGCTCGAGGTGCCGTCCGTCACGCCGGAATACGCGTTCCGTTCGGCGCCGGGGTGGAGCTCGCTCATGGGCTTCGCCCTCATCGTGCTGCTCGAACAGCAGTACCACGTCACGCTCACGGTGGATGATTTCATGAAGCTCGTGACGGTCGCGGACCTCGCACGCGCCGCGGAGGTGGACGCATGAGCGGCACCTGCACCGTCGTGACGGGCGCCACCTCCGGCATCGGCGCCGTCGTCGCCGCCCGCCTCCTCGCGCGCGGCGAAAACGTGGTGGCCGTCGCGCGCCGCGCAGAAGAGCTTTCGCGCCTCTACGGCGCAAACCCCCACGCCCTCTGCGTGGCAACCGACCTCGAATCGCCCGACGCTACCGCCCGCGTGGCCGCCGCCGTGAAGGAGCGTTTCGACGCCGTCCGCGGTTTCGTCCACGCCGCCGGATTCGTCGCCCCCGCCCCGCTCGGACTCATCCAGGACGAGACGGCGCACCGGCTCTTTTCCGTCCACGCCCTCTTCCCCCTCCAGTTCCTCGGCTGGCTCGCCAAGCGTCCGAACCATGCGGACGGCGCGGCCGCCGTGCTCGTCTCGTCGCTCGCCGCGCACGAGGGCGACTGCGGCAACGCCGCCTACGCCGCCGCGAAGGGCGCGGTCGAGGGGCTGCTCCGTCCCGCCGCCGCCGAACTCGCCCCGCGCGGCGTGCGCGTGAACGCCGTCGTGCTCGGCGTTGTCGACACGCCGATGGCACAAAACTCCTGGATGGCGCGCTGCACGCCGGAGCAGGTCGACGCCCGGCGCGCGCGTTACCCGCTCGGTTTCGGCACGCCGGAGAAGGTCGCGGACGTGATCGACTTCTTCCTCGGCGAGGCGTCCGCATGGATTACGGGACAGTGCCTCGTGGCGGACGGCGGACACCAACTGACCTAAGCAGGATACGGCATGAAGGACCTCGTCATCATCGGTGCGGGCGGATTCGGACGCGAACTCTTCAGCGCGGCGCGCGAGGCCGTCGGCTTCGGCGAGCGGTTCCGCATCAAGGGCTACCTCGACGCCAACCCCGCCGCGCTCGACCGCTTCACCGGCTACCCGTCCATCCTCGGTTCGCCCGAAGACTACGCCATTCAGCCAGACGACGTGTTCATCACCGCACTCGGCAACATCGCCTCCCGCCGCCGCTGCGTAGAGCTGATCGAAAAACGCGGCGGTGCGTTCATCTCCGTGATCCACCGATCCGCCTCGCTCGGACAGAACGTCACCGTCGGCCCCGGCTCGTTCATCGCGCACAACGTGGTGCTCACGGTGGACATCGCCGTGGGACGCCACGCGGACATCTTCCACGGCACGGAGATCGGACACGACTCAACCGTCGGCGACTTCGCGCACGTCTACTCGCTCTGCTCAATCGGCGGCAACGTGAAAATCGGCAACGGCGCGGCCGTGTATCCCGGCGCACGCATCGTGCCCAATCGCAAGATCGGCGACAACGCCGTCGTGGGCATCGGCAGCGTGGTGCTGCTCAACGTCCCAGCCGGAACAACGGTGTTCGGCAACCCCGCCGCCCCGAAGGCGATACCGTCATGAGCGTCCCCCGGTCAAGTCTGTCTTCACTTGCCTTCGCGTAGACGCTTCAGCGCGATCTGCACTGCGCAGGGCGTTTCCTTGCCGGTCCAGTCCTGCGACTCCACCCACTCCTCGGCGGCGAAAAGACGCTGCGCCGCCTCCTCGTAGGAGATGCCGCCCAGCTCCACCAGGAGGCGGATGCCGCGGTCTATGAGTTTCTTGTTGGAGATCGACACCCAGCTCATCCAGTTCCCTGCCACGCGCCCCATCGCGGCCATCGTGCCGGTGGAGAGACAGTTGAACGCGAGCTTCACGGCGAGGTGCTTCCATATCTCAAGCGGCGAATCCGCTATGGGCATGTCGATGTGGATGGCAGGACGCGACAGGCCCGCGACTCCGGGTCCGATGTGGAAGACGACCTGTTCCGGCCATGCCGACGCGAGCTTCTCCGCGGCAGCCACGAACTCGGGCGGACGGTCTCCGACAGTCAGCATCACGGCCGCCGCGCGGGTATAGCCCTGAATGCGTTCAGGCGCGGGTTCATTGCCGATCATGTAGGTGATGAGGTCGGAATACTTGATGAGCGGCGGAGAGTCGATGAACCGCTGCGGCATCTTGAGCGAACGGGCGTCCTCGCTCGTGAACTCCAGGCACCGCGGATGGCGACGCATCATCTCGTTCCAACACGCGACCGTTGGATGGAGCGGGTTCTTCACGAACGCCCAGCTCTGAGCGAGATGCTTGTCGCGGCTGGAGCGGAGCGGCGGCAGCATGAACGTGGGGGAGCGCTCCGTGTTGTCTGTGAAGAGGTCGAGCATGCACTTGTCTGCGAGATACGTGATGCGTCCGTGCTTCTCGTAGACGCCTTTCTCGAACTCAATCGCCCTCACGAGGCCGGCACGGCCTCCTGATGACTCGAGACCAGCGAGCAGCTTCTCGAACGCGACGGTGTAGTCCTTCGCCGTCTCCTTCGCGAAGCGCGGCATCACGCGGCAGAGCGCCGCTTCAAGTGCGCACGAGCCGAGGAGCTGTTCGGAGCTGGTGGCCTGCATGCGGGTGGAGCCGGCAAGCGACATCGAGCCGCAGTAGATGTCGAGCACCGTCACCTTCGGATTGTCGATCGCCTCGCGGCAGCGGTCGAGGTGCGCGCGCAGGAGGTCAGCGGGGTTATTGAACACGAGGAAGCACTTCGCCCCGTGTTCGGCGGCGTACTGGAGCGTGCCCAGCACGGACGACGTCTCGCCGCCCTCTGTGATGGCCACGAAGGTATCCCCCTCGCCCACGTTGAGCGCGGCGGCCTGGCGGCGTCCGCCCTCCGCGAAGTCCTCGAAGAACTCCACGCTCTTGATGAGCGCGAAGTCGCCGCCAGTCATGATCGACGCAGAACGGTCCGCGAGCGCGCGCTCCGCCGGCGTGAGCTCCGCCGCGCGGCGGTAGAAGAAGTCGCGCCACATCGACTCAAGGAGGATGGAGAGGCGTCCCGTAGCGCCGCAGCCAGAGAAGATGATCCGTCCCTTCGGCGCCTGGAGAGTATCCACCATCGACGAGACGAGCTTCTCGAACTTCTCGCCCGCGAACACGTGCCGCATCGTGATCGGGATCTGCCTGTCGCCGCGCTGGAGACACTGCACTCCCGCAAGCGTCGAGCGCTTGAAGTCCTCCTCAAGCGTCGCCGTGATCGGGTTCGACTGCTCCGTGGGGATGAAGCCCAGGTGGAACTGCTTCTCGTTGTCGATGAAGTCCCGCGCCTTGGCCTTCGCCGCCTCCGAACACTCGAAGGCCTGAAGGGTCGCGCTTGCCGCGACCGCCGCCACGCCTGCTGCCACAAACCGTGCCATCTTTATCATCATTTGCTCCTTCTTCTCGTAAGTCTACATTTTGACTTGGCGATACAATATCAAAATCCACTCTTTTCCGCAAGAGCCGTTCCCTACCGCGCCGCAATGTGGTATACTTCCCGCATCACCCAACGAGGAGCTACAAAATGACGGAAACCTTCAAGATCGCCGCGACGGACGCGGGACTCACCGACGACGAAATCCGCGCCGCGCTCACGCAGGCGCTCCAGCCCGCGATCGACGCCGGCGAGCTGCGCAACGTCCTCATTCTCCCGCCGGACTTCACGCGCTTCCACTCGAACGCCGGCTTCATCACGAACTTCTACTACCGCTTCCTGACCGAACGCGGCGTGAAAGTGGACATCCTGCCCGCGCTCGGCACGCACGTGCCCGTGAGCGAGACGCAGTGGAAAACGATGTTCGGCGACATTCCGTTCGAGAAGATGATCGTGCACAACTGGCGCACCGACGTGGTGAAGCTCGGCGACATCCCCGCCGAGGCCGTGGAGGAAATCTCGGGCGGGCTGTGGAAGGAATCCCTCCCCGTTGAGGTGAACAAGCTCGTGATGGGCCCGAAGTACGATCTCGTGATCTCGCCCGGACAGGTCGTGCCGCACGAGGTGATCGGCATGGCCAACCACGCGAAGAACCTCTTCGTGGGCACGGGCGGCTCCGGCATGATCAACGCGAGCCACATGATCGGCGCGGTGTGCGGCATGGAGCAGGCGATGGGACGCGACCACACGCCCGTGCGCCGCCTGTTCGACTACGCGATGGAGCACTTCATCTACGGGAAGCGTCCGATCCTCTTCTGCCTCACGGTCACCACGGCGCCCGGCGGAAAGATCCGCACGCACGGCCTCTTCATCGGCGAAGGACGCAACTGCCTCACCGAAGCCGTGAAGCTCGCCCAGCAGAAGAACGTGGACTACGTGGAGCACGGGCTCAAGAAGTGCGTCGTGTACCTCGACCCGTCGGAATTCACCTCCACCTGGCTCGGCAACAAGGCCGTGTACCGCACGCGCATGGCGATGGCGGACGGCGGCGAGCTGATTATCCTCGCACCCGGCGTGGAGCGCTTCGGCGAGGACGCGACCGTGGACAAGCTCATCCGCAAGTACGGCTACCGTGGCCGGCTCCACACGCTGGAGGTGTTCCAGCGTCCGGACGCCGACGACCTCCGCGCGAACATGGGCGCGGCGGCACACCTCATCCACGGTTCCTCCGACGGACGCTTCTCCATTACCTACTGCGTGAAGAACATCACGAAGGAAGAGGTTGAGGGCGTCGGCTTCAAGGCGGCGGACTACGACGAGATGGCGGCGAAGTATGATCCCACGAAGCTTTCCTACGGCTACAACACCGTGGACGGCGAGGAAATCTACTTCATCCCCAACCCCGCCCTCGGTCTCTGGATCAACCGCGAACGCTTCAATTGAGGGGTATAGTACTTGGATTGGTAAGATTACGGTGCGGACTGTGACTGTTGCAATCAGCGGTCAAATTTCATGCCGGGCATCTTCCGTTTAAGCTTGACGCCGTCCTGCACTCGCCCGCATTCGATGTAGACATCCGCTAGGCCCAACACGTAGGCGCGGTCCTTCCAGCCCGTCTGCACCACCGCCTCCTCGGCTAGGCGGATCGCGCGGTCCACGTTACGCGCCTTGCCGCTGCGGATGCTCATGAGCTTGGCTGAGCGGAGCTTCAGCGCGGGATCGTCCGGGTGGCGCCGGATAAGGACATCGAGTGCCTGCACGGCCACGTCTTCGTGTCCGCTGGCCGCACAGCACTCCACCAGTTCCAGACGATGGGCATCCGTCTCCGGATCCAGCTTGACTACGCGGTTGAACACCTGCGCGGCCATCTCCATCTGCCCGCCCTTCTTGAGGCACATGCCGTAGTTGTGCATGAGCGCGGCGTCCTCCGGGCAAATGAGCAGCAGCTTTTCGTAACATCCCAGCGCGCCATTGACGTTTCCTGCACGCAGGAACTGCCGCCCCTTCAGGTCAACCACGTCCACGAGACCGCGCAGCAACGGGTCGCGCGGGCTGACCTTCGCCGCCGTCGTCCACCGCTCGATCGCGTTCGTGGAGATGCCTTTGCCGATGTCGTCGAATCCCGCGAGGAATTCTCGCCGCGCGGCCTGCACGACCATGATGGCGTTCGTGGTCCGGGTAAACACCTCGGCCTCAGCCTCTCCCTGACGGAACCACGGCATAGGAGGAATGTAGTATGGCGTGAGTACGGACGCCCGCACGAAAGTAGCGTCGTTCTCGGTCAGCTCTCCGACCGACTGACGCGCCTCCTTCCAGGAAACCGTCTGCCGTTCGGCTACTGCGACTTCCTTCAGACCCGGCTCGATTTCGACGTCGCGCCCCACGTAGCACGTGAACACGTCCGATGGCGTATAGATGCCAGAAGCGGCTAACGCCTCGGACGTTTTTTCGTCGGCGAAAAGATCGTAGACCTTGTCCGCCGACACGTCCGCCGCGCCCGTCAGGACGTAGTCGTGCGCGCCGATGCACCACAGAAAATACGGCCCAACCGCCGCGCGGAATTCGGAAAGAATGCCCTTCAACCGCCCGCGCGACAGACGCCGCGCATCGACATGCAGCACCACGAGGCCACCCGGTGCGCACAACCCAGCGATGCGGGACCATTCATCCGCCGTCGGGAAATCCGTCCCTTTCAGCCAGTCCGGCTGTGATGCAACGAGCACGATCTCAGCGGATGCGACATTATTCGTCGCATCCAACACCCGCACGCCAGCAGAATCAAACGGCTTCCGGTAGAAAGTCGCCTCGGCACCGACCACGCGTACGGACTGCGCGGATGGTTTCAGGAGCATCGCAATGCAGCCCGGAAACAGACGCACTTGGCGGAACCTGTAGCCCGTATCCACGGGACGGTCGTCCATCGTCGTCACGCCGCCTTCCGGGAAATCCGCGTCCACACGATTGGCGATCTGCCCCGTTCCCTCGTCCGCTTCGCCTTGAAGTGGCAACGACGTCGGACGGCGAACATTCAGCCAAATCGCCACCGCACTGGCAATGACAACCGCCGCGAGCATTCCGCCTACGACGAACGATTTCCTCTCACCTGTCCGCTTCGCGATTCCCATTTTACACTTTACACTTTACATTTTCCATTTGCCCCAGAAGTTCGTCCGCACACCGCCCCACCACGCCGCAGCGGCGCGCGACGGCCGCCTGCGCGCGCTGGCCGTACGCCGCACGCCGTTCAGGCTCGTCGAAGAAACGAAGGAGTTCCGCCTCCACGGACGCCGCACGCGCCTCGGGAGTATCCGCATCAGGCGTCTGCACGAGCGCGTCCGCCGCGAGCAGGTCGCTCATCACAGGACGGAAGTTCTCCGTATACGGTCCCACGACGGTCGCAACGCCACAGAGGCACGGCTCAATCATGTTCTGCGAACCGTGTTCGCAAAGGCTCTTCCCCACGAACGCAACAACGGAAATCCCGAAGAGCCCCATCAACTCGCCCGTTGTGTCACACAGATAGACATCCCTCGGGGAAGCGGCGCTCTCGCCGCTTCGGACACATGCGGTACTCGGGGAAGCGGCGCTCTCGCCGCTTCGGACGCATGCGGCACTCGGGGAAGCGGCGCTCTCGCCGCTTCTCGACCTCCTCACGCAACCAAACCCTGCCGCGCGAATGTTCGCCTCGACGGCGTCCGCCTTCTCGAAGTGCCGCGGTGCGATCACGAGCTTCACGCCGGGATGCTTTTCCAAAATCCGCTTGTAGGCGTTCAGCATCACCACATCCTCGCCCGGCCACGTGCTACCGCCAAGCAGAATCTCGCCTTCGCCGATCCACGCGCGCAGCTCTCGCTCTTTCGCCTCGTTGCGATGCGCCACGTCGAACTTGAAACTGCCGGTCACCTGCACCGATGCTGGATCCGCCCCCGCGTCCGCCAGACGCTGCGCGTCGAGATCGCTTTGCGCATAGATCTTCGTGAAGCAGCGGAACACCTCTCCGAAGAACCACCGCAGCGCCTTGTAGCGCGGGGCGCTACGGTCGGAAATGCGCGCGTTCACGAGATAGATGGGCACGCCGCGCTTCTTGAGCGCGCGGATGAAGTTGGGCCAGATCTCCGTTTCGGTGAGAATAACGGCGCGCGGGTTCACCGCGTTGAGCGCGCGCTTCACGCAGCCGCCGAAGTCGAGCGGGTTGTAGATCAAAACGTCGTCCGGCTTCACTTCGCGCTCAGCCGTCTTCCAGCCGGTCGAGGACGTCGTGGAGAACACGAACCGCACGTTCGGATCCCGTTCGCGCATCGCGCGCATGAGCTGCCCCGCCACCTGCACCTCGCCCACGCTCACGGCATGAATCCATATCCTCCTCTGCGGGAGGGCCGCGCTTGTCGCGGCCTTTTGCGAGATGGCGTCGAGAATTTCCTTCGGATAGCGTCCGAAACGGTCTGCGAAGCGCGCGCGGTACCCCCCGCGGCGCTTCATGCGCAGCAGGAAGGACGGCAGCATCACCGTGTAGGCCACGGCGAACAGCGCATTATACAGCAGCCATTTCATCCGGCCCCTTTAGATGTCCAGCGAGCGGACGTTGAGGGCGTTGTCCTCGATGAACTTGCGGCGGGGCTCAACCTCGTCGCCCATCAGGAGCGAGAACATCTGGTCGGCCTTCACGGCGTCTGAGAGCTTCACGCGCAGCATGCGGCGCCGAGCCGGATCCATCGTCGTCTCGTAGAGCTCGTCGGCGTCCATCTCGCCGAGACCCTTGAACCGGTAGATGCTCATGCCCTTGCGCCCACGCGCGCGCACCGCCTCAAGGAGGTCAGGCAGGCTCTTCACTTCCTGCGACGTGCCGTCCTCCTCCAGTAACGCCACCGTGCCGGACTCGCCAAGGTAATCCTCAACCGTGAAGCCCATGCCCTTCAGCGACTCCATCTGCTTGCGGAGGAGCGAGGCACGATACATCTCCAGCCAGCGGAACGCCATCTGGTCCGTCGGGTGGTACGTCTCCACCTGCGTGGAGGGGATGTCGATCGTGGTCTGCATCTCCTGCTGGAGCTCCGCCACGCGCGCCTTGAAGGCCGCCTCGTCCATCGCGAACTCCACGACCGCCGCATCGCCTGCACCACGCACGAGCGCATAGCGCGGAACCACGCCGTTCGCGTCGCGCGCGTCGAGGAGGGCCTTCACGGTCAACCCGCGGCGCTCGACGGCCTTGGACGTCTCGTCGATCTCGGCGAGCAGCTCGAGGAGCCGGCGCGCCTGGTCGTTGTCGAGCACCTCGCCGTTCGTGCGCTTCACGGTCATGTCGTCGAGGCCGAGAAAGAGGAGGCGCGCCGTCATCTCGCCGTCGGTCAGCACATACTCGATCTTCTTCTTGCGCTCGACCTTGTAGAGCGGCGGCTGGGCGAGATACACGTAGCCCTTCTCGATCAGCTCCGGCATCTTGCGGTAGAAGAACGTGAGGAGGAGCGTGCGGATGTGCGCGCCGTCCACGTCGGCATCGGTCATGATGATGATCTTGTGGTAACGGATCTTCGAGATATCCCACTCCTCCGCGAAGCCGCAGCCGATCGCAGTGATGAGCGTGCGGATCTCGTTGTTCGCGAGCATGCGGTCCACGCGCGCCTTCTCCACGTTGATCACCTTGCCGCGGAGCGGCAGGATGGCCTGCGTGGCGCGGTTGCGTCCGGACGACGCGGAGCCACCGGCGGAGTCGCCCTCCACGAGGAACAGCTCAGTCTTCGTCGCATCGCGCTCCGAGCAGTCCTTCAGCTTGCCGGGGAGCGATAGCCCGTCCATCACGCCCTTGCGCGTCTTCTCGCGCGCGGCGCGAGCGGCCTCGCGGGCGCGGAACGCGAGCAGGATCTTGTTGACCACGACCTCCGCCACGGCGGGGTTTTCCTCGAAGAACGTCATGAGCTTCTCGCTCACGATGGAATCGACGATGCCCTGCACCTCGCCGTTGCCGAGCTTCGTCTTCGTCTGGCCCTCGAACTGCGGCTGCGGCACCTTCACGCTCACGATCACCGTGAGGCCCTCGCGCATGTCGTCGCCCGTGACGTTGTCCTTCTCCTTGATGCCGTTCTTCATCGCGCGGCCGTACTTGTTGATGGTGCGCGTGAGCGCGGCGCGGAAGCCGGAGAGGTGCGTGCCGCCTTCGATGGTGTGGATGTTGTTGCAGTAGGTCTGCTCGATGGTGGAGTACGTGTCCGTGTACTGCATCGAAACTTCCGCCTGCACCATGCCCGTCACGCCTTGCGCCTCGCCCTCGAAGTGGATCACGGGCGTGAGCGGCTTCTTGTTCGTGTTGAGATATTCAGTGAACTGGTCGATGCCGCCCTCGTAGTGGAACGTCTCCTCGTGGTGGCCTTCGCCCTCGTTGTCCTTGAAGTGTATCTTCACGCCCTTGTTGAGGAACGCGAGCTCGCGCAGGCGGTTGCAGAGGATCTCCCACTTGAACGCATGGCAGCTGAAGATCGAGTGGTCGGGGAAGAACGTCACCTTCGTGCCCGTCTCGTCGCCACATTCGCCGACGACGGTGAGCGGCTTCGTGACGTGCCCGCGCGAAAACTCGATGTGGTGGATCTTGCCGTCGCGCTTCACCTCCACCTTCATCCAGTCGGAGAGCGCGTTCACGCAGCTCACGCCCACGCCGTGCAGGCCGCCGGACACCTTGTAGTTCGAGCCGTCGAACTTGCCGCCCGCGTGCAGGATCGTGAGCACCACCTCGATTGCAGGACGGTGCTGCGTGGGATGCATGTCCACCGGGATGCCACGCCCGTTGTCCGTCACGGAGAGCGAACCATCGGGATTGATCTGCACGTCGATGAGCGAGCAGTACCCCGCAAGCGCCTCGTCGATCGAGTTGTCCACCACCTCGTACACGAGATGGTGGTACCCGCGTTCGCCCGTATCGCCGATGTACATGGCCGGGCGCTTGCGCACGGCCTCCATGCCCTCCAACACCTGAATGTTGGCGGCGTTGTACTTGCCCGCCTCCTGCGGCGCGGCGGGCGTTTCTTCGGTCGGCTTCGTCTCTTCTTCTGACATGGTTTTCCTTTTGCGTGTGCGCGCGTATTATACCATAACGCGCGCGCGCACGCGAGGAGAAATCGCGGAGAAAATCGCGAAAACGGGGACTATCTTCGCCAGATGCAGTATTGAATGCAGCCCGTCTGCGGATTGACCCAATACTGAATCTTCACGCCGTCAAGCGTGCCAAATTCAGCCAATGCCAACTGTTTCATTTTTTCCTCAATCATCTTAAGACTCCTTCTGTTAATTGTCCGGGCATATTAAGCATAAATCGTGCCAACACGCATGCCGGCCAGTTGAAAGTCTCACGCAGAGGCGCAGAGAGGCGGAGAGCGCAGAGAAAGTACAGAAATCCAACGGAAAAGAAAACATAACAAGAAGAATCTCGGAGAGTTATTTCCCCCAATTGGTGAAAACAAATACTCAAGTAATGGGATAACCTCTACGAACTCTGCCTCTCCGCGCCTCTGCGTGAGATATAACATGGAGTGGTAAATCGAAATGAGGAATTTAGGGTAAATCATGCAATTGACCAAGTTGCTTTCGCTGTTGGGAGTTCGGAGTCTAGGAGGATAGGAGAATTTGTAAAACATTCTCCTTAACTCCAAAACTCCCAATCTCCCAATAGCGAAAGCAAAACGAAACTGGTCAAGTATTGATTGTGAGTGTCAAAAATTGAATGGTGAAAGCTGTGTCAGAATTGCATGGAGAAGGAGGGGGTGTGCCGGAAAAAGTATCCCTGGCGCACCGTACATGGTTCTAGCATACGCTCTATCTCCGTTACCGCGTCGCAGATGGTGTCCAAGCTGATCGGAGGGATGTCACGCTGGCCAAAGGTGCCGTCGGACCAGAACGAATGTACCGGACTCGACACCTGCAGGCGCCTGCAGACAAGTCCCGCAACGGCCTGCACCTCGAACTGCTCAACTTCTGCACTCACGCGGCGGCTGTTCTCCCACCCCTGCTCATAGCCGCAACGCAGATGGTGGCAGAATATCCGCGCCAGAGCCTGCACGAGCGCGGTGAATACGACAGTATCCGGCGCGCCTTCCCGCGTATGAAGCACGTATGCCGGACGGCATGGCACCATGTCCCCGTCCACAGGGATCAGGATGTCGTCGTCCTCCTCGCCCGCAACGCGCAGCTCTACGGACAGGCTCGGCCCGACCGGGAATGTATCGTAGGCAATTCCCCAGAGAGTCAGGTTGTCCAGAAGCGTCCGCAACACATCCTGCGGCACGTCCGCATCCGGGTCGCGCTCGGACACCTCCGCCAACGCGGCGTCGAAGCCGTCCTTGCATCCAGACATGACCTTGGTGTCCGCAACGTCGTAGAGGTACATCACAGGCGCGAACGGACGCAGAGCCACGATCGGACACGCCCCGCGCTTCACGAACCGTCCAAGCGCCTTCCACTTGCGCGGCGTAAGCACGTAACGGGCGTCGGGACGCTGCAGGGCGATCATCAGCGCGTTGTTCGGCGAGTAGTCGCGAAAATGGGCGATGCCCGAAAGGAGCTTTAGGAACCGCTGCGGACGCGCGTATTCCTCCACGGACGCCAACAGCTCGTCGACGCCCTTCCGGCGTTCGCCGTCCTCCTGCGCGAACTCAAACAGCTCCTGCTCAAAATGGCGTTTGCGTCGTGCGCTCATGTCTCCTCCCTGAATCTCGGCACGTCGCCCACACGCAGACGCCAGCCCTGCGCGCGCGACGCCGCCACCTCGTCCAGACGCGCGAGGTATATCCCCACGAGCGGATAGTCCGCCGCGAACGGCGCAAGCGTGGCCCGAACGTCGTCGAGCTGGTCGATGTAGTGGAGGTTGGGCGCGTAGTCGCCCTTCTCCACGTGCTTGTTGATGCTTCGCGCCGCCTTGAACAGGATCTTCTCGGCGCGCTCAATCTGCTTCGCGGCCGCCGCCGGCGCTGCGGGCGCGGATGCGGGGACAGACCCCTCGTCCTCCTCCATCCGGAACACTTTCTTCCCGTCCACCACCTCCACGTCAATCACGCGCGGACGCGTCGTCACCATGCCCCGGTCGTCCAGCACGCGCGAGACGTTCACCACTACCGTGCCGTTCTCCAACACGGCGCGGCGGTGGTCGCCGCCGTGGACATGTCCGCACACGACTAGGCGCGGGTGTACCCGCCGTATGGCTTCCGTCAGTTCCGGGCTGCCGCGATGCCTGCGCCGACGCCCGTCCGCGTCGAGGTTGTAGCCGTCGATCAGCGGCGGCGCGTGGGATATCAGGATGTCCAACCCTTCGGGGATCTCCGCAAACGCACGTGTGAGCACCTCAGACGAACTCTCAAACATTCCGCCCTTCTGGTACGGCGTGCGGGCCACGCCGTAGATTTTCAGGCCCGACACCTCGCATGTCCGCGCCGCAGGATCGGACGCGAGCGGGTCGAGGTAGACGACGTTGTCCGGCCAGCGGATTTCCTCTGCGCGCCGTTCGGCGAAGAGGTCGTGGTCTCCCGGCACCACGCAGAAGCGCACGTCAGGGAAGGACGCGCACCACGGGCGGAAAATGTCCTGCACCCAGCGCACGGACTGTTCCACGCCGCGCGTGCGGCCGTGTTCGGTGAAGTCTCCCGCCACCAGCACGAGCGCGCAGTCGCACACATACCGGTCAAGCCCCTTCAGGCCGACCGTGTGCAAGTCAGAAATGGCGAGAATCTTCATCGACTGTTCAAAGGTCGCAGTGCGGCGCAATCCGGCGCGTGTAAATCGCGTGCGCCTGGAGGATGGCGAGCAGCGCGAAAATGGCAATCATCATCTCACCGCCCTCCTCAAAGCACGTGCAGAACGACCCGAAGGCGTTGTTCACGATCTCGCCCTTGCCCAGTCCGTGCGTGTGGCGGTACCACGCGGGAAGACGGTCCATCACTTCCACCATCACGCCTGAGCCACCTAGGAAGCAAACGCTCCAGGCCGCCGGGTGGAGTTTGAAAAAGCCCTTGAAAAGCGACGCGGCGTAATAGGCAAGCAATGCCGCAAACACGCCAAACAGCGCCGTGAAGTAAAACACGACGCAGAGCTTCGCCGCAAATGGCGCCCCGCCGTTCGTGAGGAAGCGCATCTTGAACGGCGTGCCGGTGAGCGGAGCTCCGTTCGGCTTCACGAGGCCATGTACGTTGCCGTCCGTCCCCACGATCGAGGGGAAGAGATGCTGCATAGCGATAAGGTGCCAGTCGAGTTCCTTCGCAATCGCCATGAACGCCACGCACGAGACGGCCGAGCAGAGAAGGATGCGGCGGCGACGCGACCCCGTGAACGGACACTTCCACCAAACGAGCGGAATGATGGCCACATAGAACGGGATAGTCGCCAATTCAAAGGCAGAGTGTCCGTCCTGGTCGAACGAGGCCCCGTCGAACATGTGCCGCAGCGCAGTCGGCTCCATTACGAGCCACGTCACAATCAGCGCGAGCGCGCACACCGCAAATACCACCGGCGCCGCAAGGAAACCCCTCTTCGAAGAACAGTCAAATATCATTACAAGGTCCTTTCATCATTGTTCACAAATCTCAAATGTTCGCACATGTCATAATTGACACCAATACAAATGGGCTGATACAAGCGGGCTACTCGTCCAGCGTTCCCTTGTACGCCACGCGGCGGACTTTCTGGATGGACGTGCGCGCGAGCGGCTCCTTCGAGATAACGATCTTACGCACGCGCTTGTAGTCGGCGAGTTCGTGGCACTGCGCATGAACATGTTCCTGCGCAATTTTCTCCGCCTCCTCCCACGAAACATCCTTCCCGCCGTTGCGCTCCTTGAGCAAATCCATGTTCGGATGCACCACGCACCCCACCTTCTCGCCCGGTACGCCGCCCGTCGTGTAGCCCACCACCACGCAGTCCGCCACCACCGGGTCGGCCGCGATGCGGTTCTCGACCTCCTCCGGGTAGATGTTCTTGCCTTCGCGGTTGACGATGAGCGCCTTCTTGCGCCCACGGATCGTAATGAGCCCGGCTTCGTCCACCGACGCGAGATCGCCCGTCTTGAGCCACTCCCCGTCGAACGCCTCGGCCGTTGCGGCGTCGTTGTGCCAGTAGCCCTTCATCGTGATCGGGCCCTTCACCTGCAGCTCGCCCACGCCCTGCTCGTTCTGATCCGCGAGGCGGATCTCGATGTTCGCGATCTTCGCGCCGATCGTGCCGATGCGCGCGCACTTCGGCCCGGCGATGGACACCACCGGCGAGCACTCCGTGAGGCCGTAGCCCTCGAGCATCGTGATGCCCAGTTTCTTGAAGCCCTCAAGCACGTGTTTCGGACACGGCGCGCCGCCCACGATCATGAACCGGATTCTTCCGCCCAGACCCTTCTTCACCGCGCCGTACACGAGCCTCTTCAAGCCGATCTTGATGAGGAATTGCGCCTTCTTCGACGCCTTGAGCTTCGCGTCTATCTTGTCGAAGATCTTCTCCGCCAGAAGCGGCACGCCCATCACCACCGTCGGGCGCAGCGTCTTCACGTCCTCGCCGATCATGTAGAGCGACCGCACGAAGAACATCGCCGACCCCGTCAGGAGCGGCACCACGAAGTTCGTGCAGAACGAAAAGGCGTGGAAGAGCGGCAGCACGACGAGGAATGAATCCGACGGCGTGATATTCTCGTTGAACGCCTCCAGCGCGCCCACCGCGTCCGCCGTGAAGTTCCCGTGCGTGAGCATCGCGCCCTTCGGCTTGCCCGTAGTTCCGGACGTGTAGATGATCGACGCGACGTCATCCGCCTCCGCCACATGCTCGTCGTACCACTTCTCGTCCCGCACGTCCGCGCGCAGCGCTTCCAACGCGTGTACGGGAACGGACCCGATCGGCTCGTAAGTCCCCTCGCCGTCCACCAGCACCACTCCGCGTACGGACGGCAGGTCCGGCACGATTGCGCGCATCATGTCGAGATGCGCCCGGTCCGTCGTCACCACCACGGCGCCGGAGTCTCCGAGAATGTACGCTATCTCGTTGTTGTGAAGCTTCGGGTCAATCGGCACCACCGACACGCCCGCCCCGCTGCACGCGAGATAGACCGACATCCACGTCGGTGAGTTCGCCAGGATCAGCGCAACGTTCTCCTCGCGCGGACGTAGCGCGAATGCAATGCCGTATGCAGACGCAGTCCGGCGCACATCGCACAAAAACTCGGCGAACGTGCGAGAGATCCATTCCTTGCCCTCGTACGAGCGGAGCGCCTCGGCGTCCGGAATCTCTTGCGCGTGCTTTTCTAGTAATGATCGGATTGTCATCGAAAAAAATCCTTTTCTGTAAATCCTCTCGGCTGTCGCGTGCCAATATGATACCACGATTCAGCCGTTTTATCAATCCCCTATCGGCGGACCTATCCATTTCAGCGGGTCGCGAAACAGATCCATCGCCTTTTTCTGGTCATGGGCCACCATCACGCGGGCACCAAGCTCCGCGCACGCCCGTTCAATCTCTGCGGCCTCCATTGAGAGCGCAGCCGTCGAAAGCGCGTCCGCCACGGCGGCGGACTTCGCCCGGCTCCATGTCTGCGCCCACCGCCGCGCCGCCGTCCTGCGGCGCACGTCCACGATGTGCGCGCCCTGGAGCTCGAAGCCGCTGCCCGACACCGCGCCGCCGCGCAGTTCCAAAACAGTGTCCTGACGCGTGCGCCCCTTCCACACGCCGCCAACGCCAATCCGCCACGGACCACCACGCATGAGCTGCGTTGAAGCCCCCGCGTCCAGCAGGTAGTCGGTCATCTCGAACTGCTCGCCGTCAAGCACTTTCGCGCA
This sequence comes from uncultured Lentisphaerota bacterium, assembly GCA_946413265.1. Taxonomy (GTDB): domain Bacteria; phylum Verrucomicrobiota; class Kiritimatiellia; order RFP12; family UBA1067; genus RUG572. The sequence continues at coordinate 35,314 of CAMKJU010000002.1, forward strand.
TTCGTCGAGCGCAAAGCCCTTGCCGATGCCGCCGAAGTCTAGTTCCAGCGGTGTGTCGCGCCCCAGATGGTCCCGCTTCACGGATACACGCCGATGTTCGGCGTCCAACACGAGCCGCTGCATCCCGCCTCGCGCAAATGCATCGTCCAGATCTTCCTTGGACAGCTCCTCCCACTTCATCCCCGACTTCTTGAGCCGGCGCATGATCGGACCCACCGTCGGGTCGAACGCCCCGCCCGTCGCCGCGCACACTCGCGCGCACGCCACGAGCGCGTCCATCGTCTCTGGTGCCACCACGCCCACTTCGCCAGGCGTGAGCGCGGAGATGCATGCCACGTCGCTCGTGTCGTTGAAACGCGAGAGGAGACGCTCGATCACGTCTATGCGTGCGAACGCGGCTTCTGCTGCGGAGGACGCCAGCGCGGCGTCGTCCGACCGGATCGTGACGGTGAACGCAGTGTTCATCGCCTGGTGGGTGCGAACGATCGGAGGCGTTTCGGACGCAGCTGCGCTCATGGAATGTCCGCTCCCCCTCAGCCCCTTTTCCTGCGGCAGCAGCTCCAGCAGACGAGCACCGACACGCCCGCGAACGCGAACGCGGCCAGGCGGTGGCTCCACAGCAGGACCTCCTGTCCAAGCTCGCCGTAGACCGTCATCATCGGCATCACAGCCGTGAACACCGTTCCGACCGCGCACACGAGCCAGAGGAGCCAGAGGATTCCCTGCCCGAACTTCTTAGTACGGTCGGCCGCACGGAAGAGCGCAAGCAGAGCCGCACATGCCGCGAGGGCGCCGCCCGCCACCATGTGGAGGACCAGCCACCAGCTCGTCATGCCGCCGCACATCCAGCCGATTGCTCCCGAAAGGGCGAGGTAGATGAGACTGACAACGAATCCCATATCCACAATCCACTTCGTGAAGCCCCAGGCGAAGGACAACGTGCCCTCGGAAATCTTCGCGCCGAGACGGTTCAGCACCACGGCCGCCGCCGCACATACGAAGAGGAAGAGGAAGCCGAACACCGACCAGAGGAAGAACTTGAAGATCGGACGCATCGCGAACGTCGTGCCGAGTACGGCATGATAGGCGGGCGACAGTCCAAGGAACTCTGTCTGCTGGACCGGATCGACCTCGGCGTCCACGATCGGCCCCGTCGGCACGACCTTCCCGAAGAAGAACTCTGAATCCGACGTATGACAGTCCGCGCACTTCACCGGCGCTGCGCCGCGTGCCTGACGAGCCGGACGCACGTCGTGGCCGACCGGCCAAGAAACCGGCGCCGCAGCCACATGCTCGCGCGCGACGATTGTTGCGTTCGTACCATCGCCCTCGGCCGTCCAGAGGCGTCCGTGTCCGATAAAGCCGAACGACGCCTCTGGCTTCTTCGCCTTCAGCTCGTTCAGCATCCCCGCCACCACGGCCTTCGTGAACGCGTTCGTGCCGCGTGCGTTAAGCTCCGCAACGGTTTCGGGAGGAAGCGGCTTCACCGTGTCGTTCGTGCCCAGCTCCGCGAAATAGCTCGGCCACGTCATGCGGTGCGCCTCGACCTTGCCCTCGGCGTTCTTCACGAACACGGGTTCCACAATGTTCGGCACGTCCGTGGCCCACTGGGCGCGTCCGTAGATGCCAATGCGGTTCGCGCGCGCCGTACGCACCTGCGCCCGCGCGCCACCCTGCGTCACGCCGCTGTGGCACACCGTGCAGGAAAGCTTCTCGAAATGGACGAGCGGGATGCCCTCGTGTGTCGGACGCGGCCCCGCGCCCTTCGGATCAGTATGGCAAGCCTGACAGCTCGTCGTCGCAATGCGGTGGTCCATGCCGTTCTTGTGGCAGTCCACGCAGGTAAGCCCACGCTGGAGATGCACGTCGCCCGCGATCGAGTGGGACGGCACACCAGCCTCGCTCACCGCATGGCAGGCGAGGCAGTTCTCGTTCTTCGGACGCCCCACTTCGAACACGCAGCGGTTCTTCGCGTCGAACCTGCGGAGGTCGTAAATGGTTTTCTCCGGCACCTTGAAGAGATGGTCGTCTGGGTTTTCGGCGCGGAGGCCGTCCCACGACGACTCCAGCCGTTCGTTCATGCCCTCGACGGCGCCGAGTCCGCTCGCCGCCGTCGCTGCGCCCGCGAAGTTCTCGCGCAACACCTGGCGCGCCCACTCGCTCGAGTCGTAGCCGCGCTGCTGGTGGCACGCGAGGCAGTTGGGACCGAGCGGTCCCGTCACGAACCAGCGCTGGCGCTCGCCGGCGACCTCCCCAACCGCGCGCGGATCACTGCCCACGCCACCACCGGGGAAATTCCGCCCGAACATCTTCGTCCACTGCCAGCAGGAAAGACCAAATTCGGCGGGGCTGAACGCGCCAGCCTGCCCATGCAGCGTGAGCGGAATCGCCGTGCCCGTCTTCTCGTCCGCCCAGAACCAGGGCTCCACAGTCACCGACTCCGGCGCGTCGTTGGTATCCAGCCCCGTGCGGAAGTGAGAGCCGCCGGACATCAGGTGCGTATCGTGGCACTGCGTACACGTCTTCGCCTGCGAGACGGGCTCCGGCAGCACGGACGCGGGGGAAATCTTTTCACCGTCCGCATCCAGCGGGGCGATGCGGTGGACGGGCACCGTGCGGCCGCCGTTGAAGTGGTCGGCCAACAAGGCGAACGGCACCGCTGCAATGGCGGCGGCGCAAGCGCGAAAAACAAATTTCATCGTTCTCATCTGTCACTTGCCTTTATCTTGGTCCTCTGTAGCGAGCGAGAAGTTCCACACGTTCGCCGTGCGGCAGGCGTCGATAAGGGACATGAGCTTCTCGTAGGGAACGGTCTTGTCCGCGCGGATCACGACCGGCTGGCCGGGGAAGTTCTCCGCAATGCGCGTCAGGCGCGACGTGACGTCCTCTAGCGTGAGGTGCTGTCCGTTCACCGATACCTCGCCCTTGTCGTTGAGGTTGAGGATGATCTCGCCCGGCATGCGTCCGGGAATCGTGGCGCTCTTGGCGGTGGGGAGCGTGATCGCGACCTCGGTCTCCCACTGCGAAAACACGCTCGACGTCACGAAGAAGCAGAGGAGCAGGAAGACGACGTCCATCAAAGACGCCATCTGCACGGTGGGCGCGCTGCTCCGTTTGTTTTTCCTGAAGTTCATGCAAATGCCTTCTCAAGTGCGACGGCGAGCGTCTCGAGTCCCGAAATGCGCTTCGACGCGCGGCGGCGAAGCATGGCGTGGAAAACGAGACAGGGAATCGACACGACGAGACCGAACATCGTGGTGATGATGGCCTGCGAAACGCCCTGCGCGAGCACGACGGGACGCGCGTTCGCCGCGAGGTCGTTCGCGATGCCGCCGAACGCCTGGTACATGCCGAGCACCGTTCCGAGCAGACCCACCAGCGGCGCGATCGCCGCGATGTCCGCCAGCCAGTCCACGGCCGCCTGAATCCGCTCCGCGAGGTGCGCGCCAGCCGTCTCGACCGCCGCCGACACGGGCGGCTTCGTACCCTGCGGTGCGCCGCGAACGGCATCGAGCGCCGCGAGCACCAGTACGCCGAACGGACACGGACGGCGCTGGCAGAGCCGGCGCGCCTCACCGTAGTCGCTCGTCTGTAGACGGCTGAACACGTCGCTGACAAGCGTCCGCGGCGTGATGGCTGCCCTACGCTGAGCGAGCAGAAGGTAAAGGACGATTGCAAGCGCGATCACGGAAAGTCCGGCAAGCACCCACATGAGCGGGCCGCCGTTGCGCCACGCCTCCGCCAAGGTAATCCCTGTAATATTCATGACTGTAGAAGTTCCTTTCTTTTCGTTTCAAAATCCTGGCTGCGCCGTGCAACCGTGTTTTCAATTTCGGCAATACGCGATTCATAGAAGTTCCAGTCGAGTCCCGCCGTCGCGCCAGCGTGCGTCTTCGCCGCAACCGCCGCATCGGGGTCTTCCGTGGAAAGCGCCTCAAGGTTGTCGCGCACCTGGTGGTACGCCTCGCGCCACGGCGTGCCGGCCGCAACTTTCCGCAGCGCCACGTCCGTCGCAAACACGCCCGGTATGAACCCGGCACGCAGATGCGCCTCGTCCACGCCCATCCCAGCCACGAACTTCGCAAGAATCCGCAGGGTGGTGCGCGTGATGGAAAGCCCCTTCATGTAAAGGCCCTTGCAGTCCTGCAAGTCGCGGTTGTAGCCGCCCGGCATCGCATGGAGGAGCGAGAGCGCCCCCGTGGCGAGTCCCAACAACTGCGCCGTCTTCGAGCGCACGAGCTCCAGCACGTCGGGGTTGTACTTCTGCGGCATGATCGACGAGCCCGTGCAGTACGCGCGCGGCAGCGTGAAGTAGCCGAACTCCGGCATCGAAAAGAGAATCATGTCCTCGGCGAGACGCGAGAGGACGGCCATCAGCTGCGCGAGTGCGCAGAGGAGGGAGACCTCGTCCTCGCCGCGCGCCATCGACGCGCCAAACACGTTGTGGAGCGGACGCGCGAAGCCGAGGAGGTCGCTCGTGCGCTTCCGGTCAAGCGGCAGCGGCACGCCATAGCCGGCGGCGGAGCCGAGCGGACAGAGATCATTCAGCTTGTAAGCCGCCTCGAGGTTCGCCGTCTGGTCGAGAATCATCTCCGCGTGTCCCGTTGCCCAGCTGCCCACCGAACTCGGCATCGCCGGCTGAAGGTGCGTGCGGCCGACCATCGGCACGCGGTCGTGCGCCTTGCCAAAGGAGACGAGCGCGCGCGCGAGGGCGGCGACCTCCCCTTCTAGGCCATGCAGCTGGTCCTTGATGTGCAGGCGCACGTCCACCGCCACTTGGTCGTTACGGCTCCGGCCCGTGTGGATCTTCTTGCCGAGGTCGCCGAGCGTCTCCGTGAGACGGCGCTCCACGGCCATGTGTACGTCCTGGTCCGATTCCTCGATCGTGAAGTTCCCCGCCTGCGCGGATGCGACGACCTGCGCGAGCGCGGCACGCACACGCGCCGCCTCGTCCTTCGTGACAACCGGCGGCGTGACGGGCATTTCCGAGAGCATCGTCACGTGGGCCGCCGTGCCGAGACAGTCCCAAGTCACCAGGTCCATGTCCAATACAGGATCGTCCCCGACAGTGTAGTCGAGCACGTCGGGATCAACGTCTCCCGTGATTGTCTTTTCGGTCTTCATCTCTTTTTTGCCTAGCAAGGGCTATATTATCGCAAAAAAGCGGCGCGGAATCAAGCGAAACCACACCTCGACGTACCTCGACAAGGTTGCCGTTTGGCGATTTCAACGCTTTTCCCTGTTCTGTATTAGCCCCAAAATGTAGCGGTGCGTGCGGCCCACGTCCTTAAGGGCACGTTCACGAACCTGTGGGGTCTTTAGCGACTTAGCCGCCTCAAGAGCGCGTTCCGCCGCCGCAAGCGCCTCGTCAAGCGAGCCTTGGCGTTGGTAAACCACAGCGAGGTTGTTCCAGGCGGATACGTCGTTCGGCTCCTTCTCCACGCATCGACGCAAGTAGGAGGCGGCCTTGTTGTACTGCTCCTCCTTGAGGTAGCTCATGCCCATCGCGAAGTTCGCCGGGGTATAGTCGGGGTCGGTCTGCAGCACCTTCTGCGCGTACTGCCGCGCCATAAGGAAGTCGAGCCGCTCCAGTCCGATGCGTAGCCCCTCGCGCGGCATCAGACGCCCCGTCTGCCACACCGTAAGCCCGTTCGCCTTCTGGCGCATGCGGCTGAGCGCGGGATTGGCCTCGTCAAGGGACGTGCCGAGCTTCTCCTCCTTCTCGGACAGCGCAAGGTCGTCCGCGCGGTCCGCCTGCTCCGAACGCCTGTGGCAGAACCACGCCACGCGCCACTGGATGTGTAGGAACAGGTCGGCGAGAAGACGGTCGGCGTTGCCGTCGAGGTCGGGATTGTCCTTGCGCAGCGCGAGAATGCGATCCGCAAGCGCCCACGCGCGGGCGCAGCCGTTGGAGACCGCCTGTGCGTCGAGTCCAGTGGTACGGGCGAGAAGTCCCACGCATGTCGGCATCGTGCGCCCCTGCCGCTTCCAGAGCTCAAGACCGATCTGCGTGGCCATCGAGGAAAGACGCTCCGGCTTCGCGTTCGCCCACGTGCGGAGGAGATCGGCCGAGCCGAACGCGAGCATGTCGCGGTCCTCCTGGTCCGCGCCGCCGCGTTGGCGGCATTTCTGGTGATAGACGGAGTTGTCCTCCAGGAACGGAAGCGCGACAAGTTTCTTCCCGCGGGCAGCCGCGCGCAACTCCACGCCCCGGTCAAGACGCCCGTCTGTGAACAGGACCTCGGCGTCGCCCGCCTCGTCCACCACCTGGTCGAGATAGTCATCCACGATGCCAAGCAGTGCGCGGGCGGTCGTACACGGCAGACGCAGCACGACGGCGCAAAGCAGCAGGGCCATGAACGACCAGAACATCCAGCGGAACACGCGGCGAAGCTTGGCCACGGACTCCAGAGCGCGCTTGGCAGCCACCTCCTCCGTATCGTCCGGGAAACGCCGCGCCGCGATGCGGCGAATGTTGCGGAAGTAGATTTCGCAGCAGAACACCACGCATCCGAACGTGGCCGTGAGCGCATTCAGGATTGCGAGCAGGCCAAGAAGGTACTCGCTCACTTGACGATGCACCGCCGACCAGTTCCAGAACCAGAACGAAGAGAAAGGCGACAACTGCAGGATAGCCAAGACGGAGCTGGCGAGGATGATGAGTCCGTCGCCGTAGCGAAGAAACTTGTCGTCGTCCGCCGCCCGCTTCATCAGGTGGAGTGTCAGCCCGAACGGAACGAACACGAAAAACACAGCCGCGAACCATGCTACGGGCGTGGCGGCGGAAACGACCTGAATGCCGTACAGATGGAACACGCGGATCACGAGATCGACCGGCTTCCAGTCGTGCGCCTCCAGCCCGCCCATTTGCGAGAACACCATGCAGTTGGCCGTAACCATGAGGACGTACCCTAGGAGGAACACGCCGATCAGACGCCACATCGAGACGAAACGGACGACGAGGTTCGCGAATGTGAACTGCGTGCCGCCGACAAAAAACGCGCTGAAGTACGTTGCCGCCAGCACCGCCAGGCCTAGCGCCACTCCCGCAACCGATTCCCCAGCGAGAACGCCGCAAAGCGTCACGGCAAAGCCGGCCAACAAAAGCCTGCCTGTGCGCAGGAACATCACGAACAGCAGCACGGCGGGCAGCGTGACCAGCAGTTCAAGCGTCTCGGGCAGGAACGTCTGCCCCATCCGCCACACCGGCTCCGAAAACGCCACAAGCAGAGTTCCAATGCCCGCAAGGATATAGAGGACGTGCCGCGACCAGTTGACGCGGCGACGGAGCGCCAGCTGCTCCAGCGGCATAATCACGTTGCCGAAGATCAGATAGATGCACGCGGTGCAGGTGCCTATCGCCAAGTGGCCGCACCACATCAACGCAACGTCGATGGATCCTGCTCCGACCCAGCTCGCAAGCCCCGCAACGATCATGCGCCACAGACCCGGCATCGGGTCGTCCGGCGGGATGAGCCCCAGCGCCTCCGAAAGCGGCTGCCACACGGCCGGCGCGGAAATCGGACATCCGAAAAGGGCCAGCAGTCCGGCGACGAAGAGCCCAAGGCCGGCCGCAATCAGAACGTCCTTGCCCCTTTTGGACGCCGGCACCTCCACTTAACGCCGCCTCCGCCGTAGAGCCAGCAGCCCCGCACCGACCAACAGCAGTAGCCCCGACGACGGCTCCGGCACGGGATACGCCTGCGGCGCCCACGCCATAAGGCCGTTCAGCGAAAGCGCGTCCGGACTCGTCAGATACGTATAACCAGCCGCCCCCTCCGCGCTTTTTAGGCTTGAGTACGCGAGAGAACCCGATGTTGCCAGCGTAGTCCACGCTCCGTTGTCGAAATTTCCCAGTTCAATTGCAAAACTCAACTCCGCCGCATTTGACGGCAACACAGCATACAGAAATGTTGGAAGGTATGCGTCGGCCATAGGCATCATGGATAGACCTGACGGGACAAATTCACCGTTGGAAGAGAATCCGAGCAGCAGCGGCGACGGGGTATCGCCGTCCAGCGACACCACACGGGCGGCATTGACGCGGTAATCCGTGCCGTTTTTGTTCCAGACGTAGTCGTCCCACGCCACCATTTGGTTGTCGAAGGTGATGATCGTTGGTTCGTCAACGATCTGGAAGTACAAGAGCGTATCGTCTGCGTGTGCGCATAGGGCACACACCAGAAGCACCGCAAAAACTTTCACCCCGATTTTTCTCATGTACGTCATCTTTCGTTCAGTCATTTCCAAGTAAACGTGAATCCCGAACTCGCAGCACGGAAATAGAAGAATCCGGTACCCGACGGAATGGCCTTCTCGTAGGGTACGAACTGGGATGTGACGAACGTCGCACCGAACCACTCGACAGTTTTTGACTCGTAATGGCCCCATTTGTTATTCTTGTTGTTGTACCAGAGCGTCGTCTGAACGCCATTTTCGACAATGCGAATCGTATCCCGTGGATCGATTGCGTACTTGCTCCAGTCAAGGTCGTTCAGCTTCACACCAGAGAATGACGGATTGGCGATCAGAGCAAGCCCCGGACCCTTGTCCGTCGCGCCGGGTACCTCCACGGTGAAGGCTGACTCATCGTACTGGCCCACGAGGAAATATGGCTTGGAAGTGTTTGCACGTTGCACCCACGCCGCGCCGCCGCACGACATCGACACGACGTCAGGAGCCCCGGCCTCCGTGATCTTGTAGGTTCCGTCCGCCGCCCCGCTGACGGTTGTCACCATTTCCCATGTCCCGTCGGCCTTGACTTTCCACATCCTGTAGGTGCGAGCGTCGGCGTCAAGCGCGTACACCGCGTCTCCTGTCGAGAGGTTCAACCCGGCCACGTAGTTGTTCACCGTGATGTCGACCGCCTTGGCGGGGTCGCTCGCGAGCTGCCTCCACGGCACGGCGGTGACCGTGCTGGTCGTCGGGCTCTTGACTTCCAGTACGCCGATGATGTTCGTGGACGGGATTTCGTTCGTGATCGAGAGGTCGCATTTCGGCACGATCAGCGTCACCAGACGGTAGAGGCCGGACGCGTTCACGGAATTGCCATTGCCGTCCGCAAGCGCGATGTCGAACGACGGGTTGCCCGCCTCGAACGGCCCCGCCACGGTGCGCCATGCGTCGCCGTCGCCCTTCTTGCGGAGTTCACGGAGGACGATGTACCCGAGGTCCTTCTTGATGGAGGCGTCGGGGTCCGCGACCATCTTCGCGGAAATGGTCGCGGAATTGCCGCTCACCGTGTTGAGCAGCAGCTGGTCGGTCGCGGTGCCCGTGACGAGGTTCTCCCAGCGACGGAGGCCGTTCGGGTCGCGGGCGTTCAGCTTCTCGGTCGCATCCGCCTCTGAATAGTCGTCGGCGGTGATGTCGACGCCGACGGATTTCAGTACCTCGACCAGCGCCGCCTCACGCGCCTGCGCCTCCTCCTCGCTCAGCGTCACGACGATGTTCGTGTTCGCCGCGCGCTGCGTGGCCTGCGGGATCGGAATCGCCTTGTACGCGGCCGTGTAGACGGTGTTGCTCTGCACGGACTCAAGCGCGGGCGTCCAGTTCTTGAAGCGGTAGAGGTTCGCGGAATCCATCGCCTTGGCGGGCGCGTCCGGCGTCGCAATTGCATCGGCCGCCGTGCCGTACCAGTAGGCGGTTGCAGCCTTGAGTTCCGCGCCGTCTTCGTCCACGAACGACACGTCATAACGCTTGACATTGGTGAACGCGACGGTCTTGTCCTTCTCCATGAACGTGACGGTGCCGTTGGGCACCTGCACCTGCGAAAGCGGCGCCGCACCGTTGATGAGAAGGTTGGTCATGATGTAGCCTTCCGGCAGCACCTCGGACACCGTGTAGCGCAGGGCGTTGTCCTGCAAGGCGTGAATCGTGACGCTGCAGCCGCCAGTCACGCTGAGCGTGAACGCGCCGCCCGCAGGGGTGATCGTCTCTGTGTCGTATCCGCTGATCTCGAACGCGCCGGCGTTGTTGAGGTTGTCGGACGCGATCGTGACGGTGAACTTGTCAACAGCGCTGTCCGCAGCCGAGGCGAGCGCCTTGACGGCAATCGTGAGGTCGAAGCCGGTCTCCTTGTAGACTGCGTAAATGGCGGGCTCGCCGTCGAAAAGGCTCCACGCGGAACCGTCCACGCTCCACTTCAGCTGGGCGTTCTCGACCTTGAGCTGCAACGCGTCGCCGGCCGCGACAGTCGCACCGGACATCGCCGAAAGGTTCGCGGCTCCGTCCACGCCGGCGGCGATGACGGTCTGGTTCATCGACGCCTCCTTCGAGCCGTCGAGCGCAAGCGGGATGCGGAACACGCCGCTGCCGGACGAGGCTACCTTCACAGGCATCTCGCCGACCTCGATTTCCGTCCCCTGCGCCGTATCCGTGTCGCCGAAGCCCATCTTGACAAGCGCGCTGCCGACATAGGTGATGGGCGAAATCTGCGTAAGCGCCCCGTTCGCGCCTTCCCTCATGTAGTAGATTTTCGGCATCTCCACATAGACGTAGTAGAGCTTGTACTCGCCAAGAGCAAGGGAGGTGTCGTTGTTCAGGTAGAGTCCGTAATACGACGAACCCTCCGGCTTGACGAAGCCGATGGAAGTTACGCGGCCCTTAAGCACCACGCGGTTCTCGTCCTCGCCGTTCGTCTCGTCTGGGACGCCGTAGAACACGCCTACAAAGAGCTTGCCTTCCGGATCAGCCTTCAGAACGCCGCCCTCGCCAGCCTTGTTGCGCGCGAGCAACGTCTCCTCGGTCACCGTAAACGTGCCGCCCTTGTTAAGCGGAATCGTCACGGTATAACCGGCCTCCGCCTCGGTGCGCCAGTTGTTGTCGTCGTGGTCGATCGTCTTGCCCTGCGACATGGCGACGTGCAGCTCCACGTCCGCCGCCTCACGCGTGTTCGTGAACGTCACGCTCGTCGCAGACGCCGTCGGCGTCGATTCGCAAGTAAAGCGATACGCACCATCGCCATTGTCGTTCTCCGTCGCAAAGCCAGCCTTCGGACGCTGGATGATGATAATCTTTTGTCCTGTAGTAACCGATGCCGTCCGTGTTCTTGTGTTCGTCAAGGTAACCTTTCTATTAGAACCCCAAACCACCGTATCCCCTACCACAGCCGTTATAGATTCATCCCATGAGGCATTAGGAGAAGAGGTTTCCTGAAGCAGAGTGATGGTATCAACTCCGCCATCTTGCAAAACGCCAGTAACTGATCTGTCAGCGAAACTGTCTGTCTCGCTGCTAGTCCTTGGAGAGCCCGACCAAGACCATGTCGTACTATTGACATAATATGTAGTGCCGTCGGAACTCTTTATGGCTTTATCATAATCCGTTCCAAATATCGAAGATGTCGATGCAGTGCGCCCCTCCTTCGTCGACGTCTGCGTCTCCCTCACCGTCGTAACGATGTTGGATATGACGATGTCGTACTCAAATTGCGCGGCCATGTCTTCTGCGGTGCCAATGGTCTGCTCCTTGAGCGTTACGATCGTCGGCTGGGACGAGAAGTAAACGACGTAGAGCTGCGCATCGAAGCCGTAGTTGCTCCAGGTCGCGCCGTTGTCGGTGGAGTACTGGAAGCCGCGCCACGTGTTCCGAATCTGGAACGGCGGGCGGCTCGTGTTGTCGTCCTTAGCCTCGGTAATGAAGCGGAGCTGCGCACCGGTCGTGGCGTTCGTCTCGCCAATCGCGAAGGCGTAGTGCTTGTAGGCCGAGGCGTCAGAGGGATAGCTCATCGGCGTCCGCAGCGAAGCCGCCATGTCGTAGGCGTCCGTGCCGACAGACGTTGAGTCGGGCGTGCCGCCCTTCACCGCAACGGCCTTGAATCCGTCTGCGCCGATTTCCCTGTAGCCGATTTTTACGGTCTTCGGGTTCTTGTAGTAAACGATGTGGACCGTCTTGTCGCTTGGCTGCGGCCCGGTCTCGCCGTTGGCGTATTCCACCCAGGTGCAGCGCTGGTCGAGGTCGGGGTTGAACCAGAGGCGGACGATCCGGTCGTCTTCGGACACGTTGCCTTCGCTGTCGCCGAGGCCGGTGAAGGCGTAGACGTAGTCCTGAAACTCCGCTTCGTCCGGCACCGTCACGTAATCGGAATACTGCGTGTCGAACTGGATATCCGTCTCGTTGCTCACCCGGAGCATGGCGTTCTTGAGCCAGCCGTCACGGCGGACGATCGTCTCGCCGGAGGCGTCCACCACGTGGAACGGCACCTCGATGTAATCGCGCCAGATGGCGTAGAGGACCGTCGGCTTCGTGATGGGCGTGGCGGCGAAGTCGAACACGGGGCACTTGTCCCATTGCTTGAAACGCACCGTGCTCCAGTGCGCGAACATCTTGTTGTCGGTGGATGAGTCGCGCACGATCTCCGGGTAAGTGGCGTAGCCGTTCAGGTAGGCGAGCTGCATGTACTGGTCGCGGCTCTCCACGTAGGTGAACTTGTCGCCCCACTTCGCCTGCCACTTGTCGTGGCTCCAGCCGATCTCGTCGTTGTTCTTGTCGAAATAGACGGGCACGCCCCATTCGGCGTAGAGGACGTTGTGGCCGCTGCCGTCCGGCGTGTCGAGCGTATCGACGCCCACGTACTGGCCACGGTCGAAATGAGTGCCCGTGCCGTCAGCCTTCGTGTTCCAGCCAAGGAGTTCGAGCGTCACGTCGTTGCCCTCGTCATCCTGAACAACGCAGTGGTAGCCCGCGCCGTCGCTAAGGTGGCCGTAGGCGTTGTTTCTCATGCCGGAGACGGTGCGCGTCGTGTCGGTGATGTTGGTGATGAGCGTCGGGGCGTTCGGATAGGCGAGCGGGAGCGTGGTCGCCACGGCCCCGTCGATGAAGCCGCCGTTCGCGTCCGTCGTGAGGCTCACCGTCATCACCTTGTCGTAGACGGCGTCGAGCGTCAGCTGTTTGATGGTGTTGCCCTCGGCGTCGAGCGCCGTCTGGGTATAGGCGGAGTTGAAGATGAACGAGTGGCCGGGATGGAGCAGCTTGCCGTCGCCGCCGCGAATGCGCCAGCCGAGGAACGCACTGCCCTTCGGAGGTTCGGCGGTACGGGTGACGAGGATTTCGGACTCGTCGGCGTATGCGCCCGCGTCAAGCGTGCGAAGGATGGATTCGTTCTCGTCGCCGCCGGCGATCTTGCCCTCGCCCGCCTCGTAGTGCAGACGGTAGGTGCCGATGTGCTTCCAGTGGAGGCGCAGGTAGAGGTGGTCGCGTACGGGCTGGCCGAACGCATAGAGACTCTCCGTCTCGTTGCCCTGCGCGTCCTTCTTCACCTCGTACCATCCGGCGTAGCGGTAGGCGTTGGCCACGTTGTCGTAACGCTTGCCGGGAACGATGGCGTCGTCGCTCTGGTCGGTGGTGTAGTAGGCGCGGCGCTCGTTGTTACCGATGTCGTCCTCGCGATCCTCCCATTCGTCGGTGAGGCCGTGGTAGGCGCGGTCGCGCAGGGCGTAGAACCACTTACCGGCTCGGGATTCCACGAACGCGCGGGACGTGGTGGTGTACTCCTGAATGTCGGTGAAGCCGTAGGTCTTCCAGAACCAGAGCGACTGCCCTTCCGCCAGCTGTCCGCCATTCGGGTCGATTGTGATCAAGTACCACTTCGCCTCCCACCCGGCGAACAGCTGAAGGTTATTGGCCGGCATGCGCTCGAAGAGCACCTTGTTCTTCGTGTAGGAGCGATACTTCTCGTCATCCGTGAAGAATGCGCGCGTGGAGCAGGACTCGTCAATATACCACCCCGTGAAGCTGTAACCTGGATCCGCCGGCTCTGGATCGGATGGTACGTGCGATGCAATCCTGTCGGAATACAGAATGTCCTCTTGCTCGATGACTTCATTGTTCTCGGAATTGACAAAGGCAATACGCGACGGCTCGCGGTCGTAGTAGAAATAGACCTTGCTGTTGTTGGGAAGGCTCTCAGATCTGCCGCCCGAAAAAGCAATGCTCGAATTGGAGATGTCGTTGGTGTACCCGGCAATTGGATAGAAATCCTCCTTGTAGGTCAGCCAGTTGAAGTCATGGACAATCGTGTTGTACAACTTGTAGAACTTGTTGTTGTGCGTGGTGCCGTCTTCACCCATCTCGTCTTCGCTACCGACCTCGACATAGTAGTAAATCGTGCCGGTTTTGTCCTGTCCCGAAGCCTGCGTGAATGTGATGTCGGCGTCCGGCATCAACTCAATCGCCGCGAGGCGCTCGTCATACTTGACCTTGTCCTTGTCCGTCCAGGTCTTGCCCGTGTATACCGTTCCATCGTCCCCGACTATCGGGAAATAGTCCTTGATGCTCGCGCCGTACAGAGCGGTGATGCGACTTATGGAATTGTCGCCGGTAACGGTCTCCACGTTGATTGCCGTCGCATTGTAGACATCCGCCGTAGTTACATACCAATAATCACCGATCTGGATATAATAATTGCTGTTTCGATATGAGACATAATAGTTGCCGACTTTTTTCTTATTATTATTAATATTGGTCAGATAGTTGGTCTGCCTATTGCCGGGCGTCGTCGAATACGCCTTGCCGCCGTATGTGTAATTGATTGTAGTTGTTGTCGTAGTGCTCGGCGTAGATGTGAAAAATTTCAGCGTATGCACGTTGCGGTCGTAATAGACGTTGAGCACTGTTTTTCCGCTGCCTTCCACAACCGCCGCGTCGCTACAGCGGCTGTAGCTGAATCCTTCATAGTCGCCGTTACCGCCTTTGCTTTTGTCAGCTGATGTGACGCTGGCACTGTTACCAGTTCGTGCCGTGCGGCGGACGCTTTCCGCAAAATCGTACTGTTTTTCGGTATCGGCGAGATTCGGCGCATCTGTCGCCTTCTGCCTCCAGAAAACAACGGTATAGTCGGTATCCGCCTCCGTCCAACCGCCATAGAGCGTGACGTTCTTGGTGAACTTGAGGAGGCCGTTTTCTATCGTGCCGCCCCATGTCGCAAGGCTGGCTTTCTCGGAACTGGAGAGCGAACGCAGGTTGCCGTCCGCGTCCGCCACCTGCACGCCCGTCGCCTCGCCAGTGGAGTTGGTGGCGGTGTACCAGCCGGTGAAGGTGTAGCCCGTGCGCTCAGACTTGGGGAAGCGGTTGGTGCCTTCGTCGGCGTAGTAGAACTGCGGCGGTACGTACGAGGCGCCCTTGCCGGCCTCGGCGGCGATGTAGGTGAGCCAGTTGATGTTGACGAAAACCGGATAGAGGTGGCGGGGCGTCGCCTCGGTGTCCTTCACGCGGGTGAAGACGAAGGGGCTTGTCTGGATAGAGATCGGTACGCCGTTCGTATCGGTGAGCGCGCCCGCCTTGACGGGCGTCAGGGACCAGCCGCGGAAGATCATGCGCGGCGAAGCGTTGACGTGCTGCTGGGTGTCGTCCTCGGCAACGTCGTCGTAAGTGACCTTGATGTCGCTGATGTCCACGTTCGCCCGCATGAGGTCGTGCGTCTGCGTGACGGTCTGCCCATCGACGACCACCTGGATGTTCGTGGTCCCGGACTCGGTCATGATGGCGCGGCGGACGGCGGTGATGGGCCACTCGCCCCTCGACTCCTGTTCATGGAAAATCACGTAACCTACGCGGTCGAACCGAGAGCGCAGCACGTACTCGTGCTCGCCCGTCTCGCCTTCGTTGAACACGATCGGCGAGTCGAAGTCGAACGGCTCCGTCGCGAAACCCTCGGAATCATACGTCACGCCATCTACGGTCTTGCCCTTGTTGTCCTCGCTGTAGAGATACCAACCCATGAACGTACGACCGAGCGGCGAGGGAAGCGCCTCGGGGCGGACGAGATACTGTCCGTCTTTGATGATCTGGCGAAAGGTCTTGTTGCCCTCAACGGTGATGAAGTAGCGTGGGACGTACTTGTTCCAGTCCGGATTCGGAGTGACGCCGTCTTCGAGGAACTTGTTGAAGTCGCGGCTGTAGAAGTCGTAGAGGCGTCGGGCGGGATCGCTGTCCGTCGTATGGACCGCGCCTTCGGTGATGGCGTACACGGAAAAGCCCTCGGCGGAGAACCAGAAGGCCGTGACCGCCGTCTTTTCTTTATTATAGGTGAAACCGTAGCGGGAGGCATCCAGCTTCTCCACCGTGCCGTCGTCCGCAAGGTGAACGACGCCCAGAGAGGAAGCGTCGGTCACGGCCACCGGGGCGTCCAGCTCCACGTCCACGCGCACGGGGTCGCCCGCGTCCGGCTGCCATTTCTTGCCGCCGTGGCGGATGGAGATGTCGTACATTGCAAGGATTGCGGGTGAAGCGGCATGAGTGCCGCTTCCCCGAGACCCCTTCGGAGAAGCGACACTCTTGTCGCTTCCCCGAGACCCCTTTGGAGAAGCGACACTCTTGTCGCTTCCCCTACGCTTCATCAGACCGTCCTTGATCTTACGCTGGGCGTCTTGCGCGTGCGTGCGCGTGAGGGATACTTCCGCACCCTCGGGGAAATGCTTGCGTCCGGCGCGGACGTCAATGCGCCCGGCTGCGCCCTTGCGCATCAGGCGAGGCGACACTTCGTCGCGAGGCATGGAAGGCTTTGCGTCGGCAGGGAACGCCAACGCCATGACCCCGGCCATTACGGCCAGAGCCCAACTCCATCTCCTTTTCATCCTCTTTTTGCCTCCTTCTTTCTAAATATAAACAATACCTTACGGTAGTGAGTACAAAAAACTACCGTAAAGGTTACGAGAATCCTTCAGCCGTACTCCTCTTCGGGCATCCAAACACCGTCAATCTGACACCCCCACCCCCCAAAAGCCTTCAAGGGGCAGAAAGTGATAGGGATTATACCAAACTCACCGCCTCAAAGCAACTGCTTTGAGCGTTTTTTTTTTCGCAAAAACCGCAAAATGCATTGGGGAGGGCATAGTTTCCCGGATTCTCCGGATATTCCGGATTCTCCGGACTTTCCGGATTCTCCGGACTTTCCGGACTTTCCGGATTCTCCGGACTTTCCGGATATTCCGGATATTCCGGATTTGCCACTGCCCCGCCTTTCAGAACGGGAAGGTCTCCCCGATAACGTAGCGCGGCTTGATTTGCGGCGGCCGGGGGATGCGTCCCCGCGTGAGAATGGCGAGGGCGAAATCGGCCACTTTTTCCCCCGCCTCGACCGGATTGATCTCAATGCGCGTAACCGGCTTAATGTAGACGGGGCCGATGCCGGCGTTTGAAAACGTCACGATTTTCACGTCCTCGGGGATCTTGATGCCGGAAGCGAGAAAGGCCATGGTCGCGCCCTGCGTGAAAAACCCGTCCCTGAACAGCAGAAGTTCCGGAATGCTTGTGCGGGGCATGGTGGCGAACGCTTCGTAGCCGCAATGCACGATGCCGTCGAAGCGCCCCCAGCCTTCCTTGCTGCACGAAATGGTCATCCAGGAGCTGTCGATTCCCCTTTCCGCGAGCGCGGGTTGCGCGTCAAGCGTATCAGCCCCCTCGTTGCGCACCTGCGCGACGTGCTTCACGCCGGCCTTTTGGCAGTGGTCGGCGAATTGCGAGATTGCCTCCTCGGGGGAGAACCGGATCCAGGGGTGGTCGTCGGATTCCGGTTTGTCGCCGTAGACGAAGAAATGGTTGACGCCGGACTCCGCAAGGACCTTTTGAACCTGCGGCGAGGCGCGGACGGCGATGACGAGATCGGTCGCGCGAAGGAGTTCGCTCTTCAGAAACGCGAGTTTGTCGTTCTCGTCACGAGAAAACGAGGCGACCGAAAACGAATAGCCTGACGCCGTCAGCCTACGGCCCACGATGTCTATCAGCTGGCACGGATGGTATCGGCCCACGTCTTCGTCGGGCATGATGAACAGAACACGTCCGCGCAGGACGTTGTCGCCGCGCGACAGGACGACGGTTCCGACATGCGGTCTGGAACAGGCATAGCCCTCCCTCGCCAGACATTCCGTCACGCGACGGGCCTGGGCGAAGGTCAGCCCCGTCGTCTTGCATATCTCGCCGATGGTCGGAAGTTTTTCGCCGCCCGTTATCCGTCCGAATGTGATTTCCTCTTTTATGAAGCGGCACAGGGCGTCCACCAAGCTGGTGGCGCCATCCGGCACGAAGTGGAAGTCATTGAGGATGTTTCGCATGGGTGATAGTAGTATATAAGATTTGCGCTCCAATAGCAATTCCGGAAGTTACGGAAATTCTGGAGTTTCCGGCCTCAATTGTCTCAGTAAGTCAGCTGGCTGCCGCCGATCGTCTCGCGCAGGATGGAGTCGCCCGGCACGCAGTCGGCTGGGGCCGGAGAGACGTTGTGGAGGATGCCGGAGAGCCGACGCGCCTCGGCGAACGCGGCGTCCCACGGCTTCACCTGGTTCAGAAGTTCGTTCGCGAACGGCTTCAGCACGGCGAGCTCGTAGTCGAGCGCACTGTTGAACACGGCGTCCGCCTTCGCCTGGTAGGGATAGATCCATTTCCGCTCGCCCGCCACCACGTTCGGCCAGAGGCGGAACGTGTCGATCGGCGACATCCCCCGGAAGTGGAAGTCGCGCACGAGACGGCGCAGGAGGCGCGTATCGGTGGTCGAGATGCGGTTGCAGGAGTCCACCACGAGCTGCGTGAGCGCGTTGAGGTACACGCGGAACTTCACGTTGTCCGGGAGAGCCGCCGTGAGCGACGGATTGAGTGCGTGGATGCCCTCCAGCACCACCACGCCGTCGGACGGCAGGCGCGTCGTTTCCTTCGCGTCGTAGCCGTCGTGCTTCAGGAAGTCGAACTTGCGCAGATGGACGGGTTTCCCCGCGAAGAGTTCCCCCAGGTCGGCCGCGAGGCGCACGTCGTCCACCGCCTTGACGGTCTCGTAGTCGAGGTTGCCCTCCGCGTCGCGCGGGTTGCGCGCGTCACCCACGAAGTAGTCGTCGGTGGAGAGAAGGAGCGGACGCAGCCCCACCACGCGCAACTGCGTGCAGAGACGATGCGCCGTGGTGGTCTTGCCGGCCGAGGACGGACCCGCGAGCAGCACGAGACGCACCTCGCCGCGCGCCGCGATCTTGTCGGCGATCTGGGCAAGGTCCTTCGTCTGCATCGCCTCCACCGTGCGCACGAACACGTCGAAGCGCTTTTCAAGGATCGCCTGGTTGAGGTCACCGAGCGTCTCGACGCCCGTCATGCGGCGGTGTTCGGCCTGATGCCGGAATATCTTGAAGAACGGCGCGGTCGCGGGCACGCGGCGGAGTTTGTGCGGCGTCTCCGGCGGCGGCACGTTGAGGATGAACCCGCCGTCCGCCGGCAAAAGCTCCCAAAGGTCAAGCGCACCCGTACGCGGTGCAAGGGGCGTCTGGTTCAGCGCGCGGAAGTCCCCGCAGCACGAGAGCAGGACGGCCGGCGGGTTGCGGTGGCGGAGAAGATTGAGTTCGTCCACGCGGCCGAGCTTGCCCAGCGCCTCCACGGCGTTCTTGTAGGGGACAGGCTGGGCCGTGATCGGCACGTCTGCGCGCACGAGGTCCGCAAGCGCGGCGGAGAGGCGCGCGATGTCGCCCGTCGCCTTGGCCGGACCGCGTGCCGGCGGCGCCCACGTGCAGTAGAGGGCCTGCGAGATCGACTGGCGCACGCGGAACTCCGATCCATGTGCCAGTTCCTCGGCGCACTTCGCGAGCAGGAACACGAGCGACGATCGGTAGATCTCGAAACCGTAGTCGTCCGCACGGGTGAGCGGACGCACCTCCGGATCGGCGAAATACGGCATCGCCAACGACACCACCATGTTGTTGCACACGGCGCCCAACACGTCGAGTCCGTCCACCTGCGCCGGCAGCGCCTCGCCAATCGTCACATATTCGGCCATCGTCAGGCCCCCTTCTCCGTGCGGCGCGTTGAGACGGTCCACGTGCGGCCGCACATGTGGCACGTGACGTCAAGCTGCGGCGGCAGCGCGGCGCGCTCCGCCTCGGGAATCGCGGCGAGCATCGCCTCCGCCCGTTCCGCGCTGCACCGGCACGCGAACGAAAGCGGGGTCGTGCTGCGCACCTCCGCGTGCGGAAGGCCGAGCTTTTTCAGGAGCGTGCGCGCGGAGACCGTTCCCGACGCAAGCGCCTTCTGCACCTCGCAGGATGCAAACGTTTCCGCCACTGCCTCGAACGCGGCGGCATCACCGTCGGGCGGACACTCCACGAGCGCCCCGCGTGCGTAGACGGGCACGCCGTCGTCGCTCGCCGCCGCAACAACGGCCGTGCGCACACGCCGCTGCAGCGACTGTGCGAAAAAGGCGTCGAGGCCCTGGGCGACGAAGGTTTCCGAGCGGACGCCTCGGCGAGGCGACCCTACCATCTGGCTCCCCTGGTAGGGCCCGCTCGCCGAGCGGGCCGAAAGGCCTCGGCGAGGCGACCCTACCGCGACTGCGCCGGAGGCGAGGATCGCGCCGGGGATTGAGCGAATGATCTCGAAGGTGCCCGTTTCGCCCAGCACCTTCGCATCTTTCGGTGAGCCGAGTCCGTCAAAGTCGTTGAGGATCTTCTGCTTCGTGTAGCCGCGCAGGGTTCCTGCGGCGGTAGCCTCCACGAGGAAGCCGCCGAGCGGGCCGGGACAGTCGAGGCGGAATGTCACGGTCTCTTCGTCCTGCGACGTCTCCGCGCCGAGCAGCGCAACGCCCGCCAGCGCCTCGGCGAGGTAGTACGAGGCCGTGGGCCCGGAGAGGTGTCCTCTCGCCAACGCCCCCGCCGCCGCCGTGCAGTCGCACAGCACCACGGAAAGCTTTGTTGCCGGATCAAGCGCCTGTATTCGTTCGTCTGTCATGTGTCGGATTCTCCGATGAAGTGGATGTCGAGGTCCTCGAGGGCGCTCAGCACGTTGGTCGCGTTCGCGTCTTCGAGCGCGTGCATGTCCTCGGCGGGGGTCTCCACTTCCACGGCGTCCGGATTGGCGATGCGGTCGAGGAAGGCGCGGCGGAGCACGTTCACGCGGCGCACATGGCGTTCGAGCGACCAAAGGACGAAATGCCACTTCGCGAGAAAGCCATAGCGCGGCGGCAGATGCGGGTCGAATGTCTCAAAGGCGTCGCGCTGGATCGTGAACTGCCACTCCATCGCACGCAGGCGGAACTCGAAACCCGCGAAGAAGCGGTTGCCGAGGTCGGCCAGCGGCACCACGGGATGGCGCTCCGCGAAGGCGGCGAGCGTCTTCGCGTAGAAGGAGATGTAGAAGCGGCAGATGGCGTCGAGGTTGGATTCGGTGAGCGACACGTCCGGCCAGCCGAGCGAACCGCGCACGGAACAGCACGAGACGGACTTCGGCATGAGGCGGCCCGCCTCGATGTCGTAGCCGAACTGGTAGATTTCCTTTCCCGTGCCGTAGTGGCAGGTCTTCGCCACCGGGTCGTACTTCTTCATCACGAGGTTCTGCGCGGCCGCGTCGCCCATGAGGAACGCGAGAGCGCTGACCACCTGCGGGTCCTCGCCCGCCTCCGCGCCGCCGAATTCGCCGGCCATCTGGAAGTAACCGGCCGGGATGTCCGCGAGCGGCTCGCCCTCGCAGCGCGTCCGGATGAAGTAGTCGAAGAAGTTGCGCCCTCTGTTGAAGCGGCGGCGGAGCAGACGGTACTGCGCAAGGCCCACGCCGAGCGCGGTAAAGGCCTGCACGCGGGCGATCACGTAGCTGCCGTAGCCGCGGCCCGACCGCGAGAGGCGCTTCTCCACGAGCGAGGCCACCACGGGACGGCAGTCCGACTTGTAAACAATCTCGCGCGTGCGTCCTTGCCCAATCACCAGTCCGTCTTCATCGTCCGCATCCGTACGCAACTCGTATACATTCGCGTACTCCACGTGCTCGTCCTTGCTCATGAGCGCGCGGAGATTCGAGAGCAGCACCTCGCTGCGAGAGTCGACGCCGGGATGGAACACGGGACGCCCGTCCACGAACGTCGCGCCGGGGAGCGCCGTGCGCCGGTCGTCGAACGCGGGCGTGGCGCCCTCGCCCATGACGGAGTAGATTTCGCCCGTCAGGTGCATGTAGAGCGTCTCGACAAAGGCGTCGGATCCATCGTCAGCCAATTCGGGACGCGTGAGGAGCGACTTGTAGAGCGCGTCGATTTCCGCAATGCGCACGGCCACAGCCTCCTGGGTGGTGCGCCGCAGCACGATCTTTTCCATCAGCTTTTCGAGTTCCGGCACGAGACGCGCGAGCGCCACGCCGCGCGAGAGGCCGAAAAGCTCGACCTCGTGGTGCCCGTGCAGCTTCGGCTGGCGAAGGAAGGAGGTGGCGTGTCCCTCGAACACGCTCGTCAGCTCGCGAAGCTGTTCGCGGAAGCGCGGAAAGTCGGTGCGCGCGAGTTCCGCGAAGGCGTGGAAGTCGGTGTAGGAGAGGAAATGCACGCCGCGCGAGCTGTGGTAGTAGGTCAGGTCGGTAGAGATGCGCTTGCGGCTCGCGCGGAGGGCCACGGACATCTCCCGCTCCGTCCACGCAAGCGGCTTGACGCGCCACTCCTGTCCCCGCCGGCGGTAGTGCTCGAGCGCCTCGCTCGTGCGCTCGAGCATCACCACGTCGCCGAGCGCGAATTTGAGCGTGCCCGTGAGCCAGCCGTCCAGCTCCAGCAGAAGGCGACATGGCACGTCGCGCTGCGAAAGCTCAAGTTTGCCGTCCACCACGTTGCCGCAGAGGATCGCACGCATCATCACGTCGCCGCGCTTAGCGACCGGGATGCGGGAAAGGTCCCAGAACTGTCCCTGGAGGAGCGGCAGCGCGGCGACGGAGTGGTTGCCTGTCGTGACCGTCATCACGTAGCCGCGCGCGCCGTGCCGCAGGTCGCTCTTGCGCGCGAGCAGCACGGAGGCGTGCGCGTCGAGGTCCGTCCACACGCCCTTCTCGAAGACGAACGTGTCGTCTCCGAGGTCGTAGGCATGGAAGACGCGCCGACGCCCCATCGCGCGCGTCGCCACGAGTTCTGGACGGCGCACGCCCTCGCCGCGGAACCGCGCGAGGAACTGCTTGACGGACGACCTCATTCCTCTTCGCCTTCTTCACCGTGATGGTGGTGGTGGAACCGGCCGAGGCGGATGTCCTCCTTGGCGATGAGATCTTCCGCGAAGCCGCCGAGCGCGTCGAGGTCCGCCTCGTCAGCCGCCGCAAGCAGGTTCTGGAGCGCGGGCGCCACATGGCGTCCGAACTGGGGTTGCCCCACCGAGGCGAGCCGACCGAACGCGCCGAGCGCCTGCACGAGACGCTGCACCGCGCCGAACGCGAGCTTCTCCACGGGATAGACCCGCGCGAGCGAGGCGCGCGTCTTCTCGTCGAGCGGCACGTAGGGATCGTACAGAAGCGAGGCGAGGTCGTACGCGGCCGCACCGAGTCGCATCCCCTGAAAATCAATGAACGCGAAATCCGCCTGGTAGGACCCGATCACCGAGCGGGCCGCCTGGTAGGGCCCGCTCGCCGAGCGGGCCGGACGGTAAAGTACATTCGAGCTCTGAAAATCGCGGTGCACGAGCACGGGACGCTGGCGCATCAGCTCACCAGCCACGGCCTCCAGCTCGGCACGTACGTCCTTCGGAAGGGCGTCATAGCCAAAGCGCTCTTTCACGCAGTACGTCTCGAAGAGGTCGCGCTCCCAGGCGTAGAGCTCGGGACCGAACGACGGCTCGAGCTTCACGTCCTGCGCGAGCGCGAGCTCGGTGCCCTTCTCGTGCAGCGTACGCAACGCCTTCACGACCGGCGTGTAGAGTTTCACGAGGTCGGCGCCGCGCCGGTTCGCGCGGTCCTCGAGCGAGTCGCCGTCGATGTCCTCAAGCGCGAGCGCCTTCTGCGCGGGCACGTCCGCCAACACGCGCGGCACGGGCACGCCGGCCTCCGCGAGGAGGCGTGCATGAGACGCGTAGCGCGCGTTCTCGGGACGCTTCGCGTCGTCGTACTCGATCGCGATCGCGCGGTCGTCGCCATGGACGAACCGCCAGAAACTGCGATCGCTGCCGCGCGCACCGAGGAAGCCGCACGCCACGTCCGCACGCGGCCAGCCGAGCGCGTCCGCAAGCGCCGCGAGACGCGGCGCGTCGATCTGGTCGAGTCCCACAAGCGCGGTGCGCTCGAACGCGCCGCCGACGAGTCCGCCCGTCACCACGCACCCGCCGAGGTCGGCGGTGTCGACGAGCTTCACGCCCTCGAACAGCACGTTCGGGTTTTCCTCGAAACGGTCGGGGTCAAGCGCGTTGTGGATCTCGAGATAACTTTCGAGCGTGCCGGCGTCGCCCCAGAACGCCTCTTCCTCGGTCACGCCCACCACGAACTTCGCATCCTCCATCATCGCCTTCTCGTAGGCCTGCACGATCGTGGAGAAGCCGGACGGCGCCACGTAGTCAAGCACCTGCGGCGAGAGGAGCGCGCATCCGCAGTAGGTGTAAGTGCCGGCGTCTCCTGGCACGTCGCTCTTCCAGTTGCAGATGCGTCCCTCGGGGTCGGCCTCGACCGTGCGCGGGCCCTGCGTCTCGGAGAGCCAGCACGCGGCGAAACGGCCGCTCCGTTCAAAGGCGTCCACAATCGGCTGCGGGTCGAGCGCCTCCGCCACGACGTCGCCGTTCACGAGCCAGAACGGGCCGCCTGGTAGGGCCCGATCGCCGAGCGGGCCGTCACCGAGGAAATACCGGAGCGGGTTCAGCACGCCGCCCGTTCCGAGGATCTCCGGCTCCTCCGCCACCGTCACCTTCGCGCGGCCCTTGCGTGTTGCGACGAACTGGCGCACCTGCGGTGCCTGCCAATGGGCGTTCACGGCGATCTCCTCCACCCCCCACGACTCGAGCATGCGCAAGATGCGCTCGAGCATCGGCACGCCCCACACGGGCAACAACGGCTTCGGCCGCACTAGCGTGAGCGGCCTGAGTCGCGTTCCGAAACCAGCCGCCAGTACCACGGCTTTTTTGATTTCTCCAGCTTTCATCTAATCCTCGACACTTTTCCGTGGCGATGATTATACCACATTTTTCACTTTTCTCAATGCCGCTTATGGTAAAATCGGCATGGGTCAGCTAAACTTCAGCTTGAAGACCATCTTGAGGGATTCGACGGCGATGGAGCCGGAAATCTTCGATGCGCCGGCGCGGCGTTCGGAGAAGGTGATGGGAACCTCGACGAGCTTCAGGCCCGCCTTCCACATTCGGTAGTTCATTTCCATCTGGAACGAGTAGCCGAAGGACTTGATCGACGAGAAGTCGCCGAGCAATTCAAGCGCGCGGCGCGTGAAACACTTGAACCCGCCCGTGGGGTCCTTCACCGGAACGCCGAGCATTAAGCGGATGAAGATGCCGCCCGCGCGAGAGATGAGCCAGCGGCGGAAAGGCCAGCCCACGCACTTGCCGCCCTTCACATAGCGCGAGCCGATGGCGACGTCCGCTCCGCCCTCCTGGTAGGGCGGTCGCCCCGTGACCGCCGCAAGCAAGCGCGGAACGTCCTTCGGATCGTGCGAGAAGTCGCAGTCCATCTCGATGACGTGCGTCGCCCCCATCCGCAGGGCCTCGGCGAATCCAGCCACGTATGCGCGACCGAGACCTTCCTTCTTTTCGCGGTGCATCACGTGGACGCGTGCCTCGCGCGCACAGATTGAGTCGATCACCGCGCCAGTGCCATCCGGCGAGTTGTCGTCGAGGAACAGCAACTGCCCCTCCGGCGGCAACACCGCGAGAACTGTGGCGGCCATGGCCTCCACGTTCTCGCGTTCGTTGTAAGTCGGTATGACGACGACTGGTTTCATGCAGGCCCTGTCGTGCCGGCAAGTTTGGCGACGTCCTGCTTGAGAGCCTTGACGTCTTGACGGAGCTTCATGATCATCTTCGGCGCGAGGGTGATGGCCGCAACGTTCTTGAGCGACGTGGCAGGAGTGCCCACTACGTACTTCTCGCTGCCGTCGAGCGACTGCGGCACGCCCGCCTGCGGGCCCACCTGCACGCCGTCCGCGATCTTGATGTGCCCAGAGATGCCGGCCTGCGCCCAGATGAGGCAGCCCGTGCCGATCTGCGTGGAACCCGCCACGCCCGCCTGCGCGATGATGCCGGAGTAACCGGCCACCTTAACGTTGTGTCCGATCTGCACCAGATTGTCGATCTTCGTCATCGGCCCGATGTAGGTGCGGCCGATGCGCGCGCGGTCAATCGTGGTGTTCGACCCGATCTCCACGCCGTCGCCGAGCTCCACGATGCCGAGCTGCGGAATCTTCTCGATCTTAGGAAGTCCGTTCTCCATCGTCGTGTTGTAGCCGTAGCCGTCGCCGCCGAGGCGTACGCCGCAGTGCAGGATCACGCCCTTGCCGAGCTTCGTGCCCTCGCGCAGAGTCACCTGCGGATAGATGTGCGTACCGGCGCCGACAGTGCAGTTCTCACCGATGAAAACCTGCGCCTCGATCACGCAGCCGTCGCCGATCTCCGAGCCCTTCTCGATGATCGTGTACGCGCCCACATGGACGTTCGCGCCGAGGCGCACCGACGGATCGATGATGGCTGTGGGGTGGACGCCCGGCGCACGCACGGGGGCGGGCGGGGCGAAGATCTCTGCGGCGGCCATGCAGGCGTGATTTGGGTCCGCCACGCGGATGATGGCACACGGTGCGCCATGCGTCCAGTCCGGCGGCAGGAGAATTGCGGACGCCTTCGTGGCCTGCACGAGCGGAACGTGTTTCGCGTCCTTGCAGAAAGAGAGATCGCCCGGGCGGGCCTCCTCGAGGCCCGCGCAGGCAGCGAGCTCTACGTCGTCCCCCTCGAGGACTCCGCCGAGCCGTGCGGCTAGGTCACTTGCCCGCATCGGCTTTCTTCGCCTTTTCTTTCCGCTTAGCGGGATCAACGCCCATGGACTTGAGAATGTCGTCCGTAACGTCGTAGGACTCCTTGACAAACGCAAGTAGCGTTCCGTCAGCGATGAAGTCGTAGCCGTTCTTCTTCGCGTATGCTCTGATCTTCTCACGGATGTCGTCGGTCTCAAGCTTGATGAGACGCGACTCCAGGTCGCTCAGATCGCCCTGGAAACGCGACGCCATCTGGCGCATTTCCTGCTGTCCACTGAGGAAACGCTGCTGGATGCTCTCTAGTTTCTTCTGGGCCTCTGCGCGCGCAGAAGTGGAGAGCATCGGGTTCTGGAGGTCGCCCTGGGCCTTCTTGCCCTCCTCGGCGATCTCCTTCAACTCGTCCTGCTTCGCGTCTAGCTTTGCCTTGTAGTCGCTGTCGGTCGTCTTGACGAGCGCGCGGTTCTTCTCGTGGTCAGGGTGGAGCCGCACGAGATCCACCATGTTCACCGTACCGACCTTCATCTCGGCCACTGCCGTCATCATAGCGGCCATCGCCGCCAGCATCATGATCTTCTTCATTTTCATTTCCTCACTTTCAACCTTTCAACTTAGAAATCGTACCCAATCGTGAACGAGAACACCTTTTCGTCAACGTCCTCGTCCGGATCGACGACCGGCACGGCGAAGTCGAGTCGGATCGGGAACTGCGGAAGGTCAAGGCGGAGACCGAGACCAACGGACCAGCAGAACCAGTCGGTGTCGAGGTCGAACTCGTCTTCACCGACGCTGCCGAGGTCGGTGAACGCGGCGATGCGGATCATCTTCACGACAGGGACGGAGTACTCCATCGTGGCACACCAGCTCGTCTGGCCACCCCAAGGCACGTAGTGTCCGTGCTTGTTCTCGCGAGAGTAGACGCGCGGGGCGATTTCGCGGAAGTCAACGCCGCGGATGGAGCGCGAGCCGCCGAGGAAGAGCCTGTCGTAGATCGGCAGACCGCCGCTGAAGTCGTCGAGCGTCTCGCCGCGGAGCCCCCACTGTAGCACGTGCCCCCACTTCTTGATGACCGTCAAGTAGTGGCGGTAGCGGAAGCCGGTGCGCCAGTACGAGTTGTCGCCGCCAACGATGTCGCCGTGGATGTTGAAGAGATAGCCCTTCTTCGGGAAAAGGAATTCATCGCGCGTATCGTTGCGCCAGAAGACGACGAACGGGATTTCCCAGCTGTCGCCGTACTTGTCCTCCTCCTCGCGCAGGAGACGGCGCGGCTCGTCGTCGTGCGGATGCTCGTAGAGCAGGTCCTTCTCGACATCTTCCATCTGGATGAACTCGGCCGCGATGGACACGCCGAAGCGTCCGAATGGCTTCCAGCCGGGCCAGAACTGGACAGGATAGCTGAGCGATGCCTCAACGCCGCTGCGGACAACGTCGTAGTCGTCGAACCAGCGCTGGCGGCGATAGCCCGTGACGGTGAATTCGAGGTGGCGGTCAAACAGCCACGGCTCGGTGACGGACGCCTCGTAGGTCTGGATGCGCGGGCCGGCCTGCACGAGGATGCGGCCCTTCTGCCCGCCGCCGCGGAAACGCCAGGGGTTGAAGAGGTCGAAGTTGTTTTCATGGATCTCAACCTGACCGAACACCGAATCTTCGGAACCGGCGCCAATGCCGACCATGAAACCGCCGGTTGTCTGTTCCTCAACCTCGAACACGAGGTCGCGCTCCTCAGGACTGCCGTTCTTGGACTCTCCGCCATCAACCTTCTCGAGGGAGTACTGAACGCGCTTGAAGTAGTGCAGATTTTCAAGGCGGTGCTTTGAGCGCTCGGCGAGATTCGCCAGCATGGGATCGCCCGGCGAGAGACTGATCTCACGACGGATCACCTTGTCCTTCGTATAGTCGTTGCCGCGGATGAGTACCTTGCGGATCACCACGGGCACACCCTCCTCGACGACGAACACGAGGTCTACCGTGTCGCCATATTCTTCCGTGGGGATTCGGCGCACGGTGACATGCGTATCCGCGAGCGCCTTCTCGCCCGACCCGCAGTACACCTCAATTGCGTGCGCCGCGTCGGCCAAGGCCTTGGCGCTTGCGATGTCGCCCGTCTTGAGGTCCTTCACGGCTCCGAGAACGGCATCTGCGGGATACTGCTTCACGCCGGTGATCGACATGTTCCCCACCTTGTAGCGAGTGCCCTCGACAATGGTAAACACGCGGTCGATCTTGTTGGAGACGCCCTCCACGGGGACGGCCTCGGGAAGCGATACCGAGACATCGAGATAACCGAGGTTGCGGTAGTGGTCGGCGATCTTGTCGCGCGCTTCGGCGAGTTCCTGAGGCGTTGCGGGGGTGTCGATGAACCAGCCGATAGGGTTCCACCACGGGTACTGCTCGATGCTCTCGTTAAGTTCGCCCTCCTCGACGCCCTCAATGCCCTTGTACGTGAACTTGCGCATCTTGACGCGCGGCCCCTCTTCAATCTCCATCGTGATTCTGACGGCGTTCGGAGAGCCTTCCACTGGCTCGACGCGGGGCGTCACGCGAACATCCTGGAAGAACTTCCGAAGGTAGGCGTCGCGGATGCGTCCGGCGGCGGCGGCGATCTCGGCCTCGCCGTACGGGTAGCCGTCGCGCAGCTCGGAGAGGTTGGTGATCTTGCCCACGCCCCAGTAGTCGTTGCCCTTAACGTTGAGCGGGCCCTGGAAACGCTTCTTGCGCGTCACGACGTAGACCACCGACACTCCGTCGGCGGCCTGGCTGGCCTTGACGGTGATGTCCTCGAACTCGTTCGTGTCGCGCAGCGTGCGCACGTCCCGCGCGCACTGCTGCGGGTCGTACTCGTCGCCGGCCTTCACCATGCAGCGGGCGAGAACGTCGCCCGTGTCCTCGCCGCCGTCCGCCAGCTTCACGGAAACGGACGACACCTTCGCGGCGTGTGCCGCACACGCGGCCATCACCATGCAGAGCAGCAGTTTCTTCATTTGGTTACCCTTTTGCCTTGTTGACGTTAGTTGGTTCAGTTCCCGAAATTCACTGGCTCGACGTGCCAGATGTCGCGCGCGTATTCCGACACGGCGCGGTCGCTCGAGAAGCGTCCGGAGCGGGCGATGTTGACGAGCGACATCGTGTTCCACTTCGCCGGATCGCGGTACGTCGCGTCCACGCGGTCCTGCGCCTCGCAGTAGCTGCGCAGGTCGGCGAGGAGCATGTAGTAGTCGTTGTAGTCCAGCAACGCGCGGATGATCGGGTCGAAGAGGCCCGGCTGGAGCACGGAGAACGCGTTGCGGCGGATCATGTCGAGCGCCAGGCGGATCTCCGGGTCGGAGCGGTACGTATCGCGCGAGTTGTAGGACGGACGGAGCCGGGCGACATCCTCGGTGCGGAGTCCGAAGAGGAACATGTTGTCATCGCCGACCTCCTCGTTGATCTCCACGTTCGCGCCGTCGTACGTGCCGAGCGTGAGCGCGCCGTTGATCATGAACTTCATGTTGCCGGTGCCGCTGGCCTCCGTGCCGGCGAGCGAAATCTGCTCGCTCAGTTCGGCCGCAGGCATGATCTTCTCGGCGAGCGACACGCGGTAGTCCGGCAGGAAGGCGACGGTGAGCTTGCCGCGCGTGCGCGGGTTGCCGTTCACGACGCCGGCGATGCCGTGGATGAGACGGATGATGAGCTTCGCCATGTAGTAGCCCGGCGCGGCCTTGGCCGCGAAGATGAACGCACGCGGCACGGGGTCGTAGGACGGGTCGTTGAGGAGGCGGTTGTAGAAGATGATGATGTAGAGCGCGAGCAGGAGCTGGCGCTTGTACTCGTGGAGGCGCTTCACCTGCACGTCGAAGATCGCGGCGGGGTCGAGTTTCGCGCCGACCGTGTGCGCCACGTAGTTGGAGAGGACGCGCTTGTTCGAGAGCTTGATCCGCGTGAGGCAGTCGAGGAACGCCGAGTCCTGCGCGTACGTCTCAAGTTTTTTCAGCTCGTCGAGGTGCGTGATCCAGCCGTCGCCGATCTTGTCGGTGATGAGCTGCGCGAGCGCAGGGTTGGCCTTGAGCAGCCAGCGGCGCGGCGTGATGCCGTTCGTCACGTTGTGGAAGTGGTCGGGCAGGAGCTCGTAGAAGTCCTTGAAGAGGGAGTCCTTGAGAATCTGCGTGTGGAGCTGCGCCACGCCGTTCACGCTGGAGGAGCCGATGATGGCGAGGTTGGCCATGCGCACGTAGCGCTCGCCGCCCTCGTCGATGAGGCTCATGCGCGAAAGACGTTCCTGGTCGCCGGGGAACAGCGCGGAGATCTGGCGCAGGAAGCGTCCGTTGATCTCGTAGATGATCTGGAGGTGGCGCGGGAGGAGCCGCTCCATCATCGAGACGGGCCACTTCTCGAGCGCCTCGGGAAGAATCGTGTGGTTCGTGTAGCCGGTCGTGCGGCACGTGATGTCCCAGGCCTGCTCCCATTCCACGCCCTCCTCGTCCACCAGCACGCGCATGAGCTCGGGAATGACGAGCGCGGGATGCGTCTCGTTCAGGTGGATGAACGCCTTTTCCGGCAGAAGGGACCAGTCGGCGGAGCCGTTGTCCTCCCTGAAGCGGCGCAGGATGTCCGCGAGCGAGCAGCGCGTGAAGAAGTATTGCTGCCGGAGGCGCAGTTCCTTGCCGGCCATCGTGTTGTCGTTCGGATAGAGGACCTTCGTGAGGTTTTCGGCGAGCACCTTCGTCTCGACCGCCTCCACGTAGGAACCCTTGTTGAAGTCTGCGAGGTCGAACTCGTCCACCGCCTTCGCGCTCCAGAGGCGGAGCGTGTTCACGGCGTGCGCGTAGCCGACGATCGGGAGATCGTAGGGGACGCCCTGCACCTGCTCGGCGCCCTTCCACACCCACTTCGGCTTTCCGCCGTCCTCCACGTACTCCACGCGACCGCCGAACTGGACGACCTGCGCGTACTCGGGACGCGCGAACTCCCACGGATAGCCGTCCTTGAGCCAGTGGTCCGGCTCCTCAACCTGCTGTCCGTCCACGATGCGCTGGCGGAAGATGCCGTAGTCGTACCGAAGGCCGTAGCCCATGCCGGCGAGGTCGAGGGTGGACATCGAGTCGAGGAAGCACGCCGCAAGCCGTCCGAGGCCGCCGTTGCCAAGTCCGGCGTCCACCTCGAAATCGCGCAGCGAGTTCCAGTTGATTCCGTATTCCTTCAGCGCCTCGGTGCACTCGCGGTCGAGCTTGAGGTTGATGACGTTGTTGCCGAGCAGACGCCCGATGAGGAATTCAAGCGAAAGGTAGTAGACGCGCCGCTCGTTCTGGCGATGGTAACGCTCCTGCGTCTCCATCCAGCGCTCGACGAGCCGGTCGCGCACCGCGTAGGCGAACGCCGTGTACTGGTCGCGCGGCGTGGATTTTCCGTCGTATTTCGCCAGTGTATAGCGCAAATGCCATGCAAAGTCCTCTTTCAGGCCCTGCACGGTGTTGACGACCCTGCGGTCGCCCGTCTTGCCGTTTTCCATCTCCATGTTCCTTCTATTCCGTAGAGAGACGAGTATTTTACCAAAATTTTACCCCCAAATCAATGCGAGAATGGTAATGGGTTAGTGGGTTGCGCGGCGTTGCCGCTCACCGCAACAAAGTATCTCCTTTTTAAGAGGCGAGTCACGCCATGGAACTTTCCGGTCTAGTACGATCCGCCGCTTCCCGTTATTTGAACCAGTCCGTGTGCTTGCCGGCGATCGTGATCGTATTGTGCATGTCGCGGATGATGAAGTTCGTCGATTCCACGTAGTGGCTCCTCTCGTTCATGCACGCTGTTGACGATTGGCTGGGGGATGTTATTGTTCCCCACTCCTGTGATTACTGATCGACCCATTTCTATTCTCCTCTGGATGCATTTGAGTTGTTGGTTCTACCCTGTTTACCCGCTTCGGGGGAAGAAGTTACACGCCGACGACGGGAAAACTCGTCGCCTGAGTATAAATATGCGAAAAACAGACCGAACGCGAGCGTCACCCCCATTCCGCGCGTGACTGGGAACTCCGTAAACGCAAGCATTCCAAAACCCGCAAGCGAAGAGAGGAATGAATAAAGAACCGTGCGCCGCGTCTCCGGCACGGGCTTGGAACGGTGGAAGATCACGTAGTCGAGACCCAGCCCCGCCATCACGAAGAAACAAAGGAGAGTGAAGCACGTAAGCGGAATGCCCAGCCAGCCCAACATCCCCATCGTGCAGAGGACCGCACCACCGACGCCGCTCATGTAATCGAAGAACTTTTTGCGGAAAAACACAATGAGAAGCACCGCAAGCGCCGCAAGCGAAATGTAGAACAACTTTCCCGCCGAAATGAAAAGCCTAGCGAACATCTTCTTCGCCGCCTGACGCGGATCAAGCACCACCACGCGCGTATCGGCGCTCTGGAACCCCTCGGGACACGGCACCACGATCTCATTGCCGCGCGGTGAAAACGAGCGCACGACCTTCTTCAGCGACTCGTCCTCCACGTTAGCCGCGTCGAGAAAACCTCTCGTATCCTCCTGGGGCATCTTCAACCCCGTCAACTCCGTGTAAGTCTTCCCCTCGCTCTCTTTCAGCTTTTCCACGAGCACGACGTTCTCGCTCTGACGCCTCAGCGACGGAATCACGGCGGAAAGCCCCCTCAACCCCACAGCCTCTTCAATCTCAAGGGACTCCTGCAGCGTCTTCCCCTTGATGCACGCGAACTTCCCGCCGCCCATCGGATTCAACTCGAAGAGCCGCTTCTCCCCTTCCGCCAGGAACTTGCCGGGACTATAGAACGCCGACGGTTCAAACGAGACCTTCACGCGACATATCCCGCACATCGCCGCAATCACCAAGAGCCCCACCCCAATTGCAAAGATGTTTCCGGTAGGGCGGTCGCCCCGCGACCGCCGCGTGATATCGTCCCCACCGGTAGGGCGGTCGCCCCGCGACCGCCGCCACGCGAGCGCACACAGATATGCCCCCGCAAGACCCGCCATCGTGAAGAGCGCCATCTGGCGCATGGCGGAAATGTCCGCAAAGAGTAGCGGCGCGAAGCAGGCAAGCGACGTGGCGAGTGACTGCGTAAGCGGCCTGAGCACCTTCCCCGCCCCGCCTGCGGAACGTGAATGGTACACATAGTCCACGGCAAGGCCGATGAGCGTCACGCCGAAGACGAACGTGATCACGTGCGGACACGGGAAGAATGCGAAGAGCGCGCCTGTGGCCACGAAAAACGCCACGCCCACCGTGACGAGCAGTTGCGGCACGAACCGCCACGAACTGAAGAGCATCCATCCGAGCAGCGCCACCAGAACGACCGATATCACGGAAAGGAGGTTGATTTCACGTTTCGCGCTGGATGTGGAACGCGCGGTGTGGAACACCGGTCCGCAGCACCATATCTTCGCGAAGCCGGCGGCGAAGGAGCCGTTGATGCGCTCTGCGCCCTGCATGATCTCCTCCGCCTTTTCAAGCGAGAGGTCGCCGCACTGCATAAGCAGGAAGTGTCGGTCGCCGCGTTCGCAAACCGGATATCCGTCCTTGAGCGACCAGCCGGGGGCGAGGTTCGACTGCATGGACATCGCATAGTCCATGGCGAGCAGGAACGGATCGTCCTTAACGGAAAAGAGCGGCGGCACCGGTCCGAAGAGGCGTGCGGCGGAGGCGTTGGCCACGTCCTTGAACTTGCCTGCGCGGAGCAGCTCGCGCGTTTCGGCGGAGACGAGTCCGCGCGTGCGCGGGGCGAGATAGCGCAGCGTCTTCTGAAAATCGACTGCTGTGTTGAGTTTGAATTGCTCGGATAGGACATTTGCCACTTTTACGAGCTGTTCCTCGTCGCCGCCTTCGAGAAGCAACTGTCCCTGTCTGGCGCGGCCGGCCGCCAGTTCCATCAGTGAACCGCTGTGCTCCGTCTCGACAAGCGCAAGTACGTCCGTCTCAACGCGCAGGCCCTCGCATACGCGCCATGCGAGCGCGGCCCCCGCAAGCGCGATGAGAACCGCAAGGACTATGCGCGCCGTCTTCACCGCTTCATCTCGATGTCGAGGCGGTCGCCGTTCTTGAACTCGACCGTCACCTTGTTTGGGAATCCGACCTGCGGCTCGCTCTTCACGCCCTTCACGAATTCCTTCACTTCCTTGATCTCGAATATCTTCGCGATTTCATCCACGTTGCTTTTGAGATTGCGCGTGGTGGTCTTTCCGTTCACCGTAATCGCGTAGTTCGTGGGCGTTGCGGTGAACGTGGAGGGAAGCGGCTTCAGGGTGCGCCATTCGAAGAGACGCCCCTTCTCGAAGCGGAACGTGCCGGTGGACGTGATCGTCACGTCAACGTCCGCCAGTGTCTTGCGCTGGATGAACGTGCCGGACGCGGTTTCCGGCAAGGCCGCGTCTGAGGCGGGCGTAACGGCAACCGTTCCGCCCACCGCTCCGCAAAGAACCGCCAGCGCGGCTAGAAACACAGTACTCCGCTTGCACATTGTATGTCCCCATTTCGGTATTCGTAGGCGAACTCGTCGTCAGTTTTCTTCGTCAGCGTGAAATGCACCGTCTCGCCCGGACGCAGCACATGCGAGAACTTCATCTTCTTGACCTGGCGCAGCGTCCGCGCATGACCCATGAACGCCTCGGCAATGCGGTGTGCCGTGCCGAGCTGGATCACGCCGGGAAGCACCGCGAAATCGGGGAAGTGTCCCTTGAAATAGGCGGCGTCTCCGTCGAACGTGAGATCGGCCTCGTATGTGGTGGGCGTGTGCGTCTCGTTTTCCATGAGCGGCTCCGCCATCTGCGAGGTGAGGATTTCCTGAATGGCGGACGCCTGGACCTTCCCCTGCGCGTTGCGCGGAAGGGCATGGACGAAACGGTACTTGCGCGGAACCGCCCCCTTCGGGAAGAACTGCTGGCACTTCGCACGCAAGGCGCGTGCGCACGCATGCTTGCCGAGAGTCTTAAGGTCCGTCCAGCCCTTTCGCGGCACGACGACCGCGCCGAGTGACGGACCGTACGGACCCTCCACCACGCCAAGCGCCACCTCGGCCACCTCGGGGATAAGACACATCGTCGCCTCCATCTCAGGCAGCGACACGCGCTGCTCCGCGATCTTCACCATCCGGTCCATGCGCCCCAGGAGCTTGAAGCGGCGATCCGTTTCAAACACGACGCCGTCGCCCAAGGTAAAATGCCGTTGGCACGAAAAGGGCGACGACACCACGAGTCGTCCTTCCGCGTCCGCCCACGCCTTCACCGGGTCGAACACCGTCCACAGCTCGTTGCCCGTCTCCTGCCTGCGATCCGCCACGCCGCCCGTCTCAGTGCTGCCGAAGATCTCCAGCGGGGCACGCCCGAACACGCGGCGCGCGGCGGCCGCGACGTCCGCCGTGAGGAGCGCGCCGGAAGTGGTGAGTTCCACTACGTTCTGCGGCACGTCGTACAGGTAGGCATACTCCACGAATCGCGCGAGGAAGCTCGGCGTAGTGACGAGGAACACGCTCTCGGCGGCGCGCATCTTCTTCAGCAGGGATTCCGGCGTGAGGATCACCTCGGGGTCGACCGTGCAGCCCGCCGCCCTAGGGAGCAGCACGCGCCAGAGGATGCCGTACATGTGGTGCGGCTCGACAGTGGAGAGGAACACCGGCTTGCGCGCAAGGACGTCCGCGAGGCGCGCGCGATGGAAGGCCACCTCCTTAGCGAGGGACGCGAACGTCTTCACGATGGTCTTCGGCTTGGCGGTGGAGCCAGAAGTGTGGAACGTCACCGTGAAACGGCGCGCGCGGATAAATCCCTCCACGGCGAACGTTCCGCCAACCACGACAAAGGAAAGCGCGCTCGCCGTAATTACTCTCGGTAGGGCGGCCTCGACGAGGCCGCCGAAAAACGCGACCAAGGCGACGGAGGCCGCCGCGTTTGCCAGCAGCACGAAAAACCACACCCACGTGAGTTTGCGGCAGTACGCCTCCGCGCCATCCGGCATGATGCCGTCCGAAATCCGCTCGGCGAACCGCAGACAGAGCGGCTTGCGCCCTGGCAGCAGCGAAACGCCGAAGAGGATGGCGAAGACGGCGGAGATCATCTCATTCGTTCACAAGCTTGTATACGGCCTGCACTACGTCGCGCAGCGTTCGGATTTGGCGGAATTCCTCGGGATTGACCTTCTTCTTCGTCACCTGCTGGAGCCGCACGACGAGGTCGACGGCGTCAATCGAATCGAGGTCGAGGTCTGAGAACAGATTGACTTCTGGCGTGAGCTTTTCACGGTCGCATTCAAAGTCGGTCGCGAGGATGTCGACGACCTGCTTCTGGATTTCCTCTTCAGTCATGACGGGTCGCCCTTCTTCTGCTGTTCGATGAAGTCGGCCAGCGTCTTGACCGAATAGAAAATCTTCTTGTTCTCGGCGGGATCGGAGGCGAACGTGACGCCGAACGTCTTCTTCACGGCCATGCCGAGCTCCAGGGCGTCGATGGAGTCGAGCCCCAGTCCCTCGCCGAACAGCGGCGCGTCGGTGGCGATGTCCGCGGCGGTGAGGTCCTCGAGGTCAAGCGACGAGACGATCACGTCCTTCAGCTTCGATTCAATTTCTTCGCGTGTCATGTCGATGCAGTTTCCCAAACGCTCTGTTGCCGCGCAACGTGGTCAGCGCCACTGCGGACGCATGCGTTGCTGGTGGATGCGGGGCTCCTCCAGCAACAGGGCGTACCACTGGTCGCCGAGCGCCGTGTTGGAGAAGTGCGCCACGCGGTTGTTAGCGAGATGGTCGCGGTTCGCCTTGAGCGTCTCGTTGTCGCTCTTCTCAAGCGCGGCGTTGAGCGCCTTGAACGCGCCGTCCACGTCCTTCTTCTGTATGAGAATCCAGCTCCAGGCTGCGGCGAGCAGCACGTTCTGGTTGTAGCGGAGGCGGCGCGTCGCCTTTTCGTAGACCGCCGCCATCTCCTCGACGGGCTTGTCCGTCATGTACATGCGCGCAAGCTTCATTGCGTTAGTGGTGGGGTCGAGGAACAGTGCCTTCGGCATCAGCTCGTCCACTTTCTTGAACTCCTTGATCATCCAGTAGAGCTGGAACTGCGCCGTGGCGATCTGGCGCTTCATCATCGGCACCCAGTTGTCGAACTTGTGCAGGACCTCTGTCTGCTCCAGCGCCTCGCGCACGAACACCTTCTGGTCGCGGGCGATCTCCGCCTGCGCGGCCTGGATCGACCCCGGCGGACGCATCTGCCAGCGCGCCATCTTGGCCTGAAGGCGTTTCTGTCCTTCCATCAGTATGTTCTGGACGGAATCCATCGCCTCCTTCACGCGCTTCTGTATGATCCTCCCAATGACGACCTGCGCCACTATGAACGCCAGAACGCCGCATGTGATGCTCCAGCCTATGCCGAACACGCCCCCGAAGGAGAGTCCGAGACCGACCACCACGCCGATGGCTATCGCTATAAAGAAACCAAACATTATTCTTTTTACCTTTCGTTCGTTTTTCGTTTCATCTCTAATCGGCATCGCCGAACACTGCATGTACGTCCAGTTCGGACAAATCGTGTACCAGCCATTCGCATCCTGCGAAATCCTGCGGGGCGCGCTGGTTGCGGTCCACGCCAATAACGCGCATCCCGGCCGCGCGGCCTGCCTGCACGCCGGCGGTGGAGTCCTCCACCACCACGCACTCGCTCGCGTCCACCTCCAGCATCGACGCCGCTTTCAGGTAGCCGTCGGGTGCGGGCTTGCCGCGTCCGTAGTCCTCCGCGCCCAGGACGAAGCGCACGAAGTTCTCTACGCCGCACAGTTCGGCCGCCTGCACGACGTCGTCGTGCGGCGACCCCGAGACGATAACGCACGGCGCGTGCCGCGACGCCTTCTTGAGAAAGGACACCGCGCCGGGGATGACCTGGCTCGCGGGATTGACGGCGCGCCGCGCGTAGTAGGGACGCAACGTCTTCGCGTCGTCCTCGGCGCTGGTCTTAGGCAAAGAGGGGAATCTCTCGTGGAGTGTGGACTGGATGTCCAGCCAGCTGTGTCCAAAGACCACGGGGGCGACCGCCTCGACCGTCGTCCGCGCACCACGGTCGGCCAGCCATTCGACGATGGCCTCCGTCCAGAGCGCCTCGGTGTCGATCAGCGTCCCGTCCAGGTCGAAGAGGAATGCGGCCGGCTTCATTTACCCTTCCCGCAGCACTTCTTGTACTTCTTACCGCTGCCGCAGGGACACGGATCGTTGCGTCCGACCTTCGGCTCCTCGCGGTGCCAGGGCTCGCCCGTGTCGATCTGGCCGTCGATGAAGCGCCAGGCCCCGTCGATCTTCTTGAAGTAGGAGCGCTCGCGGTGCTCGCACGCCTGCTTGTTCGCCGTGTAGCGCGCGATGAACGAGACGTATCCGTCTTCGTCGCCCTCGCCGCCGCGTTCGGTCTCAAGAACCTCCATGCCCTGCCAAGTGGCCGACTTGGACCATTCGCGCGTGGTCTTCTCGTCGAACTCGGCCTGGACTTCGGGGCCCGAGGAGTTGTACAAAAATTTGACGTCGCCCACTGCGTAGGCGCTGTAGCGCGCACGCATGAGCTCGACAGCCGTCGTGGCCTGCCGTTTTCCGCCGATGATTGGCCCGCAGCACTCGCCGTAAGGCTTGCCTGAGGCGCAGGGACAGTTATCGCTTGTTTTCATGTTCTACATTTTACCATAAACAGGCCCACTAGGGAAGCGGCAAAGAGGACCAGCAACGGCCAGTCCCCGACCCGCACGTACGGCGTGAGGCGGGGGGCCGTCCGCACCTGCACCGTTTCAAGCTGACATCCCCGGGCGTCGACGAGCGGGCGGCCCGCGCCGTCCGTGAGCCACCGCGTGCGCCCGGACGCACCGATAACGCCAGTCACGCCGGAGTTGCCCACGCGGATGACAGGAAGCCCCGTCTCCACCGCGCGCAACACGGCCTGCCAGGCATGCTGTTCCGCCTCCCACGAGTCGGAGAACCAGCTGTCGTTCGTGATCAAAACGATCGCCTGCGCGCCCAACTGAGCCCCCTTCCGCGCGAGCGGCGGCAATGTGTCCTCAAAGCAGATGAGCGGCGCCACCTTCACAACGTTCCTGCCGCCCCTCACCGGCACCTCCAACAACCTCGCCTCGCCGGGATAGAGCGATACGCCAATGGGCGAAAGCCGTTGCAGCACCGGAATCCACTTGTCGAAGGGAATGTACTCCCCGAACGGCACGAGGTGCTGCTTCGCGCATATCTGGAGCGTCATGTCGTCGCCGGACGGCACGTAGAGTCCCGCGCAGTTGTAGACGCGAACGACCCCGTTCGTCCGCTCGCCATAGTCGCCGCCCGCAAGGAGCGCCGCACCGCCGACAAGCTGCGAGAAATACTTCGCCGCGCTGCGGGCCCGCTCGCTCGCGAGCCGTCCGAACTCCGACATCGCGCTCTCGCCCCACACGGCGAGGTCCGGCTTCGCAGGCGCCATGGCCTCCATGAGATTACGGTATGCCTCCACGGGATCCTGCCGTTCTTTACCGGCGCGGAACACGCAAGGCGCATTCCGCTGCACGAGGGCCACGCGGAGCGTGTTTTGCTGCTCGCTTCCCGGCAGGGTGGCCTCATTGAGGCCGCCGTCTGCCGGCGGTCGGCAGAGCCAGAAGACGAGCAGCACTACGGCGAGCGGCACAGCCGTCTCGAGCGAACGGATCCAGCGGCGTCCCTCCGGCGCCTCGCGTCGCATCTGCGCCACTACCCG
Source organism: uncultured Lentisphaerota bacterium (assembly GCA_946413265.1). Lineage (GTDB taxonomy): Bacteria > Verrucomicrobiota > Kiritimatiellia > RFP12 > UBA1067 > RUG572. Next base: position 75,637 of record CAMKJU010000002.1, read on the forward strand.
ACATGCGAGCGTGGCGAACACTCCGTTCACAAGCACCACGAGCGCGCTCACGAGATACACGCCGCCCACGCGCGCCGACGCGAGGAAATCGGGAATGGGCACGAGCGCCGTTCCGAGGTAGTTCCATGCGAAGCCCGTGAAGAGCCAGCCGCGCAGCCATTCGACGCCAGCCCAGAGGATCGGCTCGAACGCAAGGCCCCAGCGTCCGAACCGACGCCACGCGCGGGCGTTCAGCCAGCCGAAGAGCGCGAAGTAACCAGCGCAGAGCGCGGCGAGTCCGAACCACCCGAGACCTACGAGCGGCCAGGGACCGTCGTTTTTGCAGATCGCCGGCATCCACGCGAGCGTCGCGAACCAGAAGGCGAATCCGCCGCCGAACCACGTCCACGCCGCCTTCTTCGGCGAGGCGAGGCGCGCGACGACCAGCAGCGGCGCGAGCGCCACCGCGATGGACGCCGTCTCGCCGAACGGCGGGTATGCCGCGACCAGCAACGCGGCGCTCAAGGCGGCCGCACCAACTACAGGAATATGCTTCTTGATGTTCATCAACGAATCTTTATGAGTACCAGAAATACAAGCGGCATTAGGAAGGCCTGAAGAAGAACGAAGCGCATGAGGACCTGCGCGTTCGTCCAGTGCAGCTCTTTCTTGCAGTGGTCATGCAGCGGGAAACGGACTTTCCACACCGCCTTCACGAGCACGTTGCGCTTTTGCTGTTCTTCCGGCTGTAGCTGGGACGGCGGACGCACGTCGAATCCGCACTTGCGGAAGAAGCGGAGGAGGAGGATCTTCACCATCCCGCCGCCGCCGTTCACGAGCACGATCGGCGCGAACGCGAAGATGAGGAACGGGTTCTCCGTCACGAGCACGCCCGCGCCGAGCAGCAGGCCGAGGAAGCGCGACCCCGCGTCGCCCATGAGCGCCTTCGAAGGCTCTGCGTTCCACCATAGGTATCCCGCGAAACCGCCAGCCACCGTCATGAGCATGATAGCGCAGCGCACCGCGAGGTAGTTGTGCGGCACGAGGAGGTAGTCCGCCATCGGACGGTAACCGATCACCGCATACAGGAACACCGCCAGCGCAATGAGCGAAATCACGGAGAGCGATCCCGCCAGGCCATCCACGCCGTCAGAGCAGTTCGTTGCGTTCATCGACACAAACAGTACGAAACCCATGCAGGGGATGTAGGCCCACCACGGCATGATCCAGTCGCCTTTGACGAACGGCAGCCACACATGGCCGCCGAGCGCCGACCACACGAAATACGCCACGCCCAGGCACACCGCAATGTCCAGAATGCCCTTCTTGAGTTGCCCCCAGGGCTTCTCTGACCGATCGTCAAGGTAGCCGCACACCATTGCCACGTACAGACAGGCGATAATGCCGAGCACAGGACCCGAAAGCGGCAGTACCAAGAGGAGGATCGGCAGCACGAGCAACGTCACCCACAGGCCCGTGCCCGTGGGCTTGCCGGCGGACGTCATGCCGTCCTTGCCGAGAATGGCCTTGCCGTGGTCGTGCGGCGAGAACCGCCACAGCTTTGGCAGCAACAGCAAAACGGCAAGTGCCGCGAGCATCGTGCCGGCGGCCAGAAGGAGGGCGTGCGACCGCAACAGACGGAACGGGCCCCAGAATTTTTCAAGTGTATCTGCGAGAAGGTAGAGCATGGCTTATAGTGTCCTTTGGCGAATAGTATAGCAAAAGCAGCGGCGTTCGGAGGAGAATAGAATCATTTCTCCGTGAAATTCCCTATGTCGAAATTCCCTGTTGCGCGGACGGCGGGGATTGTGGTATACTTGTGCGCGTCTGAGGAAGAAAGGCATGATTAAGACCTTTAAGTTTGCGTGGTACTATTACTTCGGCTTTACGGCCGGAGCGGCGCGCGCATTCTGATAAGGTGAATCGCAAATGAAACCTATCGTATGACGGCCCCGCTCCAGAATGAGCGAGGCCGTTTTCGTTCAAGAGAATCTCAAAAGGAGAAAAAAAGAAAATGATCATCACACTGAAGAAGAACGCGGACAAGAAGCAGGTCGACTGCCTGCTCGGCTGGCTGCGTGACCACAAGGTGACGCCGCACGTGAGCGCGGGCGAGTCGGAAACCATCATCGGATGCGTGGGCGACGTGGCGCGCCTCGACATCGGCCTCGTCCAGGCCCTAAGCGTCGTGGAGACCGTCCAGCGCATTCAGGAGCCCTACAAAGAGGCAAACCGTAAGTTCCACCCAGAGGACTCGGTTGTGAACTGCAGCGGGTTCAAGGTCGGCGGCGGCAACTTCCAGGTGATCGCCGGTCCGTGCAGCGTGGAGAGCGAGGAACAGGTGATCGCCATCGCTAAGGCCGTGAAGGCCGCCGGCGCCACGATGCTGCGCGGCGGCGCGTTCAAACCACGCACATCCCCCTACTCCTTCCAGGGTCTCGGCAAGCGCGGCCTCGAAATCCTCCTCCAGGCGAAGCGCGAGACGGGTCTCCCCATCGTGACCGAGCTGATGCGCATCGAGCACCTTGAGCTGTTCAACGACGTGGACGTGATCCAGATCGGCGCGCGCAACATGCAGAACTTCGACCTCCTCAAGGAAGTGGGGGCGCATTCGAAGAAGCCAGTCCTCCTCAAGCGCGGCATGAGCGCTACCCTCCAGGAGCTGCTCATGAGCGCCGAGTACGTGATGGCGAGCGGAAATCCGAACGTGATTCTCTGCGAACGCGGTATCCGCACCTACGAGACGGCCACGCGCAACACGATCGACCTGACTGTGGTACCCATCCTCCACCGCCTCACGCATCTGCCTGTGATCGTAGACCCAAGTCACGCGACCGGCGTGGCGCGTCTCGTGGAGCCGTGCGCGATGGGTGCCGTGGTGATGGGCGCTGACGGTCTCATCATCGAAGTGCACAACGACCCGCCGCACGCGCTGTGCGACGGCGCGCAGAGCCAGACGCCCGAAATGTTCGCCGAGACGATGAGTCGCGTAAACGCGCTCCGCCCGCTGGCCTACAAACTAGGAGAGTAGCCCGCCGCCCGCGCTGCGCATGAGAAGGTAAATGAGGATAACTTTGGTTGCTTTCGCTGCTGGGAGATTAGGAGATTAGGAGTTCAGGAGGAGATTATAAACACCCTCCAAGCCTCCTAAACTCCAAAACTCCCAACAGCGAAAGCAAATAAGAGAAACCATAAGGAAGTTACAGGCAAGAAAATGAAGGAACTAGAAGACATCCGCAAGGAAATCAACGAAATCGACGAGAACATGCGCGAACTCTTCGTGCGCCGCCTCGCGGTTTCCGCCGAAGTGGCCGAGGCGAAGCGCGCCAGCGGCACGCCGATCCTCAACCCCGCGCGCGAACGCGAGATACTCGCGCGCGTCGCGAAGGAGGTGGGGCCCGACATGGAGAACGAGGCGCGCCTCTTCTTCACCACGCTATTCTCCATCTCGCGCGGACGCCAGCGCACGGCCATCCAGGGCGAGAACGAACTTGTGGCACAGATCGGCGATGCAATCAAAAACACTCCCGACCAGTTCCCGTCGTCGGCCACCGTGGCGTGTCCCGGCACGGAAGGCGCCTACTCGCAACAGGCTACTAGCCGTCTCTTCGCCTTCCCCACGATTCTCTATTTCCGCGGCTTCGAGAACGTGTGCCGAGCTGTTGAGACAGGAATGTGCGACTACGGCGTGCTGCCGATCGAGAACTCCGCCGTGGGGTCTGTCCCCGCCATATACGATGCGATGGCGCAGCACGAATTCAAGATCGTGCGCGCGATGCGGATGCGTATCCGACACGTCCTGCTCGCGCGGCGTGGCGTGAAACTCTCCGACGTCAAGGAGGTTACGAGCCACCCGCACGCAATCGCGCAATGCTCGGCGTTCCTCCTCACCCACCCCGAGATGCGCACTATCCCCGCGTCGAACACGGCGGCGGCCGCCGCGGAGCTCGCGGCGTCCGGACGCACTGACGAGGCCGTGATCGCCTCACGCGCGTGCGCGGAGCTGTACGGGCTCGACGTGCTCGCGGAGGACATCTCGAACGTCGCCTCGAACTACACGCGCTTCATCTGCATCTCCAAAAACCTCCAGATATATCCCGACGCGAGCAAGATGACGCTCCTGATGAGCCTCGCACACCATCCGGGCGCGCTGAGCGGCGTGCTTGCGAAGTTCGCCGCGATTGGCGTGAATCTCTCGAAGCTCGAATCGCGTCCCGTGCCAGGCAGCGACTTCGAGTTCCGCTTCACGTTCGACATTGAGGCCTCGCCGCGCGACCCGCGCGTGGTAAAGCTTCTGGCCGGACTTGCCTCCGATCCAGAGGTCGAGCATTTCACCTACCTCGGCGCATACGACGAGAAGTGAGGGCGCAATGAGCAGCAGCTACGGCGAGAACATCCGCATCACGATTTTCGGACAGTCCCACGCGCCGGCCATCGGCGTGACGATCGAGGGTCTGCCCGCCGGCTTCACAATCGACCGCACAGCCCTGCAGGCGTTCCTCGACCGACGCGCACCGGGACGCGACGAGACGTCCACCGCGCGCCGTGAGGCAGACGTGCCCGAGTTCCTTTCCGGCCTCGTGGGCGACGTCACATGCGGCGCGCCGCTTACCGCCATCATCCGTAACACGAACACGCGCTCGCAGGACTACGCCGCCCTGCGCGCGGTGCCGCGTCCCGGCCACGCCGACTGGCCCGCGCAGGTGCGCTTCGGCGGCTTCCAGGACATGGCGGGCGGCGGACACTTCTCGGGCCGTCTCACGGCGCCGCTCTGCATCGCGGGCGGCATCGTGTTGCAGATTCTCGCGCAGAAGGGCGTGACCGTGCAGGCGCACGCCGAACGCATCGGCGGCGAAACCGATCCCGAGCGTCAGCGCGCGGCAATCCTCGCAGCGAAGGCGGTGGGCGACTCCGTGGGCGGCGTGATTGCCTGCGAGGTGCTCGGTCTGCCCGTGGGCGTTGGCGACCCGATGTTTGGCGGTCTAGAGAACCGCATCGCACAGGCCGTGTTCGGCATTCCCGGCGTGAAGGGAATCGAGTTCGGCGACGGTTTCGCCGCGAGCGAGCGGCGCGGGAGTGAGAACAACGACGCCTACCGCATGGTGGACGGCAAGGTGAAGCCCGTCACGAACCATGCGGGCGGCATCCTCGGCGGACTCTCCACGGGCGAGCCGATCACGTTCCGCGTGGCGATGAAGCCCACTTCGTCGATTGCGATCGAACAGGATTCGGTGAACCTCCATACCGGCGAAAATACGCGCCTACGCGTGCAGGGCCGCCACGACCCGTGCATCGTGCTGCGGGCCGTACCATGCGTGGAGGCCGCCGCCGCCCTTGCCGTATACGACGCACTCCGGGTTTAACCGGCGCGGCGGCGGAGCGTTGCGGCGTTCGCGAGGTTGAGCAGGTAGAATACGATGAGCATCGTGACGACGCCCATGTTGCCGAAGCCCATCTTGTCGCTCACGAGAATGGCCGCCTGGTTGCCTACGAGACCCGCAACGCCCCAAGCGGAGAGTACCGCACCGTGGATCTTCGAGATGTTCGTCATGCCGTAATGGTCCGCGAGGATGCCGGGAATCACAGAGAAGCCAGCGCCGTAACAGGCGTTGATCACGAGAAGCGCCACGCCGATCAGGGGTGGCCACCAGCTCGCCGCCATCACGCCGGCCGAGATGGAAAGGATGATGAGCAGGATATTCACGCGGCGCGCGAGGCGGTCGCTCCACCAGGCAAAGAGGAAACGACCGCCGCCGTTCATAAGACCCGAAAGCGCGATGATCCACGTGATCAGCCCCTCGCTGTAGCCCACGGACGGATCCTTCATCATCTGCTTCGCAAGGGGGATGAGACAGAGACCGCAGGAGATGTTGAGAAACATGAAGAGCCAAGAGCGCAGGAAGTAGGAGTCCTTCGCCAATCCCATGTACGTGAATTCGCACTGCGGAAGTCCGTGTGCGAACGACATCTGTTCGATCTTCGGCTTCTTTAGCAGGAACGCCGCAACCGCCATCGGGAAGAGGTAGAACACGGAGAAGGCGAGGAACACGGACTCGATCTTTCCAGGAGATGCCTCCACTCCGAAGTAGTCGTAGAAACCTAGGAAGCGCATGGAGAACATGGAGCCTGTCCCGCCGAAACCGAATCCCTTGTAAAGGATCGTGGAGAGCGTTGACCCCAGTCCGAACGAGATGATCGGCACGGCTGCGGCAATCGCCTTCGCGTTAGGGAACCACAGCATCATAGTCTTCACTGGCGAGATGTAGATGATTCCCGTACCAGTTCCAACCAGAAAGCCATAGCCCAGGTAGATGAGCGCAAGCGACTTCATCCTCACGCCAAGCGCCGTCACGAGCAACCCCGTGATGAAGAGCGTCGTGCCGATGATCGTGGAAAGGCGGATGTTCTTCTCCACGATCTTCCCGAAGAACGCCGCGCCCATGCCGAGGAAGAAGATGCCGAGCGAAAATGCGAACTGCACCGCGCTCTTCGACTCGCCGATGTGCGCAGCGATCTGGTCGGAGAAGTTAGTGAACGCATATATCTGACCTACGGAGACCGCCAGCAGAAAGGCCGGAATCACCGCACGAACCATACGCTTGAAACCAAGGGAAGTCTGTTCCATTTCAATTGCCTCTTTTGTGATAACGCGCCCAGACGGACGTTCGGGTAAACTGCTACGACTCGTAGATCACACGGTAGCCGATCTTCTTGGCGAGCGCCTCGACGTCTTTCTTGAAGTCGCCGAGGAACGTGACGCGGTGCCAGCCCCAGAGATCCCAGAGCTTGTACGACCGCTCGAAGTCGCCCGTCACCTCCACCACCATCTTTGTACGGCAGGCACGGTCGTCGGGGTCGTTCGAGAAGGTACGACCGGTCTGCACAAGCACGCAACCCGTGCCGCCGTTGCCCGTGAAGTGGAACTCCACGGTCGTAACCGGGTAGTTGAGAGGCGCGATCGAACGCACGGACGCGCCCTGGCGGTCCTCGGAATGGGTCTCAATCTCGTAGGGCGCGGTTGCGCCGTCCACGCCGAGGAACTTGCGCGTGGCAACGCAGTGCGCGAAGATCATTGCGCGGCGCGAGCTGTCGATCGCCGGATCGGAGATGTAGCCCATGCGTCCCTTCGTCATCGCGCCAAACACGACCATCGCCACGGTGGAACGGATGTCGTTCTCGCACGTTCCGAAGAGGCCGAGGTCCTGGAGTTCCATGAAGCCGAGGCAGGGATAGGCGTGGAGCTTGCCGGTGTAGCAGCCGCCGAGGCAGTTGACGGAGATCGCCACCGCTCCATGCGCCTTCAGGACTTCCTTCATGCCGTAGAATTGCTTTGCGCAGCCGAACAGCGTTTCGTCCGAGACGTCCACGATCTTCCGTGCTGTACGCTTCCATTCGGCGACCTTCTCCCGAGCAAGCGCATCAGGCACCTTCTCCCACGCCGCGTTCAGCTCCTCGAACTTCACATCCTCGACGATGATGCCGAAGTCCTTGAGGATCTTGTCCTTGATCTTCTTGTTGTAACCCTCGACAGAGAGGATCTTCTTGCCCTTCACGGCGGCAAGGGTCTCTTCGGGGGAAAGGCAGTCGAGCGGGCCTTCGCAGGGCTTGATGCCTGTTTCAGGCGGCGTATGCGCGAGACGATACTCCGTTGCCGCCTTCACGAAATCTTCGCCCGTGCCGTTCTTCAGCGTCTCGAACGCGCGCACGGCGCCGATCGTGTCGTTGAAGTCGAGCGAGCTCATGAACGCGTAGTTCTTCTGCTTCTTGCGGATCATCGCGGCGTTCTGCACGTCCCATCCGCCGATGCCGGAATACGGGAACGAGCAGAAGAGCGTGGGCTTGCCGGCCTTGACGATGCCGCCGATGGCGTTCGGCCACGAGTTCATCTGGATGACGAGGTAACCCTTCACATCGCCCGCCTTATTGTCCTCGGCGAGGATCGCGGCGGAGCCCTTCGCGTCGCACGCCATCGCGGGCACGAACTTGACGCCCTTCACGCCTGCGTTGAGCGCGTCCGTGATGTTCTTCATCACGGGACGGAAGTCGAAGCCAGCATTGGGCCACGTCTTCTTCACCTGCACGTCATCCCAGATGGAGAACACGAGGCGCACCTTCACGGCACCCGTCTTGTCGGGGATTGCGCCAGCCGGCGTAGGAGCGGGGAGAGCTGCAAAAAAGTCGCTCAGTTCATGCGCCGATGCATTGCCTGCGGCGACTGCGGCGAGAAGGCCGTAGATGAAATCCCTGCGCCCACATCCGACACAGGAGGTAGCTGTTTCACTGTTCATGTCTTTTTCCTTATGCGTCTGAAAGAGGAAACGGTGGCATGATACCACAATCGCCCCTCAGGGGCAAGGGAAAAAAGTGGCACCCGTACCGGGCGGCCCAAAGGGGGGGGGACCGTTGCTCCCGGCCGGGTGCCTACGCATACAGGTTAGCATGGGGGATACCTGTACGCGCAATTCACTCGTGTTCTCCAGTGGTGGAAAACGCCGATAGTATATCATATTCCGTTTCGGCGCGCAACCCCTTTTCATGTAAAAAACATGAATTTTTTGTAGACAAAAAGAAACCCGACAAACCGCCGAGTTTCTTTCAGTTATACCTTGGGTTTTTCGCCCGGATTTGCGTAATTACCAACGCGTATCGCCGCGATCACCACGGTCACCGCGTCCGCCGCGTCCACCGCGGTCACGACGTCCGCCGCCAAAACCGCCACCACGACGTTCCTGGCGGGGCTTGGGCTGCGACTCGTTCACGCGAATGGGGCGACCATCAAGCGGCTGCCCGTTGAGTGCGTCAATTGCGGCCTGAGCCTGCTCACGGTTTGGCATCTCAACGAAGCCAAAGCCCTTTGAGCGGCCAGTCATGCGATCAGCCACAACACGCGCTGAGGTAACTTCGCCGTACGCCGCAAACGCGGCCTTGAGTCCATCGTCAGTCGTCGCGTACGCGAGGTTACCAACATAGATGTCCATCTTCTTTTATCCTTACTTGTTATCAATGGAAATCGACCCCAGACACCCGCCTAAGACGATTTCACAAGGTATATTCTACGCTCTTTTTTCCGCGCCGTCAAGAGCAAGCATGTGAAAAGTGAAAATAAGAGTTTTCCACCTACCGATGCAATGTAGTCGTGACGCACGTGAATCCAGGAGATGAAGCCGTGATGGAGATTGCTTCTGGCGCATTGGTTTTCTTGCGCACGATGGCCTGGAGGCGTCCGGAGAAGGTGCGGCGCGTGGGCGAGTGGAACGACGCGAAATCGGCCTCGTCGCCGTTGTCCGTCGCGACGAGTTCGCACGGCCCCTTCACGGAGAAGGTCACGTCCACCGCCGCGTCCGGCACGAAGCGCCCTTCCGCGTCCTGTACCTCGAGATTGACGAACACGAGATCGGCCCCCGCCTCCGCGTTATCCTCGACTTCCAACTTGAGTTGCGCGGCAGGGCCCGTTGTGGCGATGGTCTTTTCTGCCCACGGCGCACCATTCTTGTACGTGACGACCTTGAGCGTGCCGGGTTCATAGACGACTTCATCCCACGTGAGGCGATACGCCTTCTTCCAGTTCTTGGGATCTTTCTTCTGGCGGCCGAGCGAGCGTCCGTTGAGGAACAGTTCGCCCTCGTCGCCGGACGTGAAGACGTGGACGGGCGTGACTTTGCCCACGCGGTCGGGCCAGTTCCAGTGCGGGACAATGTGCGCCATTGGCAGGTCGGGACGCCACCGCGACTGGAAGAGCCAGAACGTGTCCTTTGGAAAACCGGCGAGGTCGATGAAGCCCGTCGCGCAGGAGTGGATGCCCTTGATCTTGAATTTCTTCACCATCGAGTCGGCCCAGTACGGACCTCCCAGGTAGTCCCAGCCGGTCCACACGAATTCGCCCATGCATTCGGGATGCGCGTCCATGTTGAACCACTGCGCGTCGGGCGCGCAGGCCCAGCCCTTCTTGGGATCGCCCGACCAGCTGCATGCCTCCACGCCGTAGCCGGAGACGTGGAGCGCGCCCGTCTTCTGCTGCGTCCAGCCCCATTTGACGGGGAAGGTATATGCGCCGCGGCTCGTGATCGCGCACTGCGTCTCGGACCCGAAGAACGGCTTGTTCGGGTTTTTCTTCTTGAACGGACCGAACATGTAGCAAGAATAGTTGAAGCCGTAGATGTCGAGGGTCTGTCCGTATTCGTTCGTCGCGTTGGCGCGCTCGTTGTTCGCGTTCGTGGTGGGACGCGTCTTGTCCTCGCTCTTCACGATCGCGTCGAGCATCTTCGCGAGACGGATAAACTCGCGCGTGGGGGCAATGCGGGGGTGTCCTTCGGGGATTTCGTTGCCGATCGACCATACGATCACGGACGGGTGGTTGCGGTCGGCGCGCACCCACGCGCGCACGTCGCGCTCGTGCCACTTGTCGAAGAGCTTCGAGTAGCCGTCCTTGCGCTTCCCGGACGCGCCGATGCGCCGCCATTCGTCGAACACCTCGTCCTTCACGAGCAGACCGAGTTCGTCGCAGAGGTCGAGGAAGTCGGGATCCTCCGGATTGTGCGAACAGCGGATGGCGTTGACACCCGCCTCCTTCAACTTGAGGAACCGACGCTTCATCGCGGCGCGGTTGTAGGCCGCACCGAGTACGCCGAGATCGTGGTGGAGGCATACGCCCTTCAACTCCACGCGGCGTCCGTTCAGCTGGAACCCGCGTGCGTCGGGATAGAACGCAATCGTGCGGATGCCGTAGCGGAACGTCTCGCCCGCGATGTCAAGGGTGTAGAGGTGCGGATCGTCGATGTCCCAGAGACGCGGCGACTCAACCGTGAACGTGCGTTCCTTCTTGCCGGACTGCGACATCTCCCACGTCACGTGAACGGTCGCGCGCGCCTTCGTCACCTCCGGCGTGGTGATCGCGACGGAGCCTGGGATGAGGTAGTCTGCCGGACAATACGCGAACCGGCATTCGCGGTACATGCCACCGCCCGTGTACCAGCGCGAGGAGTCGGTGTGATTGTGGCAGCGAACGACGAGCGTGTTCTCGCCGTCAAGGTTCAGGTGCGGCGTGAGGTCGCAGCGGAAGGCCGTGTAGCCGTAGGGCCAGCCGCCCACGTACGTGCCGTTCACCCACACCTTCGAGTGGCTCATCATGCCGTTCGACTCAAAGAAGAGGAGACCGCCTGCCTTGATGAACGCCGCGCGCGCGGGGTCGAGACGGAACGTGCGCCGGTACCAGCCGATGCCGGTCGGCTCGAGGTAGGCGTCGCCGTAGGGTTTCTTGGGATCGAACGACTTCTCCACGCCCCAGTCGTGCGGCACGCGCACCGCACGCCACGCGGCGGAATTGGTTTCGCTCGTGGAACCGTCCGCGCGCATGAACTCCCATCCATCCGCAAGTCGCTCGCGCTGCACGCCGCCAAAGGCCATGTGCGCGCAGATAACCGTCAGAATTACGGAAGGCAATCGCATGGCGACACAACCTCTGTCAACCAGCGAGAAGGCGAAGTACTTCTTCGCGGGACTGGGCCATGAGGAGACCTTCGCGGACCTCGGAGAGGATCAGACGGCGGTTGACGGCTGCGAGGAAGCGGATATGGTCGCGCGAACCAAGGTGATTCAGAAGCAGGATAAAGATACGCGTGGGCTGTCCGTCAATGGACGCACAGTCCACCCCTTGGGGATTGATGCCGATGGCGGCGATAGGGCTCTCCACCTCGTCCATGTAGCCGTGCGGGATCGCGATGCCGTTTGCGAGCGCCGTACAGCCGGCGGCTTCGCGGGCGTTGACGGCGGCCCGCGCCTTCTCACACAGGTCCGACGAAAGGCGGCCCGCCGACACGAGCGCGTCGAAGAGGCGCGAGAACACGGTCTCGGGCGAGTTCTCCGTCATGCCCAGCACGACAGGACACGTCTGCAGGATTGCCTCATAGTCGAAACCCGGAACGTCGGTCATCTCCCTTTTCCTCGTACTCTCACTTTTCGGATTCCACTACGGGCGTGATCGTCACGGTACCAGACCCGCGTTTGGTGTCCGCCTGCTTTTCCTCGATCGGGCGCATGTCTAGGGACATCACGTCGGCCAGGCCGCCAGCGCGGTCGCCCGGCTCGAACTTGCGGCCGGCGATGTACTCGCGGCCGACAATCGCATTTTTCGGCAGCCCCACGTCCGCAGGAAGATCGGCCGGGTCGGCCATGCCGAGCGTCACGCACACGATGATTTCCTTCTGCACCTTGCCGCGGCTCTTCCAGCCGAAGAGCTTCGGACCGATCCACGGAATCTTCCGCAGGTAGGGGATGCCGGAGTCGACATCCTCTTCTGTGGTCTTCGACAGGCCGCCGATAACGGCCGTCGCGCCGTCCTTCATCGTGAAGTCCGTCGTCAACCTCTTGACCTGAATGATCGGATAGGAGGAATAGGCAGACGAGTCGCCGCCTTTCACCTGGTAGAAGCCCGTGGGCGTCACGTCGGTGTCGAGCTGGCTGATAGTGGGGACGATCTCCACGTTGATCAGGCCGTCGGGCGAGATGCGGGGCTTGACGGACAGCGTGATGCCCCAGCCGAAGAAGACCTCCTTCGCGAACATCAGCTTGTCCTCTCCGGGAATGGCCTCAAGCTGCGTGGAGATGTCGAGGGAGTCGGATCCGTTCGACGTGTTGCGCGTTGCCTGCACGCGGACATTCGGGAACTTAGTCGTCATGTCCACACGCGCTTCTTTGCCGTTGGAGACGATGATTTTCGGGTTCGAGAATATTTTCACGTCGTCCATCTGCTCAAACGCGCTCATGGCCAGGCGGAAGTCATCAACTGAAAGCTGCCCGGAGAAACCGCGCGCGTTGCGCCAGGCCATGTCCAAGTCGCTGCGGTTGAATGATGACGACGACGTGCCGCTGCCCACTCCCGTGGGAGAGATGACTTCAATAGTCTTACTCAACGAAGAGGATGAGGTAGAAGTAGCACCTCCTGTAGACCCCGATGAACCAGATGTATTGTTGTTACTTGATTCGGTCATGCTACTCACGCGCGTGCCGTAGTTGGCGATGCGCCCGTTGTTGTATGAGGTCCCTGCTTCCAGATTCTTGACAGACGCCCCCCAGCTCTCCAGCTGGTTCCACTGCAGTCCGAGTTTGTGCATCGCCTCGTTGGACACCTCGATGAACCGCGCCTCGATGTAGATCTGTGGTATGGCCTTGTCAACCGACTTGATGATCTGTTCGCAATCTGCGAGTATCTTCTCCGATGCTGTGACGACCACAACGTTGGCGCCCTCGAACGCAGTGGCGATCTGGCCGCCGCGCGGCTTGCCGGTCTTGGGGTCGCGTCCGCCGCCGCCAAGGGTGCTGTTGAACAGTTCGGCAAGTTCCTTCGCCGATGCGTGGTTCAGCACGAACGTGCGCGTGAACATAGGCTCCAACTGTTTGTCCTCGCTTACGAAGTAGATGTCGCCACGTGGCTCGAGGCGGAACTTCTTCGTGTTGAGGATCGCCTGGAGGGCGTCCAGCCACGGGACGTGCCGGAGCGACACGGAAACGCGCTGCTGCAGGTTCGACGAATCGGTGGAGATGATGTTCGCGCCCGTCGTCTTGCGGAACTGGCGGAGGATGTCCGCAAGCGTGGCGTCGTCGCAGTCGATGTCCACGAGGCCAGTGGTCACGGCCATTTCAGGCATCGCCGCCTCAGCTGTCTCGTTGGTCGACGCCGAAGCCGTCTTTGCGGCCGTGGCGGGCGCCGAGGCGACAGCGTTCGTCGTGGCGGCGGGCTGCGCCATCTTCACCGTGGGCGCCTTGCGGGCCGCGTCTGCGGAGTCATCCAACTTGTCGAGGTCGATTTCGTCTGTCTCCGATGCCTCAACCGCGACCGGCGCGGGCGCAGGCTTTTCCTCCTTCGCCGCCGGTTCGGCGGCAAGGGACATGCTGCACACGGCAGCGACGGTGATCAGGACTTCAAGTTTGAGTTTCATTTCTTCGCTCCTTTGCTAGATTGTTTATCGGCCTCGCCGGACTTCTCCAGGTACTTCGCGCGGACACGAACGAGTTTCAGTTTGTTGTTGTCGGAAAGTCCTTCCACGCGCCAGGTGAACCGGCGGGAGTCGTGGGTTATGGAGATGAGGTCTCCATCTGAATAGACCTTGCCGTTGATGACGACGCTTGTGTTCTGGATGGAATCGTCCTCGCGCAACTTGACGCGTCCGCCGAACTTCAGCGTTGCGCGCGCGGCGGTCCAATGCACGGATGAAATCTCGCGCTTCTTCCGTTCCGCCTCGGCCCGCGCGGCGGCCTCTTTCGCGGCCTTTTCGGCTGCCGCCTTCTCAGCGGCCTCCTTCGCCGCCTTTTCAGCCGCGGCCTTTGCAGCATCGCGAGCAGCCCTCTCTGCTGCCGTAATCGGCGGAGGGAGTTTTGCTGGATCGACGATGGCCGGTTTCGGACGCTCGCGCACTTCGGGGGAGATTGTTTCGCGCGTTCCCTCGTAGCCGATCGGCCAGAAAGGATTGCGCACTCCGGCCTCGGCCGGCTCGGCGGGACGCCTCGCCCCACCGTTCGGCTTGGCGGCGGGCGCTTCACCGAACGCGGACATGGCGGCAACGGCGGCAACAGTGATCATGAGACGTTTCATTTCTTGACGCCTCCCTTCGCGGCCGCGGCGGTGTTGACGCCCTTTACCGGCCACTCGAACACGAGCGTGGCGGTCTGGTTATCGGGGTCCTTCTGCGTCTTGAGGGTGAATGCCTCAAGCGAGACGAGCGGCTGTTTCTTCTCCACGCGCATGAGGAACGAGACAATCGTGGCATACGATCCCGTGCAGGTGAGGCGTATGGGCTTGCGCGCGTAGAGCTGGGCGGCCTGCGGCTTCGGAAGTGGCAGAAGGCGCACGGGCATCTCGGCGTAGTCTGTTATCCTCAGCCCCACGTCGGTGGCCAGAGGGTCCAGCACGGACTTCGCGCGCATGGCGTAAGAACCGAGCAGCGGCTCTAGAAGTCCGGCAAGGAACTCCTTGCGCTCCGCATCTATCGCGCCAAGGTTCGCCTTCACCTGGTCCGCGCCCTTCAGGTCGCGCATCATGGCGCCCTGCTGTACCTCCAGACCGGCAAGGTCGGCCTTCGCCTTATCAAGCGAGGACTGTGATGGCTGCACGCAGAACATGTAAAGAATGACGGCAATGGCACCGATCGCCAGCGCGCGGAACATGGCGCGCTTCATCGGCGCGGAAGGATCTTGCAAGGTGCGTTCGCTCATTTCTCGAACCTCCTTTCCACGCAACGGTACTCAACGTCGAAGGAGAGCAACCTCATTCCCCGCTCATCGGGCGACGCATCCTGGCGGAACGAGCGCACACGCGGACTGATCTGGTCGGCCGGCACGTCCTTTGCGACGACGAGGGTGTTCGTGAAAGTCGGTTCCGCCAACGACTTCATGAGCTCCTCGACGGGCGTCTCGCGCGGCGTACGCCCGATTATCCGCAACGCGACGTTCTCGACCGTATTCGTTGGACCGAGCAGCGGCTTCACTGTGGGTCCCGGCTTGGCGCCCGGCGGCAGCAACTGCTGGGCAGCCGGCTCCGGGATTTCCAGCGACAGCAACTGCACGCCCTCCGGCACGACGTTCGCAAGCTCCTTGAACAGCCCGCCGTAAGTCCGGCGGCCGTTGGCGTACATCTTGAGCTGGTCCAGCTCGGCCTGCAGTTCACGCGCATCCCCCATCTGCTTGAGAATGCCGGAATGTGCGGCTTTCTTCGCGTCGAGGTCGGCCTGCAGCGACGACACCTGCGTCTTCGCGAGGATCAGCTGTCCGGCCAAGACGCCCCACCACACGAGACATCCCAAACAAGCGAGCACGGCGAGAATCGGCAGCATCACGCGCAGACGCACGGGCGACGAGGACTGCCGTTCGCTGTCGCGCAGCAGGTTCAAATGGAGTTTCGGCGCGTTCATGCATTATCCTCCATCGCCGCACGTGCGGCTCCTAGCGCGGCAAGGAACGCCTGCGACTTCGACGGCGTCAGCGCGGCGAGTTCCGCGTCCTTCGCGGGCAAGGAAAGCCCCTCGAACACGGACGGCGAGACGAGCGGGATGCGCAGCGCCTCCTCCGACATCTGGCTCCAGTAGCGCGCGCCCGACGGCATGCCCATTATGAAGACCTTGTCGATGTACAGGTTGTGGCGGCTGCGTAGGTAGTCGAGCGAAATCTCCAGCTGCTGCAAGACGGGGCGCACGAACGGCTCCATCGCGCTGCGTGGGTCGATGAGCGCGTCGTCGAGGATTTCGTCCACCATCTCCTCGTCAAGCCCGAGGCGCAGCTTCACGCCCTCGCGCAGCATCTCCCAGCCTGCCACGCCAGGACACGACCGGAACAGAATCAGCTGCCCGTCCTTGTAGCCGGCGAGGTACACCGAATTGCGCATCACGTAAATCGCAAACGCTGTTCCGCCCGCCGCGTTGAACTCCGGCTGCTCGCACAACGAGGCAAGCAGCGCCGACGGCAACGTCTGAATCGACGCCACCGTTGGACGCCTCCCCTCCGGAAGCAGATGCGATAGCCATACCAACTGATACTCCGGCAGACCGGCCTGAATCACGAACGGGTTCTCCGCCAGCGGCTGCATCACGAAACGGACCCCATCCGACAGGGCGGGAACACCTGGCTTGACGTCCAACCCCTTCTCGCCTGCGGCATCGGAAGACTTGGGCGCGGCTGGTTCGGCCTTTTTCTCAAGGCGACGAACGCCGAGCTTACGCGGCGGCGGCGTGGCGGAGACCTTCGGCGCCGTATGCACGAGATCGACGGTCAATGCGTCAGGTGTCGTCTGGCGGGTGAACGCATGTGACGAATTGACGGCGAATGCGGCACTAGGCGCCTGAAACGCCTGCGGCAGCGACCACGACATCTGAGACTTGTTCGCCTCGTCCCACGAGTCCGGTAGAGATTCAAGCGGAGAAGGCACGAAACCTGCGGCGGCTACATGCCAGCCGCCCTTCTTGTGGACGAGACGCACCGCAGGACACCCCCGCGCATCACTGTCGTTTAACACAACGCCAGTGACATCCGACAAACTTTTCCGCCCTCCGCCAAGGCGCGAAAAGTCTATCTCCACAGTCTTTGTCTTTGTTAGTTGCAGTTTCATCTGGAGAAAATAATAGCAAAATCCGTGCCATGCGTCAATATGCCGTTGGTACGAAATGTGCTATTAGTTTTTGGTTATGGATGAAATGCCGACAAATGACATTGCCAGACGCCTTGCGCTGGCCGAAGTGCAAGTAGAACGGTCTAAGGTCGTGATGGAATCCCTTGCGGGGTTCTGCCACGCCTTGGGTCAGCCCGCCCAAGTCATTTTAAGTAGTATTGAACTGCTTAAGATGCAAGAGACTGACGCCTCCCTAAGGGATCAGGTTCTTGACATGTGCTATGAGGCCGCTGTCGAGATACGTAGTCTGCTCGCGCAGATGAAGGAAAAGCGCGAGTATGTGGCCGAATCCTATCTCGCAAACAACGCCAAGGCCGGCAACATGATTTCCCTCCAAGAGTGGCGCGACAAGGCCCCGCCCAAGGCGAGCTGGGATAGTAGTGGTTCGTGACTAGTGGCTCGTGGTCTGTGGTTCGTGATTAAGGAAGTTGGAGCAGGGAACGAATCGGCACGATTGCATCAAAGAAACCGTCGGCTTCTACCGAACGGACAAGTTCACCGTCAAAAACGAGGGCCGTCCGAACGGAAACTCCAGTTTGGTGACGGAGACGACGGCATTTCTCCCTTACTTCGTCAATGATCTCGCGTCCTATATGCGACCGTCGCTTGATTTCAACGACGCATATTGACATGTTGGTCTGCACAAGCAGGTCAATTTGCAAACCATTCCCTTTTGCCTTGGTCGCTCTCTGCGTAAACGGAGCAGCAGAAATGACAATGACGTTTTCAAGATGCAAGGATGCAAGGATGTCACGGTAGTTGTTCACGATAAGGTTTTCAAACTGTAATCCCATGATGGCATCCCACCCCGCAAACTGGTCAAGGCCGGTGAAAACGTATCCGCCAGAATCAATCGTGTCTTTATTCGGCTCAATGTATTTCAAATAGAAGCGCGAGTAGTTGTCGCGCAAACGGTATCTCTTCTCCCGAATCAATGCGCCCGTCTCTGGGTTTTTGCCCGTATCAGACGACACCATCCCGCACTCGACCAGCTGCGATAGCGCCTTGGAAATATCGCCGCCTTTCTCCACCTTGATGTCAGACGCGATTTCCGTAATTGTGTGCGCACCGTCGACCAGGCACCGAAGAATCTTCGCACACAAGCGCTGTTGCCGTGTCACGACATCAGTGAACATCTCGTCAAAGTCAACCCTCAGCGGGGCATTTGGAAGGAAGCACATGCGCCGCAGGTTTTCGCTGGCTGAGAGCGAAGGATTGACCTCTTCAAGATAGCGTGGTACGCCACCCGTCACGGAAAGTACGTCCAATATCTCTTTCGTCGCAACGTGATCCGATGCCTCGCCCCAGAATTTCGCACATTCGCAAAGAGGGAGTTCCGTCACGACAAGATCGGCGGAACGGCGTCCATAAAAGGCTCGGTTGTCAATGATCTCTTCCTTGATCCAAGAAGAGACACTGCCGCACACGACAAAGATCAGATTGTCGTGGGGTTTGAGATAGTTGTCCCAGGCAATCTTCAGCGTCCCGGAAAACATTCGGTCAAAATGCGCCATCCACGATACTTCGTCCAGAAGCACCACGGTCCGCTGGTCGTCATGAATCTCCTTCGAGAGACGGATAAGGGCGTTGAGCCAATTTGAAGGACAGCTAGACTCCGCGCCGGTTTGTTCAGCAAGCTGGTTAGCAAAATAAGTGCGCTCGTCTTCATCCGTCGTAGTCTCATTGGGTTTTACACCCTCAATCCGAATAAATCTCGCTTCCGAGAGAGCGGCAAATCTGGCTATCAGCGTACTCTTGCCTATTCTACGGCGACCACGACATGTCACAAACGAAGAAACTCGTTTGCCCCAGAGGTCTTGCAATTGACGAATAAGCCCGTCTCTACCATAAAATCTCATAGTTTACAATGCTCCTTGCGCACGTATCATACCACAATGTGAGTGTCGCAGCAAGCACAAACCTCCGCTATTTGTGTTTTTATCAAATAGCGGAGGTTTGTATCATGCATCCAAAACCTCACCTATTTCCTGTTTTACCAAATAGCGGAGGTTCCTATTTCATCACCTGGCTTCCAACATGCGTTCGATGGCGCGAGTGGTCGGGTGGTTAGGTGAAAATTGACGCGCCTTGTTTAATAAAACAGTAAGTTCATGCGTGTCTTTTCTGTGTTTCGCCGAATCGGCCAGATACCCCAAGGCACTGAAAAGCGGAAGCTCATCACCCTCTTCCAGTTCCTTTTTCCCTTCGGCAAGCTCAATTACCTTGTGAAACATGGCCTCGGACTTTACCTGATCGCGCGTGGTCTCCGCACGATAGGCGCGTCCCAGCACACACGCCATTTCCAATGACTCGGGGTTGAGTCGCTGCCCTTCTGTTGCAATCCGCAATGCCAAAGCCTCGTCCTTCATAAGATGCGCGGCCGCATACCACGCCGTGCTCCACGCCTCAATGTTGTGCGGATCGGATTTGATCGCAACCCAGAACCACGGCATCATCTCCACGGCCTTGCCGCCGTCAAGATGTCGGTCAATCTCAGGCGCGCGAATATGGGCGTTGATCCAACGCCAGGGATCGAACGATTCCGTTTTGTGGTCATGGTCCTCTTCAGCCTGATCCTCATGGTCGTGATGGGCATGGTCATGCTCATGGTGGTCGTGCAGGTGGTGGCAGTCCATGTCCACGCCACCGTGGAAGTAACTATCCGCCTCCCGCACCATCGCCCCCGAAAGATCCTTCTTGGCGTCGCCTAGCAACACCGATAGAACATCTCCGCCTGCAATCGCCTGTGGCATTTGCGCGGGAGCGACTCGCGACAGCACCCACACAAGCACCAGAAGCACCGCAACCATTCCGCATGGAATCAGTCGATTCATCTTAAATTTCTCATTCAATTTCCCACCATCTCTGCGCTCTCTGCCTCTCTGCGCCTCTGCGTGAGACAGCATATCCAGCCGAGTGGTTTGTGATCACAGGCGTTTCCTTTTAAAGAGGAAGTGCGCGAGAAACAGCAGCACAGCCGAATAGACCACGCCGTAGCCGACCACGGCCAGAAACACCCCCACTTCCACGCCGCCCCAGCCGTGTACAAGGCGCTGGCGCATGTCGAAGAACTCCACATGCGGCGCAACCCAATAGAAGGCGTTCACGAGACCCCGCAACACGCCGGAGACATTCTCGGCGTAGTCGGGAAGATGTCGCCCGAAGAAGAACATGGCCGGGAAGAGTATGGCAAGAAGGGTCGTGCTTGCCGAAGGCGTGAGCAGGAACGACCCCGCCACGGCCGCCGCCACGGCAAGAGCCGCGAACAGCGCGTGCAGGATGAACGCCTGGAAGAAACAAACCGTCAGGCACTCGCCCCCGCGCAGCAGGGACGAACCCGCCCACAACGCATAGAAGAACGCAAGCGCCGACCATGAGGCGGCCACGGCCCCGAGGAACTTCCCCACGAGCAGCTCCCCACGCGAAATGGGCTTCGCCAGAAGCGGATAGACAGTTCGGTTGGCGAATTCGCTCGTGAATAGGCGTCCACCGATGCCTAGGGCGATGAAAAGCGAATAGCCCCAGACGAGCAGAAGCGCCACTTCGTCGAAATAGCGCGTGGCGCCGGATGCGCCGAACGGACGCGCCAGCGAAAGCGGCACGAGCAGCACGAGGGAAAGAACAAGGAGCGCGAACATGTCGTTGCGGCGCCACAGCTCGAGCAAGGACAGCTTCACGAGCGCGCCGATGCGTCTCATCGAGCCTTTCATGCCACGCCCCCTTTCTCCAGAACGTCGAGGAAAAGCCGCTCAAGGTTGCCACCTCCGTCGCCCGCGAGACGATCCACCGGGCCGTGGTAGATGCACTGCCCCTTTTTCATAATGGCCACGTTGTCACAGAGCAGCTCCGTCTCGCCCAGTTCGTGCGAGGAGAAGAAAATCGACTTGCCCTTGCTGCGCAGCTTCTTGAGCAGGTTGCGGAAATGGATGCGCGCGAGCGGGTCGAGTCCGGTGAACGGTTCGTCGAGGACGAGCAGGTCGGGGTCGTTCAGGAGAGCCTGTGCGATGCCGGCGCGCTGGAGCATGCCCTTGGAGTAGGTCTTGAGCGGACGCTTCGCCGCCTCCACGAGTTCCACCTCTTCCAGCAGTTCGTCCGTGCGCGCCTTGACGGTTTGCTTGTCCATGCCGCACACGCCGCCGTAGAACGACAACAGTTCGCGCACGTTGAGGTAGGGGTAGTAGTAGGCGATCTCCGGCATGTAGCCGATGCGTGCACGGGTGGAGGCCACTGTCGGGTCCCCGCCGAACAGACGCACCATGCCGGATGTCGGACGAATAAGCCCGATCAACATCTTGATGGTCGTGGTCTTGCCCGCCCCGTTCGTGCCGAGAAAACCCGTCACCTCGCCCCTCCCCAGCGAAAGCGTGAGGTTGTCAACGGCTTTCAGCGCCCCGAACGACCGGCTGACGCCATCCAATTCAAAAACCTTGTCTTCCATAATAGGGTTTGCAAACCATACGAAACGCCTTTGTGTGTGGTTTGAAAACCCTACGAGTATAGCACATCACACATGCGATTTCAAGAATCTACAGATACGATCATTTCTCTCTGTGCTCTCTGCCTCTCTGCGCCTCTGCGTGAAATTTCTGCTGGGATTTTTAGGTTCTGGCGCGTTCTAGAACATCTGCCGCGACAAGCGGGTTCTGGAATGTAAAGGCATAGCGCATGTTTTCCGACGCCTCAAAAACCATGCCTCCTGGTTTCACAGTGGCTTTCTTGAGATCGGCAAAGGGGATGCTCATGTCGAGATCCTTACCCGCAAAAACGATACGTCTATTCGTGAAATAGCAGTGCGTACGCTGGCACACATACCCATTATTACGATGTCCGGGAAATGCCACGTCGCTTGGGCACCCCACGGGACGCGAGACCATGTTGCCTATAGGCGGCGCGCTCGGCGAGCACGCCCTACCAGATTTCACGTCTGCAGCAATGTAAAGCGTACCCTTCTCATGGAAGAAAGCCTGCTCGTCGGGATCAATGGGATTCAGCCGAACCTTCTGCGCCGGACGCGGACGAATCGACGCCACACCGCCATCGGCAAGCCATTTCTCGTACCGTTCCCTGTTCTGCTTGAGACGGCGGTGAATCCGCAGTTTCACGACGATCATGGGTATGAGCAGCCAGAAAAAGGCAAAGACGATCGTGATGAGACCAAGCGCATGCATAAACCACGGCTTGTCAAGGTTGTCCAGGTCCTGATAGATGAACCAGAACATCCCGCCGAGGAACACAAAGGCGATCAGTTTTCTCAAAGCGTAGGTCACGGCTGTTAGTATATCAAAAGTTTGAGGGTTAGACCAATGCAGGAATTCTAAAGGGACAAAGGGATTGACGCCAAGCCATGGAATATGGTAACATACCTCCCGAACTTATAATAGGTTATATCCACTTATATGCATCACCCCCGTATAATGTGGTATAAGTGATTATAAGTTGCTATAAGTTAATGGAGACGATTTATGGACAGATTGAGAAATCCTTTTACGCCTGGGGCAGGTGCTCTGCCGCCGGAACTTGCTGGACGATCTTCTATAATTGAAGATGGTCGGATCCTCGCTGGACGTGCGCTTCTTGGCCGCTATGAAAAAAGCCAGCTGTTGATTGGATTGCGCGGTGTTGGCAAGACGGTGCTGCTGAAATATCTTGCAGAAAATGCTAGGCAAGCAGGCGTAGTTCCCGTGGTGGTCGAGGTACGCAATTCGCAAAGCGATTTCGAAGAACTGGCCTTACGGGTCAAGGACGCACTTTGCGCAATAGACTTTGCCAGCAAAGTAAAGACTTCTGTCAACAGCGCTTTTGCCACCCTTGGAAATTTCATCAAGACATTCGCTCTCAACATTGGTGATTTCGGGATAAAGGTCGAAACGTCCCACGGCAGAGCTTCTTCGGGAAGAATGGAACTCGACCTTTCGGAAGTGCTTCTAGCGTGTGCGCGTGCGGCAAAGGATTCCAACACTGCAATCGGAATGTACATCGATGAGCTACAGAACCTGCAAATAGAGGCGATGCGAGGAATCATCGTTGCATTGCATTTTGCCGCCCAGGAGTCGTTGCCGCTGTATCTGGTAGGGTCTGGCCTCCCTTCGATCCGCGCCCTTGTGGGGAAAAGCAAAACATACGCCGAACGGATGTTCAACTACGCCGAGATTGGCGCACTCTGCAAGGAGGATGTCGATTTGGCAATCACCGTACCCCTCAACAACAACGGCCTCGATATAGAGCCTGATGCGATCACGAAAGTGTTTGAGGGGACCAAGGGATATCCGTATTTCCTTCAAGAGTACGGATACCAACTGTGGAATGTCGCAGAAAAGTCGCCGATATCCACCGATGACGTGCGACGCATAGCCCCAGATGTCCAGAAACGACTGGATGTCAACTTCTTCGACGTGCGCTTTGATCGAATCTCCAGTCGGGAAAAGGAGTTCCTGCGCGCGATGGCGGAATTTCCGCAGAATGAGGCAATCGCGATATCTGATGTCGCGGACAGGATGGGACGTTCGCTGACCACGATATCCCCCATACGCGCCTCACTGATTAAGAAAGGCGTAGTATATTCCCCTGTATACGGCGGAATCGCATACACCGTCCCGATGTTTGCCGATTACTTGAGGCGGACGATGCGCTAGTTTTTACTGTGGCATTTGTAGGGTTTTCACTGTGGCATTAGTAGGCTTTCACTCGGTCAATTGCTCGCCATGGAAAAACACGGCACTTGAACGTCCATGCGAGCCGCAAGCGATAAAATTGTCTCACGCCCCCAAGCTCCCCCCAGCGGGAGCGGCCGCGCTTGTCGCGGCCGACTGGTAGGGCGCGCACCCCGTGCGTGCCGCGATTGGGCTGAAACTCCGTAAGATTACGGAGCGGAACGATCTCACGAATTGCGGGTAATGGTTGAAAGCCCGCCGCCTACGCTTCACGTAGGAATGAACATGAGGATAACTTTGATTGCTTTCGCTGCTGGGAGATTAGGAGACTAGGAGACTAGGATTTCCGGAGAAAATTATAAAAATTCTCCAAGCCTCTCAAACTCCAAAACTCCCACTAGCGAAAGCAAATAAGAGGAGTCAAAAGGAAGTTACAGGCAAGGTTTGCGTAAGATTACGGTGCGGAATGGTCTTTGGATGGGTGGACGGAAACCGAGAAAACCAACTGTGCGATTATAGTGCGGAACGATTTCCAACATGGCCGGCGGATACTGGGGAAGATTGAGTCAAATTGGAGCAGGGCGAGCGTCCACCTGAACTTCAATGCGGCAAGGCGAATGTAAAAACAAGGCCTCGGCAACCGCCGAGGCCCGTGCGTTAGTAGAATCACCCGTTGAAAGTTACGGGGTGGTGGTCGTCGTCTTGTCCTCAGGGCAGACATGAGCGTAGTCGCCACCAGGATCACCCTGACACGTAACGGAAACTTCGCCGTCTTCGCCCAATGCAATCGTATACGACTTGGTACTGTCCCCAGGGCAATTGGGCTTGACCTTGATGTACTTGTCCGTGCCAAACAGATCGGCATCCGAGACTCCGCCGCCGGCAAGCTTGCTCTGCTCAGCGGCCGCCTTGATCTGCTTCAGATTGCTAATGCAAGCATTCATCTGCGAGGTCTTACGATAGCGTACGAAGTTCGGGATCGCTACTGCTGCCAAGATGGCGATGATGGCGACCACGATCATGATTTCAACGAGGGTAAAACCCTTCTTCAGCTTCATTTTCATGGTTGTTTTCCTTTTTTGTTTGTTTTTGTGGCAACCGACACCATGCCAGTTGCGCGAAGATATTGTAGCATATTGCGTGCCAAAGAGCAAGGGGTGGGGTGGGTGAATGGGGGCGAAACGCAAGGTTTCGCCCAAATTTGCGGGCGAGACGCCCGCCACCCCGATTTTTTGGACTGCCAATCAGTTTTTGGGGACTGGACTCCACAGTATTTTTCGCATTTTTGCAAAAGGGAGATTTGCAGTTGTGCAAAAAATCGGGAATTGATTTACAGACTGCCTTGACAGTCAGTCATAAGCCGTGTATAATTTGCGGCAAATCAATACGCAACGGTACATGCAATGAGGAAACTCTCGCAAAATTCATGCGACTTTCCCCCATAACTCATCTTGAGACTGACTTATGGGGGAAAGTCACCATACGAACTGGTCACTTCACAGGCGGGAGAGCCAGATGCTAAATAGCCGGTCATAGACGACATACCCATCATCACATTCATAGAGCAGTTCGTCTTCAAGAAGCCGCTTAAGCGCCAGATGGACACTGGATGCCCCTCCAAGGGAATGTGCCGAAATAAATGCCGACCTGGTGACCGCCTTGACTTTCCCTTCTTTGGCCACCGCCTTCAGAAGCCGCACGGAACCAGTCGGGAGAGTCTTCAGCAACGCCGCATACTCCCAATTCTTCTCCTGCAGCAGTTCTTCAATGATTGAACCGATATCTTCGGGCTGCGCTGACCGCCGTTCAAACATTCGATTCATCAGGGTTTGCACATACCAGGTAATCCCGTCAAACATCCCATAAACCCTGTCGAACACATCGCGTGGCAGATTACACGCAGGCGACATCAAATTCCGCGCAAAATCAAAATAAACGTCGCAGTCAATGCGTTCAAGGGGCAGCGTTTGGGTTGAATTGAAGAACGGGCGTTTGGCAGAGGAAAACATCTCCGTCATCATGTGATGACGCGACCCGGCAAAAATGAAACGTGTATGCGGCATGAACTGCACATGTGAACGAAGAAGCGCCTCAGTGCCATTCTCCGGATAGGAGGCTATTTGCTGAAATTCATCTATGGCCACCACGCAATCGCCTCGGCCGTTAAGGTAATCGAAACATTCCTTCAGCGTGACTTCAACGCTGCGAGATTCGAGTCCAAATGAAAACGTGGGCGTTCCCGTGGCAGGGTCAACCGAAACCTGCGGACGAAAACTCTTGAAGAATCTCGACGCTGCAACAATCGCCTTGTCAATGCGCGTATCCATCGACCCTATAACGGACGTCGCAAGCTGTTTCGTGAGTTCCAGAAGGCTTGACGTTGCGTAGATATCGACATATACCGTTGCCCAACGGCCTTCCTTGCGAAGTCCCTCAAACAGGTGTTTGACGAGCCCCGTCTTTCCAATTCGCCGCTCGGCGAGAAGAGTGATATTGCGCCCGTTTTCAAGCGCAGATTTCAATTTCTCGGTTTCAACTTTCCTGTCACAGAAGGTGTCTGGACCTTCATAGCCATAAATTACAAATGGGTTGTGGTATTTCATGGCGCATATTTTACCATAGTCTGAATCACTAGGCAATACGGATTTCACATTTTATGAATCATAAAATGTGGAATCCAACATCACTTGAACAGATCATCGAGTGTTACCTCGGAATGAATGAGGAAAATCGCCCTCCATCTGGGGCTTTCAAGCGAAAATACTCTCAGGAATGAAGCAGCTTGCAAGCACGTGGCCTTTCACGACGACAGATGACACGCGTATTGAGCGCCCCCTGAACATCTTGAAGTTCTCAAGCCACTGGTTCCGCAGCGAGAGCGCCATCTCCCCCGTCTCGGCCTGGAAAGACTCCACCACGAGGTCCTTGGGCGAATACCGGATGCCCGTACCGAGCGCCTTCGACACTGCCTCCTTCGCGCACCAGAAGCGAATCGTCGCGCTCGGCGCGTCCACCGCACGCACCGCGAGTTCCCTTTCCTCGGGCGTGAATACGCCATTCGTAAATTCGTCGGAAAGCTCGCGCCCTAGTGCCTCAACGTCCACGCCCACTCGCGCGTTCGCCGCCACCACCGCCACCACGAACCGCGAGGTGTGCGCGATCGAAAGGTCAATGTGAGTCGTGAGGCGGTCGCCCCATTCGCCGATCGGACACGGCTTGCCGCTGTCGTCCGCCCATATCTGCACGTCCGCGTCGCTCCACCGCGCCTGGTAGTTCTCGGCAAGGAAGCGCCTTACCGCCTCTTTCGCCGTGATGCGCCCGAACAGCCACTCTGTCCTACGCGACACCGCACCAGGCATCTCCGCGAACGCGCGCCGCTCGTCATGGTTGAGCACGATCTGCGAAACCGTTTTGAGCCACAGTTCCTCGTTGCGCTCGAAAAGCGGATACGGCACGTCGCTCACCATCGCGCTCGCCACGGTCGTTGCAGGTGCCCCAAGCGCGGCAGGCGGCACGACAGATGTGAGGAAGGTCTGCGCGGGAGCGAGAAGGAGCGACCGATATTCGGGCGGCACGCGCTCGGCCAGTTCCTCGTAGCCGCGCAGTTCCATCACGCGCGTGCCGTTGCCGTCGGACACATGGATATCCGCCAACACCGACCGCGGCGTAACGCCCGTCGTGCGCAGGTAGCAATGGAGACGCGCTCCCTCCGTTGGCAGCGGCGCGTGAAGTTCGAGGCGCCGCAGACGGAACCCGAACGAGAAAGCACCCTCGAAGCGACGGTGACTGCGCCAGAGAGCAAAGCCGTCCGTGACCGCCGCCAGCAACTGCGGATTGAGCGCCCACTGCGGCACGCGGGTGAAGGCGAGGGCAGACTCTGCGGACGGTACCTCCACCTCGTAGTCAAGCCCCGCCTCGCTCCAGCGGTCCGCCGAGCTTATGCCCTGCAGAAGCGCTCCCGAAAATAGACGGTCGGGGTATATGTCGCTCGGTGCCCAGTGTACCTCGCGCGCACGTGTAAGCTCCGGCGGCGTAAACGCCTCGGCCTTGGTCTGGCCTTCCGCCAACACGAACGTGCCCTCGCACGCGGGCCATGTCCATGCCACATCCGTTCCATCCTCGCGCACCTGGACCTTCACCGCCGCCTCCGAGGGATCTGCCGCCGGCACGCGCTCGGCTCGCACATGCAGCGTGAGGCGGTCTTCCTTGAACGCCACCGTGCGTCGACCGAGGAGATCCTCCACGCGCGCAACACGACGACTCGGCAACAGCATCTGCG
Source organism: uncultured Lentisphaerota bacterium (assembly GCA_946413265.1). GTDB lineage: Bacteria > Verrucomicrobiota > Kiritimatiellia > RFP12 > UBA1067 > RUG572. The sequence continues at coordinate 103,697 of CAMKJU010000002.1, forward strand.
CAAGCTCCGCCATGATCTCTGCGGCGGCTACGAGCGTAAGCGGGGTGAAGCCGCGCAGACGATGGTCCGAATATGACAGGCGCGAGACGCCTCGCGCGAAGTCGGCGAAAATCGGCTGAGCCTTGAAATCAAACGTCTTGCGGATCTCCAGCGACACTCCCGGCTGCTCCGCCACCACGTCCGCATCCGAAATGAGCGGGTTGAATGCGCCGAAGTCAAACTGCCGCCGCGCACGAGCACGCGCCCGCACCGCCGCAGCGCGCGCGCCCGCTTTCGGACGCTCCCCGGGCACGGTTGCGGCGGACGACACCATCGCGCCGCCGAAGGAGGGGCCTGCCTTCTCAAGGGAAAGACGCGGGAACTCGCGCGAGAGCCGCTGTTCGGTCTCGCGGCGGACGTCAAGTGCAAGCGGCGCGTCAAAATCCAGCAAGCGACAGCGCTTGTGCGCGAAAAGCGCCGTTGGGTCCACAGCCACGCCAAGCGCCGCGAGCTGTCCCACAACATGCTGCAACTGCAGGAGACCGGCGCGGTGTACAGAATCCGCCGCGAGCGACACATGGTCTTCCCCGCGCAGGATGTCGTCGATCTCTCCCGCAATCGCGCCGCGCGGACCGCATTCGAGGAACACCTTGAAACCGTCCGCATACATCCGACGGATCGTCTGCTCCAGACGCACCGGCGCCACCCATTGCTCGGCTGCCGCGTCGCGCGCCTTGCGTGCTTTCGGCGGCAGTGGTTCCGTGGTGCCGCAGCTGTACACGGGGATGCGCGGACGGTCATCCACCCAGTTCCCCGCGAACTTGCGGAACTGCGATAGAATCTTCCCGCACCAGGGCGTGTTGAACGGGCGATCCACGGCAAGACGCATTCCGCGCACCCCGGCTGCCATGAGCGTGTGCTGTACCTCATCGAGAGCATCGGACGCAATGGCAAGCGTAAGATGTCGCGGCGACTGGTAGAACGCAACTGCCAACTTTTCAGGAGAAAATCCGCTTAGAAGTTCCTCCGTCTGCTCGGGGTGCGGCCAGACGGTGGAAACCATCACGCAACGCGGGAGACCGGCGTGGTCCACAGCCGTATTCACGAGCTTGTACATGTCGCGCAGGAACGCAAGGCGGTCTTTCCGCTCGAACTTACCAAACATCCCGCTCGCCGCGAACGCACTCAGGTCGCCGCCCGCGAAACCGGTCACGCCGTCGGGATGGATGCCAAGCGCCGCAAGTATCCGATAGAGCGCGGCGTTGGCCGAGTAAGTGGAAACCATTGCCTCGGCGTATCCGCCAGCCGTGAAAACATCGGCGTCGTGTCGGTAGTACGGCGCCGGCGGGAATACGAACGCAGACGGCACGAACTTTCCAGCTCCTGCGCCCTTCAGCGCGGCCTCCAGCTCGTCGAACGGCATTCGGCATTCGCGGAAACGCACGGATAGGTCGCGGACCATCCCCGGATAGAAAGACGGCGCGCCAGGGAACACGAACGCCAGCCGACCCGAAGAGCCCTCGCCGATCATCCGGTCGCGGAAATAGTAGGTGCCCGACTTGTCGCGCACTCGCGGAGCGTCGGCCGCAATGCGCGCCTCGGCGGAGACGAGCCGCGCGCGCAGTCCCGCCACGCTAGACGTGACCACGGCCAGCGTCGCGCCGCGTTCCGCACCGTAATCGCGCGCGCACGTGTACGCAACGTCCGTGATATCCGCTCCCGGCGCCTGTTCAAGGAAATGCACGAGACGACGAACCGATGCGAGCAGTCCCGCCGTGTCCGCCGCGCCCACTAGCACGAGCTCGCTTCCAAGCGTTCCTCCCGGCACGGCACTCATGCACGGTCCTCCTTCTCAGGCTCTTCCTCAAGGACAAGCGCCGCTCGGCGTCCGCCAACGTCGTTCACGAGCACGGCCGCACGGCGCGGCGACGTTGAGTCGCCCGTCACCCACGGCCGCGCCTCGTTCAGGAGGTACACGCTGCTGCCGACGTTCGACAACGCCTCGATCGGGTTTTCACACGGCATCTGCGGCGGCAACACGCGACGCCGGAGCGCAAGCGCGGCCTTTAGAATCGAGGCCACAGCCTCCGCGCGAAAACAATGACCAACATTTCCCTTCACGGAGCCGATACCTACGAGCGGGCCGCCAGGACGATGCTCGCCCCAAAGCGACTGCACTGCCTCAACTTCTGCGGCATCGTAAGAAGGGATGCCGCTGCCGTCCGCCTCGATGAGGTCGATCGACGTGAGCGGCGCGCCCGCGCGATCAGCCGCAGCAGCAAGTAACTTGGCAAGCGGCGCGGAGCCGCATGCCACGCCTTTCACGAGCGCGTAGATGCGGTCATGCGCCGCAAGCGCATCCCCCTCGCGCTTCAACACGAAGAACGCGCCGCCTTCGCCTGGTACCGTGCCGTGTGCGTCGCGCGAGAAAGGCACAAGGTCGCCGTCCGTCGCGAACTGCACCTCACCGGAGACGCCTTCAAGGAAAGAACGCGAGAGCGGCGGCGTGAGCGCGCCGGCGAGCGCAACATCCGCACGGCCGCTGCGCAAGTCGTCCATCGCCGCGCGGATGGACGCTATACCCGACAACGCACCGCCGTCAAGCGTTGTTGCACCGCCAGAAAACGAACACTCGCGCGCAATGCCGCTCGCGATTCGGTTACCGGATCCAGAGAGGAAACTTGCGGGATCTGGCGCGGGCAGCGAACCCACCAGTTCCGCGCGCACTGACTGAAGGACCTCCGGCGGCGCGTTGCGGAAGAAGTGGGCGATGATGTCCATCGTCTGATCCACAAAGAAAGTGTGCTGGAGCCAGTTCATCGTCGACGAGTTAAACGGCGGAGCGTAGCCGAAGCGCACCGTGCCGCGTACAGGTTCGACGGCGTGCGGACGCATCCCAGCATCCACGAGCGCGTCAAAAGCGAGCTGCACGGCGAAGTAGCGGTCCTGGTTCTCGCCGATGCTCAACTCTCGCGGCACATCCTGCTCACGCGGAATGAAAGAGTAGAGCGAACCGAGCAGCGCACCATGAGTCGGATAGGGAGCGTCGAAGAGGTTGCGTCCGCCCCACGGCAGCGAAAGCTCCTCGCCGAGAGGGGCGATGCCGCTCGCGCGGTGCATGATCATCCGCCAGAATGCACCGGGGTCCGGTGCGCATGCGAACCGGCAGCTCACGCCGACAATCGCAATCGGGGACGCATCCATCTCCGCCTCTTCCTTCCTACGACCGCACCACCCCGTCGCCAGTGACGACGTACTTGTAGGTGGTCAGCTCCTCGAGACCCATTGGGCCACGAGCGTGAAGCTTATCTGTTGAAATACCGATCTCCGCGCCCATGCCGAACTCTGCGCCGTCCGTGAAACGTGTGGAGACGTTGTGGTATACGGCGGCGGAATCGACATCGCGCAGGAACTGCGCGGCGTGGGCGGCGTCGTTCGTCACGATGCAGTCGCTGTGGTGCGAACCGTAGGCATTGACGTGCGCGATTGCCTCGTCCACATCGTGCACGATGCCCACGTTCAGGTCTAGCGAGAGATACTCGCGCGACCAATCGGCGTCCGTTTCGTGCAGTGTCACACCGCGCTCTTTCGCCCATTCCTCCACACGCGGAAGGAACGCGCCCGCGACCTTCGCCGCGACAAGCAGCGTCTCGGCGGCATTACAGGCACTCGGACGCTGCACCTTCGCATTGTCGAGAATCTTGAGAGCCATGTCGAGATCCGCCGCGTCATCCACATACACGTGGCACACGCCCTTGTAGTGCTTCAAGACGGGAATGAGCGCCGCTTCGCACATTGCGCGGATGAGACGTTCGCCGCCGCGCGGAATCGCTACGTCCACGAGGCCGACCGAGCGTACGAGCGCGGGCACAGCCGCGTGGTCGGTGATCGGCACGAGCTGGACGGCGTCGGCGGGCAGGCCGGCCTTCGCAAGACCAGCGCGCACTGCTTCGTTGAGGGCCGCGTTTGAGCGAAGCGCCTCTTTGCCGCCGCGAAGGATGATTGCATTGGAAGTCTTGAGGCAGAGAGCGGCAGTATCCACAAAAACATTCGGACGGCTCTCGAACACCACGGCCACCACGCCAAATGGCTCGCGCACCTTGCGGATGGAGATGCCGCTCGGGCGGGTGCGGGTCCAGATATCGGTGCCGACGGGATCTTCAAGCTCCACGATGTAGCGCACACCATCCACCATTGACTTAAAGCGCGCGGGAGTAAGCGTGAGACGGTCCACGAGCGCTGGCGCGAGGCCATTCGCCTGTGCTGCAGCAACGTCCTCAGCGTTGGCTGCGTCGATTTGCGGCTTCGCCGCGTCAAGCGCGTCAGCGATCGCTGTGAGTGCGGCGTTCTTCTGCGCAGTCGTGAACGCGCGCAGTGCCGTTGCTGCAGCGCGGGCCTTCACGCCCATTTCATGAATCTGTTCTTCTACGGTCATTGCGTATTCCTCCGGACGGCGCTATTATAGCATATTCCGGATTTTCCGGATATTCCGAATTTTCCGGATATTCCGGATTCTCCGGACATTCCGGATTCTCCGGACATTCCGGATTTTCCGGATATTCCGGATTCTCCGGACATTCCGGATTCTCCGGACATTCCGGATTTTCCGGATATTCCGGATTCTCCGGACATTCCGGATTCTCCGGACATTCCGGA
>CAMKJU010000003.1 GCA_946413265.1 uncultured Lentisphaerota bacterium
ACGTCCACTTCCACTGCCACGCTTACCTCCGTGAAGGTGGCGCTGACGGCCGAGTACATCGCACGCGACAACCCCTGTCAGACCCGACACACCTACGGCGTGGGCGAGAGGGTACATTTCAACGCGACGCCCAGGCTTTCCGCAGTAGAGTACAGTGTCGTAAAATCCGATAATGGCCAACCTTCTGTTTATGAAACTTTTGAAAACGAATTTACGGTAGACGCATCCGTGAGTCGTATCTACACATGCCCAATGGTATCCATCTCCCCAGATGTAACCGTTTCACTTGCAGGATGCCAGTATCGTCCAATATTGAATATCGTGGAGCCGAGTCATGTGGTTACGCAGAAGGCAGAATTCTACGGAGTTTGCTGGCCATGGGGGGAATGTGGCGAAGCAGGACTGCGTACGTGGAATTACATTGCGCCGTTCCATGTTTCCTTTCAGGGCGTTGCCGTTTCGGAAATCCCATGTAACGAGGCGATTCAGCCCACGGGATATTTCACAAATCTGACATCTCATTTCACGCATGGTGTCGATGAGGGTGCGGGGATAGCCATGTGGATAAAGACAAACAATTACTGGACTGTAGACGACGCTTATACATCGTCCTACATCACGAACTGGTCACATGGAACTCTCTACTGGAAGAATCCGATTGGATGGCACCGTAAGAACCCTTCTGGTAATAAATGGCAAAGAATATTTGTTCCTGATTATGAAATCAATACGAATGCGAACTCACGGGCACTTTTAATTGGTGGTCGCACAGATGCCTATTTGCAAAGGCGGACTATTCAGGAAGACGGGACGTTTATAACAGAGAAGTTTGGTTTTTGGATTTCGCGTACCCGTTGGTGTCATATAAAGCTTGGCCGCTATGGCGAAGAAGGAGAAACGGTGCAATGGTTTCATCATTCCCAATGAAAAAAAAGCTGATGGTTACCACTGTCGCCTTATGCGCAGTCTTGTTGATGGTTTGGGCGGCATGGATTTTTTTCCGACCAGCCGCGCACCCTACTTGCCCATGGGAAAATATGCCCGAAGTGGAGTGTGACGAAATCTCCGGGCATCCAACTCCGAAGGTATGGAGCCAGTACCCCATAAGACTACTGAGTAAGGAAGAGTATGCTAAGCTGAATACGCTCTTCACCCAACTGACAGATGCCTACACGAACGGATACTACGATGTTGTCGCCCGACAGATAGACACAGTACCAGACTTGATTTACTCAGCGCCAGGGCAGTCATTTCGGCGTATCGTCTCCCCGCTTCAGTCCGAGTTTGAGGCCGGTTTTCTGTCATCGTCGGCCTTACTAAAGGAATTTGAAGATGCTACGGCTTTGTCACGGTTCTTGAATGCAAATTTCAAGATTGCACGGCGTCTTGGAGGCATTGATGTCATAAGATGCGACTGGGGAAAATTGGCAAAGAGAATCGAGCCTGAAGTTCTTCTGCAGTTGAAAAGATATCGCGAGAAGTTCCGAACGGAGGGGAATGAGCGCCTAGTTCAGGTCGTGGATCGTTTCACGAATGAATGGTGTCGGCATATTGAATCGGAGGACGGATGCACGCGTCAATACATGTGGCGCGTAGTTGACTCATATTTGATTTCAAGAAAAAGAATCGTGCGGCAGCACGGGGTCGACATGTGGATTTCTCGCGAACAAATATTCAGGATTGTACGTCCTGAGGCTGACCAACTCATCGAGGCAGGTTACACGCCCAAATGGATGGACGAATTCTGCGATGAGGACTACTTGGTACTGAAAGCTATTTATCGTGACATTGAAAATGCCTACACTAACAACCTGACGAGGGCGTTACACCAGTCCATTTCGCGCGTATCAAGTCATCTTGGGCGCGATTACGGCAGGCCTTTCCTTGATTTGGACAAAGCTCTAATGAGCCTTTTCAAGAAAAGCTTCGTTGAACATCGAGACCTCAGGTGTTTTGAAACCTTGGAGGAGTTTGAGCGTTTTGCTTCGGTTAATGTTGAAACGGCACATTTCCTGTGCAGCTGCGAATTTCATTACGGTGCCGACGCAACATTCTGGATGCGCGACCTTGAAAGCTTGACCTTCCAGGTAATAAGGGATTACGTGGATAGATTTCATCGTGAAGGGAAGCGGGAGTTCGAGATGTCTGCGCAAAAGCACTTGGAAGCCTGGATTGCCCACATTGAGTCACGACAGTCATTTTCATATAAAATGGCCAGTTACTGGTGGTCGTTTTCCCCCGCTCGCGCGCACGATGTCCATTTTGGAATAGATGGCCTCATCAACCTCGGCTACACGCCCAAGTGGCTCGACGAGTTCAAATGACGTCATCTCAAGGAGATGCATAAAAGAGAGGTAGCAGCCAAGGCGAAGGAGATGAAATGAGGGACACGAACAACTGCCGAGTGAAATGGGACGAGATCGAGCGATACGATGCAGCGAAACGTAAGGAAAGAGAATCGGCTGGAAGAATTTCTTATGTGGGGTCGGGCCCCATGCCGCCCGCTTGGCCCGACCAAACAGTACCGATGTCAAAGTTGATATCGGAGATTTATGATGCGATACTCCGCCATACAAGTTATTTGGAGAATACATCCGGGACACCATCGTGCTTGATGGAAATTGGAGCATAAAAAATGAAATTCGATAAAGTTGCTTTTTTTCTGCTCATGGGGATCCTTGCGGGAGCGTCTTCATGCCATAAGAATCATCAGAATACAGAACTGTCTACGTGCAAAACGGATGCGTCTCACGGTGAATCAAAATCTCCGATTAAAGTTTCTGCTTCGCCAGTATCGCCGGAAGAGCATGACGTGCAGAATAATCTAAAAAAGATTGCTGATTGGAGGTCGTATCTTGAGGCCTCAAAAGGTAATACGCACATTGCGAGCCGGATTAGCCGAGGCATCAACTTTATTTCCGATCCTGTTCGGCGTATGGAATGTTTCAACCGTTTCTTCGAGATTGCCTTTTCATACCCCATTGATGCGGCAGACCCCGTTACTCGGAGCGATCAGCTGTTTGCATTCTACGAAGTTTCGAGAATGGTGGCAGGGAGTGCCGAGGCTCGCTATGACGAAGACAACTTATGGGAGGTGAACCTCCGTCGCTTGAAACGGTTACAGCAAGAGATGTTAAGAGTGCAAGCCTTCTTTGACGGGAAGGACAAGCAAGGGACTTTTAAGGGAAAACCTGATGAATGGAAGGATTACCGCGATTATGTGAAACGGAAGTACGACGGTTTCGATGACAGCCTTTCACATACTTTCGGGACAAGTCAGACAGCGGATTTTCTCTCTTACGAGAGATGGCTGTCAATATGGATACAGCTTGAAAAAACGCTTTGCCATGAGGTGGTGGTGTGGGATGTCGTAATAAGGGACTGGAAGGAAAAACAGAACGTTGATCCCATTTCCGACAAACGGAAAAGTATGGCAGAGCAGAATAACGATGAGCTCAAGCAAGCCCTGCGCGAGTGTGCCCGCCAAGTAGAACTTGAAAAAGAGCGTCGGCGTGGCGGTCCGGATGTTAAGGCCGATGTCGGGGATTTGTGAGACTAGGCCTTGAAAGTCAAGATGACTGACATGAAAATTCCACATGCAGTAGTATGGTTGTGCGTGGGCTGTGCAGTCATGGCGGAATGTGTGCATCGAGAGCCTACGCTTGACGAGGCCATTGGCGCGCTGCCGGACGAGTGGGGGCCGTATAACGACCGCGTAGAGCAAGTTGCAAAGAAGTTCGGCTACACTGTGGTGAATCATGCGAGTTCAACGAACAACTACGCGATGTTGAATCGGGTAAGTGCCCTGACGAATGTCAAGGAACGCATCCGGTTGACATGGAAACTGTACAACCATTTCCGTAGGTCACCCGAATGGTATGTGGAACATCTGGACGGAGGGTACACGAAACCATATCGGCTAGATTTCCTCGGCAATTGTTCCTGGAGCTTAATTGCAGGCACTAACATAACGGCGGAAACGATGATGGAGGGCTGGAAGATGGAGGCGGAAACGATGCGTGATTTGGAGGCGATGATTAGATTGACTGGACCTGAGTGGCAGGAGAACATGCGGAAACGCGCAGTCGAGAGGGACATGGCGAAAGTGGCGGAATGGCGTGCAGAAATGAAGAGGCACAAATGCGGTGTCGGTTCGCTTTTCCACGGTCCCTATTCTGATGAGCTTATTTTCGCGGAAGACATAAGGCTAAGGTATAACTTCTATTTCCGTTCCTCGTCCGTTGGCGCCACAACTTACCACAGGCTGCCCAACGACATGAAGCCGGCGTTTCTTGAGTTCTTGAAACAGAATTTCTACCATTGCGACGGTATGACCAATGTCTATATGAAAGGTTATCCTCCAGAGTTGAAAGAGGCATACTTGGAGGTGCGCAGGCAGATAGAGGAAAAATGAAGATACGGCTTGGGTGTGGCGTTCCCGAACGTGTTTGAGAAGGTGTGTTAGGTTGGTTTCGGGGTGTATCTTGTTCGATGGTGAGAAGACGAGGAGCGGCGGCGCGCTCGGTGATCGCGCCCTACCGTCGGTAGGGGCCGACCACCGGGCGGCTCGCACGGGAAACGGCGCGCTCAGCACATGGCTGTGGCGTGTTTTCCTATCTTTTCCCAAAGGAAGCTCTCGTTATAGCTCGCTTTGTTGATGTTGTTGCGCCGAACGGCCCCGTTTTGGTAAACTAGTAGCAAACACCCAAAGAAAGGAATGTTGAACAATATGAAAATGAGCAGACGGAACTTCATGCGCGGCGCAACGGCGGCAGGGTCGGCGCTGGCCTTTCCTTCAATCATCCCGGCACGGGTGCTGGGCGCGAACGCGCCGAGCAACACGCTCAACGTGGCGCAGATCGGCTGCGGTCGCATCGGGTGCACGATGGATGCGCCCGGGTTCATGCGCGCGAAGGGCGCGCGGATCGTCGCGGCGTGTGACCTCGACTCCCGCCGCCTCGTGGGGATGCAGCAGCTCGTGGCCCGTCATTACAAGACCTCCGCCGACTCCATCGTGGGCGCGCGCGACTTCCACGACCTCATCTCCCGTTCGGACATCGACATCGTCTCGATCTCCACGCCCGACCACTGGCACGCGCAGATCGCGATCGAGGCCGCGTTCGCCGGCAAGCACGTCTATATGCAGAAGCCCGCCTCCCTCACGATCCGCGAGGGGCGTCTCTTCTCCGCCGCGCTCACGGAGGCGAACCGCAAGTTCCTGCTCGGCTCGCAGCAGCGTTCGTCCGTCCAGTTCCAGAAGGCGTGCGCGTTCGTGCGCGAGGGACGTCTCGGCAAGATCAAGGCCATCGAGGTGGGCCTTCCCGGCGACCCCGGCGGCGGCAACACGAAGGAGATGCCGGTGCCGCAGTGTCTCGACTACGACTTCTGGCTCGGCTCCACGCCGAAGGTCTACTACACCGAAGACCGCGTACACAGCCAGAACGCCGACCTCAAGAAGGCGGTCAACTCGCGTCCGGGCTGGCTCCGCTGCGAGCAGTTCGGCGCGGGCATGATCACGGGCTGGGGTTCGCACCACCTCGACATCGTCCACTGGGCGATGGGCTGGGAAGGCATGGGCGCGAAGTACATTGAGGGCAAGGGCAAGTTCCACACGGGCGGACTCTGGGACGTCCACGGCGAGTACGACATCACGCTCACGTATCCCAACGGAACGCCGGTCCGGGTGTGGGACAAGTTCCCGAACGGCGTGCGGTTCATCGGCGAGAAGGGCTGGATCTTCGTGAGTCGCGGCGCGGCGAAGATGACGGCGAGCGATCCCGTCTCGCCCGGCCGTCCGCTCAAGGCACTCGACGCGAGCGACCCCTCGCTCATCGCGGGCAATCCGTCCGTGGTGCTCTACCCGCACATGCGCATCGGCTCGAGGCCGCACCACCAGAACCTCATCGACGCCATCAAGGGCAACTACGAGAGTCTTGTGCCGGCGGAGACCGCGCACCGTTCCTGCACCGCGTGCCTCCTTTCGTGGATCGGCATGAAACTCGGGCGCAAGCTCGAGTGGGACTGGAAGAAGGAGCAGTTCGTGAACGACGCCGAGGCGAACGCGATGCTTGAGCGCGAGGAGCGCGCCCCCTACGGCGCGAAGCGCGCGTACATGCGGCTTAGCAAGAAGGCGTAATTGCAGTAAGTTCCATGATGCACATGCGGCGCGCCGGAATCCCGGCGCGCCGCTGCACATTTTACGAACTAACTAGCCTCTGTTAGGGTGTTACCCACACCTGTGTGGATTGCTGCTCGTAATGTCCGGGTTGGTATACGCGGACGGTTGTTCCTTGCGGGGTCACCTGATCGACGTAGCGGCCTTCGACCCATACGTTCTCAACGCGCGTCTCATAGTGTCCCGTAGGCACGGCAGGGGGCGGGGTTGCGACAACCTGTTGGGGCTGGGTGACAACAACCTGCTGGGGCTGGGTGACGACGACTTGCTGGGCTGGCGCGACTACGACCGGCTGGACGACGGGAGCAGGTTCCACAACAACCGGCTGCGGGTGGGTGGCATCGTATATCGTCTCGGCTAGCATTCCCGCGCCGAGGATGCCGGCGCCGATTGCGAAACCCGTATCACCGTGATGATGATGGCGGTGGTGATGATGGTCGCCATGGCCGCCGCCGTAATACGCAGGCCTGCCTCCGCGCGGGGCCGGGCTGCTGTGCATGGGAACCCTGGCGGCACCGCGAGGGCCGACGGTACCGCTTTTGTGCGAGGGCACGCTACCACGCTGGGTTGGCTTGCTTGGTGTGGAAATTCTGGCAGCACCGCGAGGACCGACTGCCCCGCTGTAGGCAGGACGGGCGCAAAGAACGCTAAACGTTGCAAGTGCGGCAGAAAGCACGCAAATTCCTTTGAAGTTGTTGTTCATGTTTTTCTCCTTATTCTTTCGGGCAATCCGTTATGGACTGTCCATCCGGTGGGGTAGGCTAATAGCATACACGAATCTGACGCGACTTGCAACACTTTCAGAATCTTTTTGTCGGCTCCCGTTGAGATGGCCGGGCCAAATCGTGCGAGGCTCTATTCGAACACAGTCTCGAGTCCTGGTGTTTCAGCCATCGCGTCGGCACAGACTGTGCGCAGTCCTCTCGCCACTGTGCCGGCGTTTCTGAATACAATCTTCCAGTTACAGCCGTATTCGGTGAGGACGTCGTAAAAGGCGTCGAGGTTGCGTCCGTAGTGCTCCGGCAACGGTAGCGCGGCGGCGATTGCGTCATGCATCTTAGCGGCGCTTCTCACGCCGGCGAGATCGACGGTGAAAACCCTCTTTGCTTGCTTGCGCTTCATTTGACCTCCTTGAATGTCTTGTAATGGTCTTCGGTGTAGTAGATCCGTTTGCCCTTTGACGTGAATACGAGGCGTTTCGCGCCTCTGGGCTTGCCTTTGGTGTCGATGTCGCATTCCTTGTAGAATCCTGCGCTCAGCGCCGGCAGACGTCGCTCGTAGTTCCCAAACCTGTCGCCGCCTATGGATTTCCCGGGCGCGTATGGCTCCAGCGGACCGCCCTGCCAGCCAAGCGCGCGGGCCTGTCGCTTCGTTATGAAGTTTTTCGGGAGCGCGCCTGAGAACTTGCGCACATACGCGGCCACGGATTCCTTGCTGGTGTATTCTCCGTCCCTTACGATCTCCATGATGCCTTCTGCCGCATTTGGCGCATTGATATGCCCGCCCGCGCCTGTTGCCGCTGCGTTCGGACGCGCGCCGACGGTTGAAAGCGCAAACCCGATGGCCAGCGCTGCAACGCCAAGCAATACCTTGATGCTCTTCATCGCCTCTATACTCCTTGATTTGTGCCAAAGCAAGAGTCCATGCGGCATTCTGACTCGGCAGCACGCACTTTTGCATGTGGCGTTTGATATGATACCATTTCTTCTGGGGTACCTGCAAGTTTTCGGCGATAAGGTGTCCGAGTTGCTCTTCTCCAAGCACCGTCAAATTCTGAGATAAGCACTTTAATCTTTTGCCAGACGTTCGTTAGATGTGATATACTTTTTTTATGCTTTGCGAATGTAAGACATTCTTCTGCCGCATTGCATCGATGGCATTTGTGGCGGCGTGTCTGGTAGCGCGCGGCGCGGGGTCTTCCCTCGACGACGCGCTCGCCCTCTGCCGCCGCACGTACGAGTACGTGGCGAAGTCCATCCCTGCGCATGAGGCGAAACGTTTCGCGCAGGAGATGGCGGTCGATGCGAAATGGGCAGCCACCGCCAAGACGCCCGCCGAACGCGCGATCGTCGAGAAGGTCGTGCGCCGCCTCCGTAGGCGAATCCTCTTCGCCCATCCCGACCTCCAGTTCGACCGTCTCCTCTGCGTGCAGCGCGACGTACCCTACTCGCGCTTCAACCACATGATCGACCAGTACCTCGGGCGCTTCTCCCATGCGGGACCGGGACTCGCCGTCATCGAGAACTGGCGCACGTTCCCCGAGAAGAAGCTGCTCCTCGCCGGAAAACTGCCCACGGGCTGCGTGCTCAACCCCGACCTCCACTGGGACGCCGACCGCGTGATCTTCGCGTTCTGCGACCACACCCGCAAGCCCGAGGCCGACGCCGAGGCGCTGAAGGTGCCGAAGGTCGATCCGTCGGAAACGCTCGACCGCTCGACCGTCCACCGCCGCTACTTCATCTACGAGTGCGCGATCGACGGCAGCTGGGTGCGTCAGCTCACCGGCGGCCCCGGCGATCCGATGGAGACGGCGGGCGGACGCCAGACCGTCCTCATCGAAGACATGGATCCCTGCTATCTTCCGGACGGCGGATTCGTCTTCACCTCCACCCGCTGCCAGACATTCGGGCGCTGTCACTGGGGACGCTACACGCCGAGCTTCCTCCTCTACCGCGGTGAAGTGCCGCCCGTCGGCGCGCCCGCGCCGTACGACTGCCGCATCCGGCGTCTCTCGTTCGGCGAGGCGAACGAATGGGAGCCTTCGGTGCTGGACGACGGGCGCATCGCGTTCACGCGCTGGGACTACGTCAACCGCCACTCGTCTCGATTCCATTCACTCTGGACGGTGCGCCCCGATGGCACGTCCGTCGCGCACCTCTACGGCAACTGGTCGCGCAACATCACGGGTTCCGCCGAGGTGAAGAGCATCCCCGGTTCGCACCGGCTCGTCGCCACTGCCACGCCACACCACGGCATCACCGGCGGTTCGCTCTACATCCTCGACCCGCGCAAGGGCGAGGACGGTCTTGCGCCGATCACGCGCCTCACGCCCGAGGTCCCCTTCCCCGAAAGCGAGGGATGGAAACAGCCCGGCACGTACGCAGCTCCCATGCCCGTCAACGACACGCTGTTTTTCGCGAGCTACTGCGACGATCCAGGGTGGTATCCGCATGGACATCCCCAACATGTCGGCGGCATGGCCGCGTGGCCGGAGCCGCGTTCCAGCGCGATTTGGCTTGTCGATACGCTTGGCGGACGCGAGTTGATCTACAAGGACCCCGCCTACGGCACGTACAACCCAATTCCGGTTGTGAAGCGGAAGAAGCCGCCCGTGCTCGCGTCGTCCCTGCCGCCGAACGCCGGCGACACGGGCGTCTGCTATGTGGAGGACTGCTACGACAGCCGCCACAACATTCCCAAAAGTTCGATCGCCGCCCTGCGCGTGAACCTCCTACACGGACAGCCAGCAGCCCGCCGCCGGACGACGAACAAGAACAGCGACATCGAACTCTACAAGGAGCCGCTCGGCACGGTGCCGGTGAACCCCGACGGATCCGCGGCGTTCCGCATTCCCGCCGGCGTGCCGCTCCAGCTCCAGGCCATCGACACGAACGGCATGGCCGTCTTGACCATGCGCAGTTTCATCTACTCGCAGAAGGGCGAAGTGCAGGGCTGCACCGGATGCCACGAGGATAAGCGCTCCAGCCGTTCCGTGACGCGCCACCTGGACGAAATGAAGGTTCACGACATCGCGCCTGAGGTGGATCTGGGCTACAAGGGGTGCATCCGCTACGTGCCGTCGATCCAGCCCATCTTCGACCGCAAGTGCATCTCCTGCCACGGACTTGGCAAGGCACCCAGCTTCATCGGCGCGGAGGGACACGACCGCCTCGTGCGCGACAAGCAGGTGGCGTTCATCCCCCGCAACGGCGGGACGACGGTTTCGAGTCCGCGCGAATACTTCGCCGCCGCAAGCCCGCTCACGAAACGGTTGATGTCGGGACATGGTGCGAAACTCACGCCGGACGAATGGCGCACGCTCGTCCTGTGGATGGACCTCGCCGTGCCGGAGTTCGCGCTCGGCGGCTATGGCTGGAATTTTCCCGAAACGCGTGAAATCAATCCGGACGGCGAGAAGGCGCTGCGTGCGGCCATCGCGAAGAGGGTCGGCGCGGACGTCGCGGCGCAGCCGTTCGACGCGCTCGTGAACCGCGCTGACGAAACGAAGAGCCGCGTGCTCTGGCTGTGCAACGCGAAAGACCGCGACGAACTGCTCGCTCTCTGCCGAAAGTCGCTCAAACCGCATCCTGCCCAGGACATCCAGGGTACGTGCGGACGCGACGGCGCATGCGAATGCAATAGCTGCTGGGTGCGGCGCGGCGGATACAACGTTCCGAAAAGGAGGTAAAGACAGTTGAAGCGTGGAACAAAATTGTTTTCGATGTTTGCGACGACGATGGGCGTCGCGCTGTCCGCGTTCGGCGCGGGCGTAACCGGCGACGACGCGAAGGGCGCCGTCACGGGATGGGTGCGGCTGCGTGAGGCGCTGGGCGACGAGATCGACGCCGAGCTGGAGTCGGTCGCGACGTATCCGGGTGCGGACGGCAGGGGCGAGTTCCACGTGGTGAGCCTGAAGGGCGGCGGCTACGTCATTACTTCGGGCGACACGGAGATCACGCCGATTCTCGGCTACTCGAAGACCGGCACATTCGACGCAGACGAGAACAGTCCGATGTGGGCGCTCCTGACGGCAGACGTGGCGGCACGGGCCGCGGCGGTGGAGGCAAGCGGTGGGACGACAGCAAGCGTACAACAGCAAGGGGTACGGCTTGCGGCGGCGAGCGGGGGGACGACAGCAAGCGTACAACAGCAAGATGGGGGGACAGCAAGCGTACAACAGCAAGAGGGCAATGCCGACCAGTGGTCGAGGCTCATGGCGGCGGGCAAGAGCGGCGGGAAGCGGCTTCAGGCGAAGATGTCGTCGCCGCCTGCCGACCTGCGCGTGGCGTCGTTCGTACGGTCGAAGTGGGGCCAGTCGACGGCGACGTCCGGGAATGGCTACACCCACAACTACTACAACAACTACACGCCGAACAAGTACCCGTGCGGATGCGTGGCGACGGCATTTGCGCAGACGATGCGCTATTTCGAGTTTCCGAATACGTCCGTGACCCCGAAGACCTTCACCTGCAAGGTAAGCGGCACTGCCACCGACTTGACGATGCAGGGCGGCACGTACGACTGGGCACACATGCCCTACGTTCCGCGCGAGGTGACGTATGACTGGAACAACGTGATCGGCATCGCGAAACTGACTTCGGACGCCGGCATTTCCGTCTGCATGAGCTACAAGTCGGGCGGCAGCTCGTCGAGTTCCAGCCGCGTGGGCGACAGCTTCGTGAGCACGTTCGGCTATTCCAACGCCATCATGGACTACGAGAGCGGTGGCGTCAGGGGCAATACGTTCAAGAAGAACGTCATCCCCAGCCTCGACGCCAAGCTCCCGGTCATCCTGGGCATACAGGGCAGGCCGACCGGCAGCGCGACGGCGGATGCCGGACATTCCATCCTGACGGACGGCTACGGCTACTACAACAACCAGCTCTACATCCATCTGAACATGGGCTGGAGCGGATCGGACGACGCCTGGTACACGCCTGCCGACTCCGACACGGGCGCCATAATCAATTCGAGCGGCTACGACTTCACGAACATCACCTGCACGGTGTTCAACATCTTCACGAACGCGACACAGTATTCCGTCATCGCGAGCGGGCGTGTCCTCGACCAGAGCGGCGAGCCGATCTCCGGCGCGACCGTCACCGCGAAGTACAACAGCACCACATACGCCACCGCGACGAGCGATGCGTACGGCGTGTATGCGCTGATCCTGCCTCCGACCTCGTCGACCCGCACCTACACGGTGAATGCGACGTGTTTCGGCTACACGAGCACCGGGGCGCGGTCGGTCTCTGCCTCCCGGACGGTAGGCGACGATGTGATCAAGGATGGAAACAACTATACGGGCTCTTTCTACAACAGGGCGTCCAACAGCAATTCCTACGACAACGATATCACGATGGAGTCGGCCAACCTGCCGCAGGCCGCGACGCCGACGAGCGCCACGGCGGCGGAGTTCGGGACGTCCGCAAGCGTGACGCTTACATGTTCGACGGCAGGGGCGTCCATCTACTACACACTCGACGGATCGACGCCCACTGTCTCCTCCACGCTCTACACCGGGCCGATCACGCTCACGAAGACGACGACCGTGAAGGCGCTGGCGGCCAAGAGCGGCTACGCTCGCAGCGACGTGTTCACGCGCACGTTCGTGAGCGCCGCCGCGATCGACGAGTTCTATTTCCGCCACGACTTCTCAAACGGCACGAGGGTGTTTACGGCGGGCGAGGGATCCGGCCTGACGCGAGACCAGACCTCGAGTACCGATTCCAACGCCAAGGCGGTCGAAGGGCCGGACGGCCCCGGAACGGCGCATCACCCCGGAAACGTGTGGGGACAGTTCGAGGATCCGACCGTCCTGCACGGCGCGTGGTCCGCCGCCATGTCGCTCTGCATGGACGCCACTGAGACCGGCATACTCGTCAGCTTCGGACGCCTCAACAAGGCTGACCAGAAGGAAGTCGCGCTCCTCTCGTCCTCCACGAAGTCGAACTTCTACTTCAAGGTGATGACGACCGATTCCAACAAGGCGAAGAGCGTGGAGAACACGTTCACGGTCGTGACCACAAACGACTTGACAGTGGGCTTCCACTCGTTCGTCGTCGCCTACAAGCCCGCGTCGGACGTGCTTAACGGCATCGGTACGTTCGACATCTACTGCGACGGCGTCCTTGTCCGCACCGTCTCGACCGACACGCCGAAGCTGCTGGGCGCGGACGTGGGCGGAATGCAGTACTGCATGTTCATGAGCGGCGGGAGCGACCTCACCGCGCTTGGGGCCGTCTCTTCGCAGGCGAACGACGCGGTGGCATTCTACGACTTCCGCTTCTACGACCGCGCGTTCACGGCGTCCGAGGCGGCGAAATACGCGGCCGCCTATTATCCGTACGATCCGAACACGCCAGCGCAGTGGACGAACAACGACGGCACGGGCTCGTTCGACAACGCGGCGAACTGGGCGAACGGCAGAGTCCCGCATTCCGGCGACTTCATCGTCAACATTTCCGGCGATACGGCGATCGCCGTGGCCAACACCTACAATCTGGGCGCGATGACCGTGCAGGGGACGGGCAACGTGACGTTCACGGGCGCTGGAAGCATCGGCGCGACGACGCTCGACGTCGCTTCCGGCCTGACGGTCGATACGTGCGGGAAGCTGACAGTGACCGGTTTCACTGGCGCGGGGAATGTTGTTCTCACGCCTGCCTCCGGCACGCTCGCGATTTCGTCCGCCTCGACGCTGACCGGCGATTTGACGATCAAGACCGATAGTTCGGTGGCGTTCAACGTGAACGCGGCAACGAGCGTGAGCAACTTCTTTGTGCGCGCCGCGACGAACGCGGTCGTCACCATGACAGTCTCCGGTGGATCTTTTGTTTCCACAGAGGCGATCGTCAAGAGCGGCGTCCTGAAGCAGGGCAGTGCAAACGCGCTCGGCGCGACACCGAAGGTGACGGTCGAGGACGGTGGCACGTTCGACTTCGACGGCAAGGTGATTGGCGACGGCGAGGCTGTTTCCGGGAAGGTTGTGACCGAGTTCCACATCGCGGGCGCGGGCGCGGGCGACTGGCCGTGGGCGCTCACGTCTTCCGAGAGCATGACAAGTGGCAAGAATATCTGTATGCTCCACTTGGATGCCAATGCGACGATTGGCGGCGCAAAAGAGCTGTGGATGGGGGTGCGCAACGGCGCCGGCTGGAGCGCTGCCAACAAAAACCTGAACCTCAACGGCTTTACGCTCACGAAGACGGGCACGGGGGCGCTGCAGATACGCAGGCCATACTCGAGAGACGAAGGTGCGATAGATGTCCAGGCCGGAACGTTGAGAGTGAGCGGCTGGAGCAATGCGAATGCGGCGTATGGAGCGAGCTGCGTCAGCAACGTCGCGCTTGTCGTGCATGAAGGTGTAACGGCGGAGAATAGCGTAGGCTATCCTCTCTATTTCAAGGCGCTTGACTGTCGCGGGGGAACGCTGACGACCTCCGCAAACGCGTTCGGCATTTGGGAGACGCTGTCCGGGCATGGCACGACGGCGAAGCTTTCGTTCGGCGCCGGCGCGACGGCGACGCTTGACGGCAACCTCACGGTGTCCAGCGCAATGACGGCTGCCGGGGCGCTCTCGCTGACGCGGGCGGCGGGCGTGGAGACGAACGTCACCGTCGCGGCGACGGGGACGCTGACGGCATCTGGCGCGATCACCGTCGGCGCGGGCGTGATATTCAACATTGGCGCCAATCGTCCGACGGCGACGCTAACGGTCGCGGACGGTGCGACGATAGTCCTACGCAAGAATGATGACCTTGAAGTGAACATCGTTCTCAATGGCACGGCTAGGCCGCAGAACGTCGTCGTTTACGACACGGACGGCATGACGGTAATTTCAGACCCGACCATCACATACAATTCCGGCGAAGGCACGTTGACCATACGCGTCGTCTCGCCACATTGGAGGAACAACGACGGCACGGGGTCGCTCGACAGCGCGGCGAACTGGAATGTGATGCCGGAGAGCGGCGACAAAGTCATTCTGGAACTTTCAGACGACACGTTGATCACTGTAACCAACACGTACAATCTGGGCGTCATGACCGTGACGGGCACGGGCAACGTGACGTTCACGGGCGATGGAAGCATTGGCGCGACGACGCTCGACGTCGCTTCCGGCCAGACGGTCGATACAAGCGGGAAGCTGACCGTGTCCGGTTTCACAGGCGCGGGAAATGTCGTTCTCACGCCCGCCTCCGACACGCTCGCGATTTCGTCCGCCTCGACGCTGACCGGCGACATGACGATCAAGACTGACACCAACACGGCGTTCAGCGTGAACGCCGCGACGAGCGTCCGCAAGTTCTACGTACACGCCGCGACAAACGCGGTCGTCACCATGACGGTCGGCTCCGGCGGTTCGTTCAAGGCGACCTCTGAGGCGATTGTGCAGCACGGCGTTCTGCAGCAGGGTAGTGCAACTGCGCTCGGGACGACGCCCAAGATCAGCGTCGAGGACGGCGGCACGTTTGACATCAATGCAAAGACCATCCGGCAGGAGACGCCGATCTACATCGCGGGCGCGGGCGCGGGCGACTGGCCGTGGGCACTCGCCACGTCCTCTGGTGCGATGGCAAGCGGCAACTACCTCTATGACCTTTACCTGACGGCGGACGCGACCATCGGAGCCGGGCAGTTCAAGTTGGGGCGCAGCAACAAGAATTCCTTCATCTATCTGAACGGGCATACGCTCACCGCGAAATCATGGGTGACGCTCAGGTGCATCAACACAATGGCAGGCACACTCGACCTCCAGGCCGGCGCGACGTTCAACGCCTACAACAACCTCAATAAGCAGACCGCATACAGGGGGACGACGATGATTGTCCATCAGGGATTCAACTACAACAACCAGACGGACAGGGAAGTGTACATCTCCTACCTGAAGATGTACGGTGGTACGATAGGTTACGGCTCCACCGCGAGAGATTTCGGCGTGTGGAACGAGCTTCACGGATACGGCACTGTCAAGAGGCTCGTGATGGGGTCTGGCGCCAAATACTACCCAGACGGCGCGCACTACCTCGAAGCGTCAGAAAAGCTTTCGGGCACGATGATCATCGACCTGGGCGACATTGACCTGGCCACGGTAAAGCGCATCCCGCTCTTCAAGGTCGGAACGGCCGACATGCTGCCTGCGCCGGAGGCGTTGCAGTTCGTCGGTGATTACTATAGAAAGAAATGGCGGAGGGTTGATGGGGGTTGAAGAGGCTTGATGAGGATTGAAAAGAGTTGATTTTACTGGGGAAAATGGCGGATGTGGCGGGGAGAGGACTGGATTAGCGCGGGGAAAGCGCATTAGGGTTGCGCGGAAAGTTTTGGTTTGGGTTGGGGCGTGCTGGGTGTCGCGGTGGTGTGTAGGGCTATTTTGTTTGTCTCGCAGAACCTGGTCAAGGCGTTCCAGATGCGATCGTGTGCGGCGCGTTCCATTGGCGCGGCTTCCATCGGTGGATCGCGCCACAGCGTTGCGAAAAGGGTTGTGTTGCGCTGCTCAAACGCAATCTCGATGCGCATCATTTTGAAGGTGCCTCCAGGCTTTCTGGATCGGTAAGTTCGACGCGGCCGCCGAGTTCGATGAAGAAATGGGACTCGTCAGGCTCGCCCCATTCTGGGTGCCGACGCTTTGTGGCCGTGGCGTCGACATAGGCATACGGCATTAGACCGCTGGTGGTCTCAATTCCCATGCACCAAAAAGCCATGCGCGGAGCATCTTTCGCGTAGCCACGGCGGAACTCTACGATCGGCGTTGTGCTTTCGGTGAACTTGCGGTCCCAGTTGTGAAGCCGCTTCCGCCAGTAGAGCGTGGGGAGCCGGTATTCCTCGCGCTTCTCGCCGGAGGCGATCATATCGAACCACTTGCCCTTCAGGACGAGCGGAAGGATGGAACACTGGCTTCGCGGTAGTTTCAACAATTCAGCCACTCTATCATTCTCCGGTTGTATGCTCCAATCCTGTCTCGCGAGCAGAACGCTCTGCCGTCACGCCTCTTTTTCTTTCTTCGCACACTCTCTGAAAGATGTCCGACAACGCGCTCCATTCGTGGTCCATTCGCCCAGAAGCGTCACAACAGTTCCAGACCCGCGCGAAATACATCCGCGTCAGACCAGACAGCAGCCCGTAGAACTCGTTTTCGCTTAGTGCTTTGATGCACAGTTCACCGGCGACCATCTTGTTAATCATTGCTTGTTTCTCTTGGTCTGTCATTACCTATCTGCCTTTCTTGCGAGTTGGAGCTGTTTTTGGGGAAAGGCCGAGCGAGCTCGGCCATCAATGCTTTTTATTGGTTGCCGATGGGCGGGCGGAGCGGGCGCCGGCCATGGAATAGACATAGAGCGCCTTTTCGATCACGTCGGCGGCGTTGGAGGGGTTGTGCTGGGATATCCATGCTTCGACGCGGCGGATACAATCCTCCGGCGAGGTGGACGCGGCGATGACGGACTGGAGCGGCGCAAGGTCGGCGGCGAAGGCCCGTGCAAGGTCGTCGGCGCGGGTGGCGGCCGGGCGGTCTTCAACGGAATCGGCTGCGGAGAGGGGGACGGGCTGGGTGACAGCAAGCGTACGACAGCAAGAGGGAACGGGCTCGGTGGCCCGTCCATCAGCTGCGGCCACGGAGGGCCGCCACCCCGATAAGGGAGCCGAAAAGGGAAGCATCGGGGATTGGGGGATGGCCGCGCGGCGGATGCCGAAGCCGATGCGCTCGGAAAGGGTATTGAGGGCGTCATCATCCGGCTCGAGGCCGGCTTCATGGAGCTTGCCGATCACGGTGAGGGTGGCGGTCTGCTCGCGGGCGGATTCTGAGCCGAAGAGTATCTTCGGCGCGCGGCCCGTGTGGCCGTTGATCGTCAGGAGCTGCTCGAAGAGCTGGCTGCGGAGCGTCGCGGCGAGGGACTTAGCATCGGCTTTTCTGATGTCATCCCGCACTTCTCCCTGGAGGTTCGCGGTGCCTCCGCCGAGCTCTCCCGTGGGTGAAGCGTTGGAGGACAGGGTTTGTCCGACAATGAGCTTCGATATCTCCTGGTTGCAGATGGTGATGAAGCGCTCGTGGCTGTTGGATGAGTCGCCGTTCGCGGCCTGGACGATCTCGACCTCGGTGTTTTTCGCGACGACGATCGCGCCGAGGCGCACGGCAAGCCGGAACGCGCGCTCGAGCGTGGCCTTGCCCTTATCATCGGAGTACTTGCCCTTCAGGAACGGGACGCCGAAGCGCTCGAGGAGATCGGCCCACCACTGGCGCGACATCGTGCGCAGCAGCCACCAGAAAAGGATGGAGCGCATCGCGCCGCCCCAGTTGTCGGGTACGGGCATGAGGTCGCAGCGGTGGACGATGTAGCGTTCCGGCGTGACCTCGTGGGAGGTGTGGAGCGGCGTGCCGGTGTTGTCCACGTCGAAGATGTGCATCGCGCCCTGCGAGTAATCGAGGAGCTGGTAGTGGACCGGCACGAGCGCCTTGAGCGCGAAACCGCCGCCGGGAAGCGGCGCGAACACCTTCTCCACGACGGCGACGGGGAAGAGCGTGGCGTTCATCAGCCACGACTGCGCATCCGCGAAGGTGGCGTTGTCGATCACGTCGTCGCAGAGGTCGCTCGCGGCGACGTCGGCGGGGTCGTTTTTCTTGAACGGGATGACCGTGACCGGATCGCCGAGGACGGCGATCTTGCGCTTCATGAACTCGGAGCGCACCTGGTTGTCGTTGGAGATGACGTCGCGGTAGAGCGCGAAGAGCTCGCGGGTGTCGCCGTTCTGCGCCTGATCGACGATGCCCATGAGACGGTCTGCGGTGAGGTAGCGCACGAGGCTCGGCAGCTCGCGGCGGGGATCGAGGACGGTGATCTGGTCGGTGTATTCCTTCATGGGGGCCTTTCTTTCTGGCCGATCACAGATCGGCCATCAAATCTATGAGTTGAGGATTGGGGTGGTGGGGCCGTCGTCGGGGGGCGGGAGCATGGTGAGGCGGGAGGTGGCGGCTGAAGCCGCCCGCTCCGATATTGACGCAACGCGGGCGCCGATCTGCACCGCGTCGGCCTTGGCCTCCTCGGTGCCTTCGATGATGGCGTGGAGGGAAAGCTTGGTGCCGTCGAAGAGGTCGCCGTGGCGGCCGGTGGCGGCGTCGAGCGAGTTGTCGAAGCCGCCTTTCATCTTCTTGACGAGCCGGAAGTCGTCTTTTACGTTGAAGTCGTTCGGGACGTCGATCTGGCTTTCGTCGATCGCGTTGACGAGCAGCTGGCCGAGGTAGGTCTTGTAGAGGACTCGCTCGCCCATGAAGTCGAGCTTTTCGGAGTTCTTGACGAGGATGACGTCGCAGACGCCCTCGAGCTCCTCGCGCACCTCGGTGGCCCAGTACACCTCGCTCGTGGCGTCGATGGCGACGGCCTTTGCCTTGAGGCGCGTCGCCAGCTCGCGGAGGATGGCCTTCGGCTTCTTGGGGTCCTTTGACTTGAAGGAGAGTATCAACTTCGTCGCATAGCGCCCGTCGATGCGCTGGGTTACGGCGATGCCAAAGGGGTTGGACTTCTCGCCCTCCGTTGTGGCGGGGTCCGCGCCGATGCCGACGGGGCCTTTCGAGAGGTCGAAGAGGTGCTCCCAGCCGGGCGGCAGATCATCCTCGGCATAGACGCACCCGGCGCGCTCGCCGCGCTCCATCGCCTCCATGAGCTTGATGAGGCCGACGGCAGCAGATCCGCCGGTGATGAAGAGGCAGCCGTAGTTGCGGTCCCAGGCGTCCTTGTCGAACGCGCGGCGGCGCGACTCCTCGGGCGTGACCGGCTGGGCGGTCTTGGTGTCGTAGAGCGCGACGCCGTCGGCGTAGGCGTCCCAGGCATCGACGCGCAGACAGGTGACGCCCTTGACGGATTCATAGACGTTGCCGGACGGCGAGACGGGGAACTGCATTCCCGGCGGGGGCGCAAGCTGCTCGAAGGAGTAGTGGGCGTCGTCGGGCGGCGGCGTGGTGAGGAGTAGAATGCGGAACTGCGGGTTCGAGGCGACGATCGGCTCGACCGCCTCCCAGACGTCCTTCCAGTTGCCGATGCGGCCCACCTCGTCGCACATGAGGTCGCCGGTCTCGCCGACGGTGTCCGGACGGAGCGCGACCACCTTGGTGCGGGAGTAGGAGGAACGTGTGTGGTAGTAGCGGAACTCCAGGCGCGAATGCTCGAAGAGGTCGGCGAAGTCGTCGTGCGTGAGGCCGCTCACGCTGCGGCCGGTCTTGTCGTCGGCGAGCTGCACCTTGCCTTCCTCGAGGCGCGCCATCGCCGCCGAGATCGCCTTCTCGAAGACGGCGGCCTCCTTGCGCACGATCTCGCGCGAGAGATTGAGCTTGGCGGAGCCGAAGATGACGGTGTGGTCGCGGAGCTTCATCATCTTCTTGAGCGCGACGTTCGCGCAGGTGGTGGTCTTGCCGTACTGGCGGCGCGCGATGAAGCCGAGGAGGCGGTACTGCTCGACGAGCTGGAACAGGCGGCGCTGGCCCGAGCGCATCTGGATGACGGGGGACTGGCCGATCACAGATCGGCCATCAAATCTATTGGCGGTGGCTGGGGATGGCATGGCGGGCGGCCTTTCACTTGTCGCTTTCCCAGAGGTCGCCGAACATGAGACGCCCGAGGCGCTCGGTCTTCTCGTCGGAGCCGAGGCGCTTGTCGGTGGCGATGGAGAGCGCGTCGCGGTTCTGCGCCCACTTGACGAAGAGGCGCGCGGTGTCGCGCTCGAACTTCGCGCGGGAAAGCTCGAGCTGCTCCTTCTGGATGGCGTTCTTCTCCTCGGCGAGCGCGACCTTCTGCGCGGCGTTCTCGCCGGAGCGCAGGGCGGCGAGCGCCCGTGTGAGGTCGGCGATCTTGTCCTCGTCGGCGCCTTCGAGCGCGTCCATGATCTTGGCCGTGGCGATGTTGCAGGCGACGCCCGCCGCGCTGCCGCCGGCGGCGGAGGCGAGGGTGTGCGAGACTTCGGCGAGGCGGCGGAAGCGGTCGGCGTCCGCCTGGTCGTCGAGCCAGTCCTTGTAGCCGGTCGAGCGCCAGTCGGTGAGGTTCTGGGCGTTGACGGCATCAGATTCCATTTCGCGGAGGATCTTCTTTGTTTCCTTCAGGCCGTTGAGCCAGTCGAGCAGCTCCGCGCCCTGCGCGCCGTCGCGGATGCGCTCGTTGAGCTCGTTGCGGACCGCGAACGGGAGGCGGCCTATCTTCGAGCGGTAGCAGCGCGTGTTCATACGACCGTCACCCTTCCTTCAAGCACCCATTTCTTGATGCCCTCCTCCGTGGCCTGCCAGACGGCGGAGTTGTCCATGGGGTCGATCTGGAGATCGACCATCTTCATCTTGTGGAGGGCGCGCAGGGCGTCGGAGACCTCGTCGACGGTGCAGCGCTTGTCGAGCATCTGCGAGGCGTTGAGGCGCTGCGCGATCGCCGCCTCGGTGTAGGCCGCGGGATAGCGCGGGGAGAGGAACGCGATTATCAGCTGCTTGAGGTTCATTTCTTGTCTACCTTTCCTTCGATTCTTCCGATCATGCGCTCGACGCCGCGCTGCCAGTCTCCGATGGAGGAGATGAGGGTGTTGAACCTTTCGGTGTTCTCCGCCGTGAGCGAGCGTATCAGGTCGAACTGCTTGGCTAGTATCTTGTCGATGCGTTCGCGCTCGGCCTTGACCTCGGCCTTCAGCTCGGAGATCTCGCGCTTCGTGGCGTAGTCCTTCGCCAGCTCCTCAGGGAGGGGAGGGTCGCGCCGGAGGCCGCGTACGATCGAGACGACGTTGTTGACGATCGCGGCGAGCGCCGCCAGCGCGACGACCGCCGCGCCGATTATCAGGAGGTATGTGGTGCTTTCGTGCATGAGGTAGGATCCTTTTCTGTCCTTGCGGGGGGAATGATACCACGGGAGGGGGCGGGAGCGCCCCGCGCCGTGCGGATGATGCGGTACTGGCCGAACGCAGTTCGGCCATCAAATCTGGCGGACAGGCCGCACAATCCGCACGGCGCGGGGCAGAACGGGCGCGGATGTGGGATAATCCCGCCCGCAATGAGCAAGGCAGTTTTTCCAGAGAAGCCGATCGTGAGGCCGCTTGCGGGCACGGACTACGTGCTCGCGGAGGATTTCTACTTTCCGGCCACGGTGGGCGGGTGGGACGTGGTCGTGCACGTGGCGCCCGGCTTCAGGACGGACGGCGCGTCGATACCGCGCCTCCTGTGGCGCGTGCTGGGCTCGCCGTACGACCCGGACGTGATCGCAGCCGCCATCGCTCACGACGCGCTGTACCGCGGCGAGATCGTGCCGCGCAAGGACGCCGACGCCGCCTTCCTCGCGCTGATGGAGGCGTGCGGCGTCGCGGAGCGCAAGCGCCGGTGGCTGCTGCGCGGCGTAAGGTGGTTCGGATGGATCACGTGGGCACGGCACACGCCGGAATCGGTGGCCGAGGCCAGAAGGCACATTTCCCTCGCTTTCGCGGGGGGAGGAAAGACAACGAAACGGGGCTTCGCCCCGAACCCCAAAAGGAAACATCAATGAAAACACAGACGCTGAAAATCAGCCCGCCGTGGATCGTGTGGCAGAAGCAGGCGAAAGCCCTCTTCGAGAACGACCCGGACATCAGGATCGACGCCGCGACGGCCGCGGCGGACCCGGAAATCACGCTCTACGTGGCGAAGCCCGCCAAGGCCGCCGCGCTCGCGCGGATGCTGCCTGAGTGCAAGGAGTTCGGCAACGTGAAGTGCCGCATCAACATCGTGCCGCCGAACGGCGCCCTCGCCATGCCCAAGGCGCCGGAGGGCGGGGCGGAGCTGGCCATGGCCGCGTTCGGCGAGAACGGGGCCGTCGCCTGCATCCGCCCGGTGTCGAAGGGCCTCTTCCGGGACCTCGCCTACGTGGCCTTCGACCGCGAGGTGGTGCAGTTCCCGGCGGACAACATCGCCGACATCAACGGCAACTGGAGCGGCCTCATGGAGGACATCGCCCGCGAGGTGTGCGAGAGGGCCGAGGGGATCTTCTTCTGCACGGCGGGCGCGGGCGAGCTCACAGCCGGGCTCGGCGTGTGGCCGTGAAAGGTTGAAAGGTTGAAAAGTTGAAAGGAAAGAAAACATGAAAAAACTGATGATGACTGCGCTCGCCGCGATCGCGGCGGCGATGACGGGATGCACCTCCACCTCCGCTGAATGGGGCGGGGAGCGCGTGATCACGGGCGCGGACGGGAAGCCGCTCGTCGCCAATGACGGGACCGTGCAGAAGGCGAAGGAGCCGGTCAGGCTCTCCAGCTGGCGGCACTGGATCGACACCCACGTCGACACGGCGAAGCTGGACGTGGAGAAGGACAGGATCGAGTTCACGATGAACGGCTACAAGGCGGAGCCGAGCGAGGAGCTGAACAAGCTGGTCGAAACCTCGCTCAAGGGCGCCGCCGAACTCGCCGCCAAGGTGGGCGCGGCCATCGCGACGAGCGGCGGCAGCGTGGCGGGGGACGCCGCCTACACGGCGCTCCGCAACGCGATCTCGAAGTACATCTCCAAGGGCGGCGACGCCTCGAAGGCGAAGATCACCTGCGAGAACGGCAACTGCACCATCTCCGACGGCACCGTGACGGAAACGTGCACGGACTGCATCGCAAAATGAGGAGGCGACCATGCCCCAAGAAGAATACGACAAGCGCCTCGCAGAACTCGAGGCCGAGGCCGACCGGCTCGGATGCTGCGTGATTCCGGCGCATCCGATCCCGCCTCCGGACGAACCCCGCAAAACAGACGCGGGCAACTGACCTTGGCGCGGCACGGGATCATGCATACGGCGGGCGAACCATCATCCGGCATGTGGCCGCCTCGCCGGTGCCCGGCGGGCGTGCCGCGGTTCTAACTACACCGCCGGGCTAGACTCCTCGGCTCGCCCGCCGCCCCGGGCCCAATGTCGGACGGGCGGCAGTTCTAGTGAATAGCGAAGAGTGAATAGTGAATAGGTGAAAGAATGAGATCAAATCACTGCTGCTACACGCCGATCACGGTGTCGATGTCCACATTCAGCATCCAACTACCGCCATATCCGCGCAGGGTCTCGCAGAAGGAACGCCGCAAGAAGGCACGCTACAGGCGGAGCCAGGGAATCAGGGTGAGGTAGGGAGCAGTTACAACCAGCTCACACGTCGAGCTTCTTTTTCAAATCGCACATTGACGGCGGATCGTCGGGCTTCTTACACCGTTTCTTGATTCTGTTCAATTCTTTTTCTACACTCTTCCGCATCTGCCAGACGCGAAATCTGGCCCACCGTCCACGTATGATTTGCCAGAGGCAAAACAGCGGATAAGGCAGCAACACTGCCAGCGTGACGTTGTAGTACCACTGAAAAACAATTATCAAGACGCTCGCCAGCGCTGCGCACATCATGACGCGCTTCATGAACATGCCGGAATCCTTGGTGTCGCCCAGAAACTCGGCGTCCTTATTTTCTATGTATTTCTGGAGCTCGTGAAGCCGCGATCTGAATTCCTTATGTCCTTCTTTGTCCGTCAGACTTTCAGCATCCTCTATCCACTGAGCGTCCTTGATGCCCTTTTTACAAGCGACAAAGATTGCATGTACGCCTTCGTATACTGACACGCGTGCCTTTTGAATCGTTGCCGCCCAGGTGTTGATCGTGAATGCGATTGCCCACGCCGCCGAATCGTCTCGGCTCGTCATCAGCCAGGCCCAGAAAGCTTGCAGACAGGAAACGACACATCCACATATAGAAATGGCGTCGGGATCCGCTCCCGACGCCACCGCATCCGCCAGAATCATATCGCCGTTCCTGCCTTGTAAAGTGCGTCAAACTTGGCCTGGGCGAGGCTCGCGAGTTCCGCCTCGTTGACGCAGAACGTGGCTCTGTCGTTTGCCACGTCATACTCAAGACGCACAGCCTTGTCGTCCATGACCGCGAGGTTGATGCCGATGTTTTCCGGATGCGCCGCCCTGCGGATGTGGCTTCTCAGTTCAGGGTCAATGCCCTCAAGATGGGTAAGCGCTTCGGGGGTGACGACGAGCAAGGAGACCGCAACGCTCCCTCCCTTAACAGCTTTTGTGAGGGCATCTATGACACACGGACTCCACACCTCCGGATTCATGCGCTGCGCGACAGCGCAGAACGAATGTTTTGCGTGACCAATCATCTCTTCGATGATGATCGCGGCATGCTTCGGACTCGAGTTCTCGATTCGTCTGAACCCATCGGCTTCAAGCATGGCACACACTGCCTGACGGTAATCGTCAAGCAAGCGTTCATTTCGTACCCTGTCCTGCTCGTTCATCTCTGCGTTCTCCTGTTATCCCAAAAAGGGACGCGGACATTTTACCACAGCGCGGGTGGATTGCAAGCCGGAAATGTTGCGTTTGTTGCGCGCAACTTTCCGCCCCCTCACCCCTCACCAATCATCTTGCGCATCTTGTCCGCGAGCTTGCGGTGCGGGCAGCGGGCGCACTGCGGCAGCTCGCCGGGCACCTGCGGGGATCGGCTCTGACGTGAATCCCTGCAACCGGACGCCGGCATGACCGCCCCAGATCCCCGCGACTCAGCCCCCACCCTCTCCCTCTCATCAACCGACGACGACGAAACGCCGAGCAGATCGTTGGGGGTGGTGCCAAGAACTTGTGCGATATGTACAAGTTGGTCTAATGATGGCTCTCGCCGCCCTTTTTCATAATGACAATACACGGCTTGCTTGAGACCCAGACGGGCCGCAAACACACCTTGCGCTTCATTTCCTCGAAGCGCGACCAGTCGCTCAGAAAGGCAGCTCATAAAAAAATAATACGAATTGTAAAAACACCCTTGCGCTCCGCTTATACGTTTTGTATAATATCCCGCGTTGCCGCAAGGAGGGCAACGAGAAGTTTATCAAAAACGGTCAGAGGATAGAAGATGAAAAAGTTCGATACGATTCTGAGGCCATGGCGCGAGGCGCCGGTCTCGCAGGTGGCGGCGCGGATCGGGCGCTCGAAGAGCCACATCTGGCGCGTGCTCAAGGGCCAGCGCAAGCCGGGCCGCGAACTCGCGGCCGTGCTGCGCGACATGGGCTTCAAGGTGGAGGTGGCGTGATGTGGTGTTCAATGTGCCCGTTCTTCGCGGACTGCGAGGATCCCGCCAAGCTCGGCGGTGGATGCGATTGCGACGGCACCGACGACTTCGGCGTCGATCCGATCGACGATTTCGATGACGACGAAAAAGTGGAGGTGGAGTGACATGGAGAAGAAAAGGACGAAGGTGATACCAGGCGAGATCGAGCAGAGGATAGATAATCTGACTTTCTATGTTGAAAGCTATCTCAGGTCTGCAAAGCAAACTCTCTCATACGCCATTCCGCCGTTTGTCAACGAGATCAATGGATCGGCCACGGCCCTTGGTGGGGCCATTAGGTACATTGAGCGCGTAGAGCGCCTAGCCGAACGCCGGATTGACGAGTTGAGATTCATCGCCGCGAAAAAGGCCGAAATCGCCAAGGCAAAGGAGGGAAAGTGATGAAACTGCGCAAGATTGACGTTCTGCTCGCAGAGCACAAGCCTCTGTCCGTAGAAGAAGGCAATGTCAAGAAGCTTGGCAGATATTACTACGAGGTCGAATGCCCGTTCTGCGGGAAAAAGAACCTTGTCTTCTTCAGGAACTTCTGGAAAGGCACGAGGTGCAAGAACAAGGACTGCCGCGCCATGTTCGACCGTTGCAACAGTGTGGCCTGGAGAGACATGGTGCCAGTGAGTGAGGCTAGAGCCTAAACAACAAGCGGACAACAGCAAGGAAAAGGAACCGAAGATGAAACAGGAAAAGCCGCACAAGTTCTACGTCGGCGAGGGGTACGGCATCTGGGAGATGGACGGCGAAACCCACCGCCGCTTCCCCGACGTGTTCTACCGCGCGAAGCCCGGCGACTCGGCCGGCAAGTACACGATCGGCGACATGGCCGTCATGAACCAGCCGACAACCAAGAAGCGGTTCGGCATGTTCGTGATCGCGAACGTGGAGAGCGGCGACTTCGGCGGCACGGGGCTGAAGTACAAGCTCACGGTGCATCCCTACGGGACTCCGGAGGAGATCAGCGGACCGAAGCCCGCCGCCCCGATACAGCAAGCGGACAACAGCAAGGAAAAGGAACCGAAGATGAACACTGCCAGTGGCGGACGGTGCAGATTCACAGATGAAAATGGATTCTGCACGAACGAAAACATGCAGGGCGGCGGATTCCGGTGCTTCGGCGCAGGGTGCGAATGCAGGGAGCCGATTCGCGGACCGAAGCCCGCCGCCCCGATACAGCAAGCGGACAACAGCAAGAAAGAACCGAAGATGAAAAGACCTACCTACAAGATGCAGCGCATCAAGCTCGCGGACTGCAAACCACACGCCGACGCGGAGGCCTACTCGGCCTCCACCGAGGACCGCGCCGCACTCGGCAACTCAATCGAGGAGACCGGGGTGCTTTCGCCGATCGCCGTGGTGCCGGACGAGGACAGCAAGCGTACAACAGCAAGCAACGACGCCGAACCCCAGAAGTGGTTCGTGATCGACGGCATCGGGCGCATGAACGCCCTCATCGCCGCCGGCGAGACCGAGACCGACGCCCAGGTTTTCGACCTCGGCGATCTGAGCGTGGCCGAGTTCGTGGTGTGCAAGAACGCCATGATGCGCAAGGTCACAACCGGCACGCGCGTGATGGCATACCTGAAATGCCATGAACGCGAAGTACTGGCCGCTGCGGACCCGGAGAAGTACCAGGGCCGTAAAGAAAGCAAGTGGCGCAACAAGGTGGCTGCGGTTTCACGTGAAACCGCAGCCGACGAAAAGGGTTGGGGCGCGAAGGAGATAGCGGAGCGCATCGGGGTGTCGAAGAACGACGTGCTGGCGGGGATTGAGCTGCTGAAGGAGGTGAGCGGGGAGACAGAAAGCGTACAACAGCAAGGGAAGTACGTGCAGCTGGACCTCTTCGAGACGATGGACTCGGTGATGCACGGCGAGACGCCGATCAGGCGGTGGAAGGCGGCGGCGAGCGGCAAGGTGAGCAAGGTGGGCGGCAAGGCGGCCGCCGACTACGTGGGCATCGGCGCGCGCACGATGGTGAGCCTCATCGGGCTGTTCGAGAACTGGCAGACGGTCCCGATGGAGAGCCGCGGGCCCATCGTCGAGCGGTTCAAGCTGGCGTTGGAGGCCGCGCCGGAGGATTTCAGGGCGGTGCTGGAGGATGTGGTTGGATCTCACGCAGAGGCGCAGAGAGGCAGAGAGCGCAGAGGGAAGTTCCGCAAAGGGACGCGGTGGTAGGACAGCAAGCGTACAACAGCAAGGATGACCATGGAAAAGGCTGCGGAGAGATCGGCGAAGGTCGGCGAGGTGCGGCGGCTCGTGGCGGAGGGCGCGACGCTGGACGCCGCGCTGCTGGCGGCGGGGGTGAGCGAGACCACCTACCGCCGCTGGGCGGCGAAATTCGACGCGGGCGGCGTTGCGGCGCTCTCGGACGCGCCGAAGAGCGGGCGGCCGCCGGTGGTGAAGCTCGACGAGGACGAGAAGAAGTGCCTGCGGCGCATCTACCTCCAGTCGAACCGGGCGGAGCGCAGCGGCTCGATGACGATGGCGGCGCGGATCGCGGCGCACGACCCGGCGACGTGCCTCCGGCCCGAGACGCGGGCGGCGATCCTCGCGGAGCGCTCCTCGAAGCACCACCTTCCGGTGGAGGTGCGCCGGGCGATGCGCGAGGTGTCGCCGGTGGCGGTGGCGCGTTACCGCGACCCGCGCGAGGGGCAGAACAACGGCATCTACGTGCCGGGGTGGCTGCGGCGCGACGAGGAGACGGGGCGGTTGCTGCTGCCGGGCGAGCGGCAGGTGTGGGACGACGCGAGCGTGAACGTGGCGGTGGCGGTGCCGTGGGCGGGGCGCGGGGACAAGGCGGGCGACCGCTGGGGATGGCGCGCGGCGCGCTACCAGCTGCTCGCCGGGATCGACTGCGCGACGGACTTCTTCTGCGGGTTCGGCTACGTGATGCGCACGAGCGACGGGTACCGGGCGTGCGACGTCGCGAACGTGATGCACGAGGTGTGGCGTCAGCAGGGGTACATGCCGAAGAAGGTGGTGCTGGAGGGCGGCAGCTGGCAGGCGAAGCCGACGATGGACTTCCTGCGCACGGCGGGCGTGGGGGTGGTGGACGCCAAGGGCCGGCCGAACCAGAAGCTGGTGGAGAACTACTTCAACCGCCTCTGGACGGCGCTCTCGATCTTCCTTCCGGGCTACGGGCAGATCGGGCGGTACCGTGGCGAGATGCGCAAGGAGAACCTGAACTGGATGAAGGTGCTGAGCGGGAGCGCGGATCCGAGGAAATACTTCCCGACGCTGAAGACGTTTCTGGAGGCGCTGAACAAGGCCGTCGCCTACCTCAGGTGGGAGAAGGTGGAGAGCCGGATCTACGGGACGTGGAGTCCGGAGGAGCTGTACCAGGGCGCGGCGGCGAACGGTCTGCCGCTCGTGGAGGGTCTGGAGCGGTACGCGATGCCGGTGGCGGCGCGCCGGACGCTGCGTCGCGGCGGGATGGTGTTCGTGACGGCGGAGACGCAGCTGGAGGGACTCAGGCACGAGTACGCCTTCGCGACGCGGGACGGCTGGAAGTACGACGGCGCGCCGGTGGTGGTGCGCTTCGACCCGGTGACGGCGGCGGCGCGGGGGGCGTCGATCGAGCTTGCCCAGGCGTGGCGCGACTTCCGCGCGGGGACGGTGATCGACGGCGCGGCGCCGTGCGTGAGCGCGCCTCCGGACTTCGTGAACGACGCGGGGCTTTGGGACCTGCGCGGCGCGGGCCGCCACGAGCAGCGGGCGAACCGCGCGGCGGTGCGCACGGTGGTGACGGCCTACGACACGCGCGGGCCGGTGCGGACGAGGTTCGAGGACGGCGAGGAGAAGGGCTGGGGGCTGCGCGGCGGCGTGCCCGCGGCGGCGGAGGCGCCGGAAGCGGCGGAGGAATGCGACAGCAAGCGTACGACAGCAAGGCTTGCGGCCCTGGAGGCGGAGGAGCGGATGCTGGCCTACGCGTGACCATTTCCCCGCGCGGAGAGGCTAGGACGCTCCGCGCGGGGGATTCAACAACCAACAAACCAAAGGAGCACAAGATGCACACAGCAAGCAGAGAATGGGCGGACCGGGTGGCCGCCCGGAACGCGGTGGAGACCGCGAAGGCGCGCGCCGACGAGGCGCGAAAAAACGAGGCGCTTGCCGCGCAGGGCTTTCTGCCCCTCACCTACGGGGAGCAGCTGATCCCGCTGAGCGCAGCCGGGAAGGAGGCGGAGTGATGAAGAGAACGAAAGATGACGGTAACCGCCTTTCACAGTTGCTCGGTTCAATCAAGCGAGCCAGGACAACCGTGTTGGGCAGTACGGCCCAAATAGTCAAACTAGGTGAATGCGAGGATTCCCAGGCCATTACTGCATTGAACAGAGCCGCCGTAAAATGCCTGCATCAGTCATGCTACTGGCTTGATCAGGCCGTGGATACACTTGAGCATTCGATCAAGAGAGTCAGAGAGACGGAAGATGCGGACAGCAAGCGTACTACAGCAAGGGTGCAGCCGCTTTCGCCGGAGGCGGAGCTTGCGGCCACGGTGGCGCGGCAGAAGGGAGAGAATGCATGAGCGGGGACGAGATCATATTCTTCGTGTGGCTGGCCACGTGGCTGCCGTTCGCGATCGCCTACTTCATCAGCGAGGCGAAGTGACAGCAAGAAGAAGGAGCAAGCATGAAGAACCAAGTGGAAAACGAACTGGTGGAGACAGCCGCGAAGATCGCGGCGTGGGGCGAGTCGCACGGCATGAGCCGCGCGCAGCTCGTGCGCAACTTCACCGACCTCGGCAGCGAGAAGAGCTTCCGCGACATCTCGGCCGGGAACCTGGAGGGCTACAACGCGGAGAACCAGCTCACGAAGTACCGGGCGGTGTACGCCACGATGGAGGAGCTGGCGAACCAGGGCGGCGAGGAGCGCATCTACGACGACCTCGGCACCGTGGTGAAGATCCGCAGGGCGTTCCTGGGCGTGGTGAAGGCCACGGGCACGAATCGCGTGCTGATCGTGCAGGGCGAAAGCGGCGTGGGGAAGACCACCGCCGTGGGCCTCCTGCGCGGCAAGTACGGCACGGGGCGCATCAGCTACGTGGAGGCGAGCGACGTGTGGGCGGACTCGCCCAACGCCTTCCTCGGCGCGATCCTGCGCGCGCTCGGCGTCACGGAGCTGCCGGCTGGGCGCGTGCAGCGTCTGGAGGAGGTGCAGGCGCGGCTTGCGATCTCGCGGCGGTGTCTCGTGATCGACGAGGCGCACCACCTCGGCCCGCACTGCCTCAACACGGTGAAGACGCTGGTGAACACGACGCCGGGGGAGTTCATCCTGGTGGCGATCCCGACCTTGTGGAACAAGCTGCAGGCGCACGCCTACCAGGAGGCGAAGCAGATCGCGACGAACCGTCTCTCGGAGCGCGTGAAGCTCACGCTCGACGAGGCGGACATCCGCACGTACCTCTCGAAGCGGTTCAAGGACGCCCAGCCGGCGGAGCTTAAGGTTGCGGCGAAGATCATCCGCCCCAACGCGCTCCTCGCGGGCAACTACGCCTTCGTGCGCGACGTGGCGCGCGAGCTCGCCTCGCTCGAGGCCGACGCGGTGAGCCGCGCGGTGACGGCGGTGACGGGGAGAAGGTAGTGGAGTGTAAAATGTAAAGTGTAAAGTGTAAAGTGAAAGGACAAACACAATGGCAAAGCAAGTGACGACGATGCGCGACTCGAACGGGAACGACGTCCCGCTCAAGTACGTGAGCAAGTACGACAAGGCGAAGGACAAGGCCGTGCGCAAGGTGCTGGCCCGGTTCCTCCGCGCGCGGGAGCTGCTGGAGGGCGTGGTCGCCGAGACCATCGCCGAGCTGGAAGCGCTCGCGGACACGAAGGAGAAGCTTGGCGCGAAGGGAAACTTCTCGGCGCGCAGCTTCGACGGCCTCATCCAGGTGAGCATCCGGCAGCAGTACAACATCTTCCTCGACGAGCGCGTGGTGAAGGCGCGCGAGCTGATGCTCGGCTACGTGGAGAAGGTGCTGGCGAAGGTGGGCGGCAACGACGCGCAGGCGCTGCGGCTCATCGTGGCGGAGGCGTTCAAGGCGAACGCGCAGGGCTTCCTCTCGACGGGGAAGATCATGTCGCTGCTCCGGATGGAGATCGACAACGCCGACTGGCGCGAGGCGAAGAGGATCCTCCAGGATTCGATCAAGCCGCAGAAGGGAAAGCGGTATCTCGTGTGCGAGCGGCGCGCGAGCACGCAGGCGGAGTTCCGCCCGGTGCGGCTGGACATCGCGGATTGCTGGCCGGAGGAGGATGAGAGTGTAAAGTGTAAAATGGAAAGTGTAAAATGCGAAGAGCAGAAAGGAGGTGATCAAGATGCCGGTTAAGTGGACAAGGCCGAAGAAGGCCGAAGACAGCAAGCGCACGACAGCAAGTGCGCCGAAGCCCGAGAAGCCGAAGGGCGACAAGCCCCAGGCCGAAGAGCTGAAGCCCGAGAAGCCGAAGGGCGGCAAGCCGAAAGGCGGCAAGCCGAAAGGCGACGATAAGCCCAATGGCAAGAAGGAGGCCAAGTGATGGCGAACGCCGTTGACAGGGCCGTGCGCGCGCAGGGCGGGGCCGTGGTCAAGCCGCACCAGGTGAAGGCCATGGTCCTCGCCGCGCGCCGCGCGTACAAGGTGCAGTCGGACGCCGGCCTCGTCGATGACGGGGTCGACTTCGACAGCTGGCGGCGGGCGACGCTCCACGACGTGGTGGGTGCCGCCGCGCCGGATTCCTTCCGGGCCGTGACGCAGCGCGACTACGCCGCCGTGCTCGGCTACTTCAGCGAGCTCGCCGGAAATTCCGGAAAATCCGGAGATTCCGGAAAATCCGGGATCGCCGACGAACAGCGGCGGGCGCAGTGGTCGCTGGGACTTGTGGAGAGAGAAACGGCGGATGCCTTCGGCGGGCGCGAGGGGGCGCGGCGGTACGCCGACGCGCTCTTCGCGCGGATCCACAAGACCGACCGATACGCCGCCACGGCGAAGCAGACATGGGCGGTCATTTTCACCCTGCGGAACCGTGCCGCGAAAATCCGCTCAAAAACGGCCCTAGAAGCGCGGGGCGAGGCGGGGGTACACTCGCCGCTCCCCGCCGCTTCCAAGCGTTTTCCCGCGTTTTCCCGCGGCTTCTAGGCGATTCCACGGTTGGAGGCGTGCGGCTATGGTCGAAAACATGGTGCAGATGGACCTTTTCGGGGGTGAAAGGCCGGGCAAGCCCGGCCATCCGGACAACCTGGCGGGGTCGCAGATTCCGCCGCCGCTTGCCGTGGAGCCGGAGCCGAACATGGTGCGCGTGGCGCCGGGGCGGCACGCCTGGGTGCCGAAGGACGCGGCGACGCCGCCGGACGCCTACGTGATGTGCCGGTGGTCGAAGCAGGAGGACGGCACCTACGCGCCGGTGCCGGTGGCGGGGCGGTACGTGCGGCTTGATTCCAGGACGGCCGCCCTTCTCGGCTTCCCGGCGCGCGCCGGCGAGGACGGCAACGAGCGCTGCCGCTACGACACGATCCTCCGCCTCGGGCGAGCGGGGTTCGTGGACGTGGTGCGCGTGGCGCCGAACACGATCCTCCTCGACCTCGACAGCTGGTACCGCCACCTCGCCGACTGCATGGACAACCCCGACCGCTGGAACGAGGGCGGAGAGGACCGCGAGACGTACCTTCAGGCAAACGGCCTCGGCGGGTGGAGGCGGTATGTCGAATGAATTGCAATTGGCGGCCTGGGCCATGGAAAATCAGGAAATGGGGAAGCCGAGGGCGTGCGCACGCCGCAGGCCGTGAATCCGTGGCGCAAGCGGGGACGCGCTCGAATACTACCAGCAAACCGTGGCGCTCCGGAAAGACGGAGAATTTGCTATACTAGGAGACACCGATGACAGCGAACCTGACAATAGAGACATTCCCGAACGAGGCGGCCGCGGACTACATCCACGGCAAGGCCGTCGCGGATCCAACGCACTTCGGCAACCTTCCGCCGCAGCTGAAGCAGCGCGCGTTCACGGTGGCGGGCATCGAGCAGCTGGACGCGCTGCAGCGCATCCGCGACGCGGTGGCGAAGCTTCCGGAGGGCGCGAGCTGGGACGAGGCGAAGAAGGAGATCGCCGCCGAGATCTCGCCGTTCGTGGGCGGCGACGACAAGGCGGCGAAGGCCCGGGCGAACTTCATGCTTCGCACGCACGGCTTCCAGGCGTATGCGGTTGCGCGGCACCAGCAGCAGATGGAGGACATCGAGATTTTTCCGTACTGGAAGTACGAGACGGTGGGCGATTCGCGGGTGCGTCCCGGACACGCCGCGCTCGACGGGAAGATACTAAGGGCCGACGATGACTGGTGGAAGACCCACTACCCGCCATGGGACTGGGGATGCCGGTGCATCGTGATCGAACTGACCGAACTGGACGCGAAGAAGCAGGGCATTACGCCTCCAGAGGAAATGCCCACGCCGGGACGGAGCGAGAGCTTTGCGTTCGATCCAACGAACGCGGCGATCGACCTCGACAGATACCGCAAGGACCCAAGGTTTGAGGACGACGCAGACTGGCGGCTCAAATTCGTGACGCCCGCGAAGAACGTGACCGTGCAGACCGACGACGGCGGCACCATGTCGATGTGGGATCTCTGCCTGAAGACGCAGACGGCCCGCGTTTCCAGTAACATCGCAGGAATGAGCCGGACGGACTCGGTCGAATACTTCTCGGTAATATCCCGCAAGACCGGCGTGACAGAGGCGACGATCCAGGGCACGGCGGAGGAGGTGAATTTCAACGTTGACAAGCTCAAGTACGGTGACTACATCACAATACACACGCACCTTAAGGGCGGCAATATCCCTTCAGCTGCCGACATGGCGACATATCGGACGCGGTTCGACGGCGAAGACGCGAACACGCCCTCATGGGACTACGTCGTGGCCGTTCCAAAGGCAGCAGGTATTGTGCCGCGCGCCAGGCTCATCGTGACGAAGGGGCGCATCCCAGACACAGACATGAAGGTACTCGAGCAGATCAACCGGCGTCTTGCGGCGGCCAGGGAGAGCGATCGGATGGCGATACTCAAAGAATACACCGACAAGCTCGACGAGCTTGAAAGCAAGGGGCTCATCGAATACAAGGAAACGAAAGGAGTGTGACCATGACAAGGGAAGAGGCCAAAGAACAGCTGGTGGGGCTTATGGCGTACAACTACGACATGACTGGCTCCGAGCCCGACTATGCGACGGTGTGGAACCGCATACAGGATCTGACGGACTTCATCTGGTACCATCAGCCGGATCCCGGCGAATGGGAGTTGCCGGAAGGGTACAAGGCGTTTTTGGAGAGGGCCAGGGCATGATCACGGTCACGATAGACACCTCGAACCTTACGTGGAAGCTCGCGGACTTCCCGGAAGCGCTTGCACGGGCGCAGCGGAACGCGCTGAAGGTCATCGGCAACGTCGTAAAGAACCACACGACGGAGGCATTCAGGGATCCCAACTACAGGCCGTCGCCGTGGGCTCCGCGCAAGGACAAAAAGGCGACGCATCAGCTGCTGATCAAGAGCGGAGACCTTCGGCGAAACTTCCGATCCGTGGTGACGGGGCCGGACACCGTGGTGGTGGGCACGAAGGTGAAGTATGCAGGCTACCACCAGTTCGGCACGAAGCACATGCCGGCGCGGCCTTTCTTCCCGATCGATGAACACGGGCAGCTCACGCCGACGGTGATGCGCGACATAAAAGACAATGTCGAGGCAATCTACAAAAAGGAGATCGACAAGGTATTCGGGAACGGGGGCGGCTGAGAGACAGCAAGCGTACGACAGCAAGGCTAACTGATGATATAAACACTTCCTTTTTCAGTGCCGCACAGTCCGCACGGGCGCAAGCCCGCGCGGCGTTTTTTATATAAACTGTGCGCCGTTATGGGCAAGCCAGACAAAGTGATACTTCTTCGCACAACCGGCGTCGCCGTGAGCCTTTCGGCTGACGCGGCGAAGCTGCCGCGCCGGATCAAGGTGCTGAACTGGGGCGACAACCCGAACTGCCACGGGAAGCGCGTGAACGTGGGCGCGCTCTTCGTGAAGTGCCTGAACGCCGACACCTATCCCTACCGCAAGGTGGCGCTCGACTTCGAGCACAACACCTTCCCCGGCACGGCGGCGTACAAGGAGTCGAAGGAGCCGCGTCCCGTCGCGGGCTTCGGCACGATCGAGGCCGTCGAGGGCGACGGCGTGTACATCACGATGTCGAGCTGGACTCCGGACGGCGAGAAGATGGCGGCGAACTACGCCGACGTCTCGGCCGGGGCCGTGACCGACAAGGAAGGCAACCTCGTGGCCGTGGCGAGCGTGGCGCTGTGCCGCGCCGGCGCGGTGGACGGCATGGATTTCGTGGAGGCGCCGCTGAGTGGCGGTATCTCTTCCGCGCTGAGCGGAATCATCAACAACCAGGAAGGCGGGCTGAAGCCCGCCGCTCCGATACAGAAAGGAAATGCAATGGACTACAAGGCATTGCTATTGAAGCTGCTGGGGCTTGGCGAGGACGCCACGGACGAGGCCATTCAGGCCGCGCTCGATGCGGCCGGCAAGAAGCCCACGCAGGAGGAACAGGACGCGGCACTATCGGCTGCGGTGAAGACTGCTGTCGCGGAGGCCGTGAAGCCGATCGAGGAGAAGGTGGCCGCGCTTTCGGCGGCAGCCGTCGCCCACGAGAAGGCCGACCTCATCGCCGAGGCCGCCCGCGAGGGCAAGGTGATCGCGCTCGGCGCGGACGCCATCGGGAAGATCACGGTCGAAGACCTGAAAGCCACGATCGCGAAGACGCCCGTGACGGTGCCGCTCAACGCGAAGACGCCGACGAACATGAAGGAGAATGCCGCCGAGGGCGATGTGCCCGAGGAGCTGCGCCAGATCGCGCTCAACTGCGGGGTGAGCCCGGATATCTTCAAAGCGGGGAAGTGACAGCAAGCGTACAACAGCAAGGAAAGGCAAAACATGAAAAAACTGATTGCAATGGCCGCGATGGCGGCAATGGCGCTCGCGGCATTCGCGGGCGAGCACGACACGCCGCAGGTGAGCGGCGACTACGCCCAGCTCGCGGCGGGCGAGGCGGTCTACGCCGGCAACATCGCAGCCGTGGGCACGAACGGCTGCGCCTACGCGGTGAACACCTCCGCCGTTGGCGGCACGCTCACCGTGTGCGGGGTGTTCCTGCACAACGCGGCGAAAGGCGAGAACGTGACGGTGAAGCGCGGGGGATTCATCCTCGAGAACGCGACCGGCGCCGGCGCGATCGCGAAGAAGGACATCGGCGCGACGGCCTACTCCGTGGCGACGAACCCCTGGACCGTGACCAAGACGAGCGGCACGAAGACCGTCGGCAAGGTGGCCGACGTGCGCGACGACGGCAAGGTCGTGGTGGTGGTTGGCCGGTAGCGGCGAGGAAACAGCAAGCGTACAACAGCAAGGAAAGGCAAAGACATGAACATCACTGCAGCAACCCTGGACGCGCTCTTCAAGACGTTCCAGACCAAATTCACCGAGGCGCAGAAGGCCGCGCAGACGCGCGTGACGCCGAACGACCTCCTTCCCGAGGACATCGCCCTCGCCTTCACCGGCGCGGGCTCCGCCACGCAGCACAGCTGGCTCGAGCAGCTGCACGGCATCCACGAGTGGGTGGGCGAGCGCGTCTTGAACAACGCGAAGCTCGGCAAGCTCACGGTCGTGAACCGCGACTTCGAGAACACGATCAAGGTCTCGCGCAACGAGATCGAGGACGACCAGTACGGCGTCTACGCGCCGCTGGTGGGCATGATGGGCGCGGACGCCGAGAACCTGTGGAAGAAGCTCGCGATCGAAGCGCTCCTCGGGAACGGCGAGTGGGCGGACGGCAACCCGTTCTTCTGCTCGGGCCGCGTGCTCGGGGAGAGCACGTTCACGAACGCGGTGACGACCTCCTTCAGCAAGGCCGCCGTCGAGGCCGCCATCGCGGCGATGCGCGGCTGGAAGCTCTACGGCGGCGAGCCGGGCGAGATCCGCCCGGACGTGCTCCTCGTGGGCCCGTCGCTCGAGGCGGCGGCCAAACTGATCTGCGAAGCCGACCTCGTGGCGGACAGCGGCACGACGGTGAGCAACGTGAGCCCGGCGAAGGCGCTGAAGGTGCGCGTGTCGCAGTCGCTCGTGGGAGACCACGCGAACGAGTGGTACGTGCTCGGCGACAAGAACGGCGTGAAGGCCGTGGGCATCCAGAAGCGCAAGCTGCCGGTGCTGACGCGCAAGGACCGCGACGAGGACACGAACGTGTTCATGACGAACGACTTCCTCTACGGCGTCCACGCGCGCGGCGAGGGCTTCCTGACTCTTCCGTTCCTCGCCTACAAGGGCGGCGCGGCGGCCGTGGCAGCCTGGGAGGAGAAGTAAGGCTCCATGACGAGGCTGACGATAGACGACCTGACCGGCGACATGCCGGAGCAGAAGCTTATCGAGGCACTCGACGACGACCAGGACGGCTTCGCCGACGAGAAGGCCTTCGCCGCGGCGCTCGCATCCGCGAACGCCCGCGCCGAGGCCATCTTCGGCGGGGCCGTGCCGGTCCAGTACTCATCGTCGGCGGACTACGCCGTGAGGGTGTTCCTGCTGGACATCCTCTACCGACGTCGCGGCGTGGCCGACGACTCAAACCCGTGGGCGAAGCTGGCGGATGAGCAGGAGGCGCGCCTTCGGGCGCTCGCCTCCGGCACCGAGGCCATCGACGCCACCACGGACGGCGTGATCATCTCGAAGCCCGCGAAGATCTACAACTCGCTGGGGGTGCTGTCGTGATCGCGGCCGAGCTGGAGAAAAAAATCTGCGCGGCGCTGGTGGATGCGCTCGGCGCGGTGGGGGCGGCGCGGCGGCCGGTGATCCGCGGACGCTGGCGCGACGCCTCCGAAGGGAGGTCCGGCCCCGAGCTGCAGCCGGTTGGGACGCTCGTCGAGGTCTCCGTGGGCCTGCCGGCTTACGAACGGTTCATGCTCAACAAGGCGACGCTGGCCGTGCGCGTGACGACGTGGTTCAGGAGCGCGTCGGCAGGAGCGGCGGCGACGACGGTGATTCCGATGACCGAGGCGCTCTGCGGCCTTGTGGGCGAGTGGCAGATGGACGCCGAACGCCTTGAAGCCGATCTCGGCTTCGGGAAATTCCGGCCCTTCGCGCTGCGCGCCGCCGGCGGCAATGCGCCGACGGAGACGGCAGATGGCATGAGCATCACGCACGATTTCACCGTCACGGGCCTTACGGGCCGTGGCGAATAAACAGGCAAGCAAGAAAGGAAACTGTAAAATGTCAGCAATGGAACACAAACTGGGGACGCAGCTCGCGACCGGCGCGACCGCTAGCCCCGTGCCCAAGACCCACTCGCAGACGGCGCGGCGAGCTGCTGGCGGCGAGCTGCGGATCATCCACGACGAGACGGGCGCGGACCTCGCGGTGTACGTGACGGATCCGCACAGCGAACAGTCGTTCGAGGCGGTGATGGAGGCGGACGCGGAAGACAAGGAGATCGGAGACCCTGTTACCGTAAACAATACGAAGTACGTCGTCACGCAGTGGGAAGTGAATGAAGTGAACGATGACGTCAAGCGCGTGAGCATCGGCCTGCGGACCGTTGACGCCACGCTCACCGTCCCGGGGGCCAGCACCAATACGAACACCTAAGGCGCCGTGGAGATCCCGCACGAGAACTACCTTGCCGCGTTCCC
Source organism: uncultured Lentisphaerota bacterium (assembly GCA_946413265.1). GTDB lineage: Bacteria > Verrucomicrobiota > Kiritimatiellia > RFP12 > UBA1067 > RUG572. Next base: position 39,654 of record CAMKJU010000003.1, read on the forward strand.
GCAGCCGAGGGCTGCTGGGAACGTGACGCTGAAGCCGCTGACGCTGGCCGGGGCCATCCGGCTCGGCGAGCGCGGCGTGTCGCTCGTGCGGCGCGTCCCGCGCGGCCAGCTGGTGGAGGCGGCGTTCGTGCTTTCCGGCGAATCCGACCTCGAGCAGTTCTGCCGACGCGCGAAGTTCGGTCTTTCGGCGCTCTCGCGGGCGGTGGAGGCCGTCTTGAACGACGCCTTCGCCACTTACGTGCGCCCTGCCGCGCCGAAGAACGCACGCCGCCACCTCACGCCTCACGGGCTCGGCTGGCCGCTGGAACTGGCGGAATGGCTGTGCGCGGAGTACGGCTGGAGCTGGCGCGAGGCGCTGGAGACGCCCGTGGTGACCGTCCACGCGCTTGCGGCGGCGAGCCGTCAGCGGCGCGGCGTGCGCAACGCCGGGATGGACTACCTCGAGCGGCGGTACGTGGCCGACGCGAAGGCCGGGCGCGTGAAATGGTTCACCCTTGACAGCGGAAAGGAGGAGGCGGTATAATGGCAGGCGTGAAAGACGACAAAGACTTTTTCGACGAGCTGTTCGACGTTGACGGAAAATGCATCTGCATTGTCCTCGCGGTCGTCGCCGTCGTTTTCGTCGTCTGCCTTGCGCTCGCCTAGCGTGCCGCCGCCGACATGGCGGACGGGGACGGATCAGATGTGAAGATCAGGGTCTCGGCCGACACAAGACAGGCCGAAGGCGCAGTGAAGCGCCTGCAGGGCGTGTTCGCCACGGCTGCGCGCGGCATCGGCGCGTTCACGAAGGCGATGGGCGTGGTGGGCTTCGCGATCAGCGGGATACAGGCCGTCGTGGGCGCGTTCAAGTCGCTCCACGAATGGGTCACGAAGGGAGGCGAGGCCGCGAAGCAAATGCGCCGCGAGCTGGAGCAGACGCGGTACGAGCGAGGCGTGGAGAACGCCGCGAAGGCCTACAAGGAACTCAACGCCGAGATTGAGCGCACGATCCGCCTTGAGAAGGAGCGCGCCGCGATAAAGGCCCGGCAGACCTCGAACCGGCGCGACGCGGAGGACGCAAGGCTGGAGCTGGCGAAGCAGAAGGAGATCGCCGCGCTGGACCCGGCGTCCGAGGACTACGGCAGGCGCAAGCGCGAGATCGAGGACAAATACGCGGCCAAGGCCGCGAACACTGCGGCTGCGCGGACGAAGGAGGACCGTGGCGCGGAGGCGGAGGGACTGCGGAAGGAGCTCGCCGAGAAGGAGCGCCAGATTGCCGGGCAGAAGGCGAGCCGCGACGCCGACATCAAGGAGGCCGACGCCGCGAAGCGCGAAATCGAGCAGCGGAAGAAGGGCCGCGCATGGCTCGACGCCATGGGACCGCTTGGAGGCGACAAGCGCGAGGAGAACGAGGAGCGGATAAAGACGCTCGAAAAGCGGGAGAAGGCGGCGCGGAACCGCGCGGAAAGCAAGGCGGAGGCGATCCAGGCGGCGGAGGACGCCGCCGCGATCCTGCGCGAGAAGATCGAAGTCGTCTTCGGCGATGTCGAGGGCGCGAAGACGCGCGCCGAGGCGACAAGGCAGTCCATCGCCCAGGGCGCGCGGGAGCGTGCGGCGGAAGAAGCGCGGAGCAAGAAGGCGAAGGAGGAAGCCGACGCGAAGAAGGCCGCGTCCGAGGCGAAAGAGGCGGAGTCCAATCGGCTGGAGCTGGCGAAGCAGGAGAAAATCAGGGCGTTGGACATTTACGACCCCGACTACGAGAAGAAACGGAAGCAAATCGAGCGCGACCATGCTTATGAGGCTGCGGGCCTTGCGGACACCGAAGAGGAGAGGGAGTCCCAACGGCTGGCGGTCGTGAACGAGATCGCCGCCGAGGAGTCCGCCAAACACCGGCAGAACCGCGAGTCCTTCGCCGAACGGATGGCGGCGACGGAGGGAGTGAGCCAGAACAGGCTCACCGCGCTGGGGCTCGGCAGCGGCGTGGAGGGCCGTTCCGGAATAGCGGGCGACGTGAAGAAGATCGTGGACCTTCTGAAGGAGGAGATCGCCGCCGTGAAGGACAACAAGCCGGAACGCACGGACGGCGTGGCGATAGTTGGCGAGTGAGGAGTATAGACCATGGCAGCACCAGTGAAAAAACTTGGAACAGGCGGCGGCGTCAAGACAGGCGTTACCACGGAGATCGCCGACAAGAACGGCAAGACCTTCACGTTTGAGGGCACCATCGCCGAACTTGAGCAGATGTCCCTAGCCGGCAAGATTCCAGATGACTTCGTGCCCGTGCGGTCCGTGCTGGCCCCGACTGGCGGCGGGATGGGCATTCTGACGGTGAGCTGCGTCAAGTACGAGGCGGGCACCCTAGATGACTGGGATGCGGAGCGGACGGTCATCGAGATAGAGATGGAGGAGGTCACTTACGACCTCGTCGACCATCCCCATCTGGCTACCGTCCGCGAAACGTGCAGGAAGTGGCTGGCGACCGACGAGGCGAAGCGGACCGCCGTCGTCGGGCAGGACACGAAGTACTACTACACCGACGAGACGGGGACGGAGGTGGAGGTCGAAAACGCCACGGCGCTCAAGTTCTGCAAGGCGTACATGGCCGGGATAAAGAGTTTCGTGCGCTACTTCCCCGTAATCTTGAGGAACTCCATCTACAAGAACCCGCCGGGGCTCACGCGCAACGAGCGCAGCTTCACAGGCGGCTCCCCAAAGTTCTCCACCGATTGCGGGCGATTCTCCACCCCGCCGGTCTCGCTCAGCGGCTACGCGTCCACCAACTGGTTCAAGGGCGGCGACCGCTGGAGGGAGCGCGGCGACACCACTTGGGAGCTGCAGGAGAAGTGGACGTACACCCCGGACGGCTCCACCGGCCCCCATGCGTGGATATACACGGCGCCGACAAGCCAAAACGGCAACCAACAGGCCAACCAGCAGGGAGACGGATCCTGAACGAGCTGCCACATCCCCTCGGCCCCGGCGACAAGCTCACAGGCACGTGGATCAGCAATCTTCTGCGTGCGGTCCGCCGCATGAAGCCGCTACAAGGCCCCGGCATCTCGACGCGTGTCACGCCGGACGGCACGGTGATCTCGGCAGCGGTCGCGGCACCACGTGCGGCCGCACCCCTCGCCCCCTTCGCCGTCCGCCTCCACAAGACCGAGAACGACTCCGTCGGGCTGTGGGAAATATACCTTCCGACCGGCTGCTGCAACGTCGGCGGCGCCTGCGAGCCGCTCAACCCGCCCGCAAGCGAAACATCCGGCCACGAGGACGACGACCCCGCATGGCGCTCCCTCGGCAGAATCAACCTCGGCGCGTTTGCTTCGGGCGGAGCCTCATCCGACTCGAACGAGATCCATGCAATCGTGGAGGTCCACGTCAAGCCGTCGGTCAAGGTGTTCGGCGTGGACAGCCTCGAAAACACCGCCGTGCGGCGCGTCATTTGGGCAAGCGTGCGCGACCAGATATTGGACGACTACGATAGGGAACGTCCGAACTACTGGCTGGTCGAAAGGCACCACCGCGACAAGGCGGGGGACGTGTTCGAGGCCGACGTGGCGGACATAACCGCCACGAGCAGACTTGAAGACGGAGAATGGAGCGAATGGAGTATATCCATATCGCCCCGCCGCACAACGCCGATCGACGCGGCAGTCCCGCAGGGAACGGGCGTTTCCGGGTTCGACCTCATGTGGGTGCTCGCGACGGAACAGAGGACCGGCTCCCTCCCGTCCGGACTGGCGCTTGTCGTGAAGAAACTGCTCTGCATCCGCCAACTTGCGGCCGCAGCCGGAATCAGCATCACCGGCGACACCATGACCGACGTGGCTAGCGACGTCAGATACCGCACCGTGAAGATATACGCCCGCATCAACGTCACCGACCTCACGGGCGGCAACGGTATCGTCGAGGTGCTGAAGGATCCCGAAGGGGTCGGCATCTCGTCGCCCTACGTCGTCTGGCTCCCGCTGTACGAGACGATGTTCAACGCGGTGGTCTCCGACTACCGCCCCCAGTCCCTCACCAACCTCCAGCTCTTCCACGCATGATGAAACGGAATCTCATACTTCCCGTCGTAAGCCTACTTTCCGCCACGTTCCCCGTCGGCGCCGCATCCGTCTTCCCCGCCGCCGCAACAAACTACATCTTCACCACTCCGTACCGTCCCGCCCACATACGCGGCACGGTAATGGGCAGCCCGCCAGCCTACTACATTCCGCGCAGCGAGGACTTGGACTGGCTCAACGAGGCCGTCTGGGAACGGCTCGCCCTAAGTGGGAGCGAATTCGCAGCCCCGTACAACTTCTTCACTAATACCGTCCTCCGCCCCGAGTTCGGCAGGTGGGACCTGTCGGAGACAAATCGCTTCTACAGATGGGTCACGGCAACAGACGCGGCCGGTGTCACCAACGTCGTGATTGGCTACAACCTCGTCACCAACACCCCGACTTCCACAGGCTCGCCATGGCAGTACTATGTACCCGGTCAGGGAACGGATCCGCCTAGCATAGTCCCTGGTAAAGGCCGTTCGGGTATCTGGCCTGAAGCAGCTGGTTATTTCTATAATCCCGCCGCCAGCCACGACTACCATTGGGGTTACTTGGACCCCGGAGCGACGCTCATCACCGCCGCCCGCGCATTCGAGACACCGACTCCCGCGTACACCAACATCTACAAGGTCGCCTACTACACGGCACAGGACCCGGATACGGTGACAAACGGATTCTCCACAATCGAGATGCCGATGACGAACGGCACCGTGAGCGTCCACACCAACAAATGGTCGGCGTACAAGAACGAGCTGCGCTATCACACGGTGACGGCAGTGGTAGAGCTCGCGGCCCTTGACTACTGCCACTTGGGCGGCGGCGCGTTTCCCGGATTCACCAACGCGCCCCCGCTGCCATCATCATCCTATTCGTTTCCGGTCGCGCTGTCCAATTCCTATGTCGCGCTGCGCGGCGCGACGCGCCTTGCCGACTGGGGTAATCACATATATCCGACCAACAGCTCCGCCTTCGTCGAAGAAGGTTACTACATGGGCGCGCTCTATTTTTCCCACACAAGCAGCAACTCCTACTACAGAGGCCGATACGAGATCGGCGGAAGTAACGAAAAGGAACTCTCGGACTACGACGAAAACCATAATCCCGTATACGAGTGGGTATACAGAACCAGCGAGACTCGCAGCATACCGAGATATCAGGAAGTCGCGGCGCCAACGCGCTTCCATTCCGATCTCGTCACGACCGGCGGCGTGCGGCGCGTCACCGTGGAGGCGGCGTTCGCCATAGTTGATTTTTCGTATACCCGCGATGCAATTAGCGACGACGGGACAACCCGCGTCGCGGACATTAGCAAAGACGTCGTGGTGCCGGTGTTCTCACCACGCAACCTCGTGACAAAAGTCGGGAAACCCGCGTACTGGGAAAGTTTTGTCGAGCCCCGCGAACTACTGGACAAAGCAGCAGCAGCAGCAGGCGCACCCGCCCCCCCACAGAACGCGGCGTCCTTTGTTCCAGCCCAAGGGTCTAGGGCATACTGGCAAGCCGAATGGTCAAATTTCATCCTCATCTACCGCACCCACCCGACCTCTAAATTCGCCGACTGGGAATCTCAATAGAAAGGCCCATCATGAAACCACATCTCAAACTCCCTTGCACGATCCTTGCAACCTCCCTTGCAGCCGCCCTGCAACTCGCCGCCATCGCCGCCGTCCCCGCCGCGTGGACCAACTCGCCGGGAATGCCGCCGTACCCGATCAAGCCCGTGCCGCACGGTTCGACGGTCGATCTCGCCGTCACGCTCAAGGGCTACACCACGCCGCCGATCGCGGACGGCGCGGACGTGCGCCTCTGGTACCAGACGAACGGCATGGGCTCCGCGTGGTGGAGCGCGCCGGCGACGTTCGACGGCAGCACCATCACGGCCACGTTCGGCCCTGCGCAGGATTGCGGCGCGGACCGCGTGAGCCTGTTCTTCGGCGCACCGAGCAACGTCTTCGCATCGGCAGTCCTCCGCCTTACCCACGCGCCCGGCTTCTCGCCCTCTTCCCTACCGCTTCCCGTGCCCGCCCTCGACTTCGCGGCCGTTGAGCTGCGCAACCTCTCCGCGCTGACCAACGGCTGGAGCTTCGGCAGCACAATTGGCAACTACGAGGTTGTGAGCAACGCGGCCACGAGCGCCGCGCCAGCTGTCGTGATTAAAAACTACGACTACTGGGAGTATCTCGACCCCAACGTTGGCGAGAAGGCTAGACTACTGCTAATGCCGGTGGGGGGATGGGGTAATGAGAGGTTCCATCTGCACTACGTTAAGATGGCAGCGGAGGAATCGTATTATATTTACTTTCTGACGCTTCCTGCTGGTGCCGAAATTGACTCCGTAACTACAAACACGAGGCCACAGTCCATCACCATCGGCGGCATGACGTTCACACATTACGAGGGAACGGAAACAAATAAGGTACTGTATTCAGACGCTACAAACGGCATCCCGAGCGCTGTATCAAATATCGTAACGAAGTCCTACGTCGAAGACCTCGGCATATCCTCCGAAGTAGAGGAAAACGACCCCGTGTGGTCTGAGGAGAAGTCAAAATACGCCAAGCACGAAGACGTGCCGGAGTGGCCCGTGCAGCTAATTACGACAAACACGCCGCTCATCTTCGCGGACGGGCAGGACACGAACGTGACCTCGATCGCGCTTCAGGCACAGCCTACAAATTACACGTCGCTTTCGTTCCTCCACCCGGTAAGCTACTATCTGCCAAACCGTTTTTCGCTGTTAGAGCTGGGAAACGACTACCAGATAGTAGGATCGCAGTGGTTCCAGGTCGGGCGGTATCTCTACGCGCAGAACCCGGAAAACATCGTTTTCGTCGGTAGCGGACGCCATCGAAGCCTTCAGGACTACCTCGACGCCTGCGCGCCGGAGACGCTGGCCGACCTGCTCTCGTGCTACGTCCCGACGAACGGAGGCGGCCGCATCCACGGAGACCTTGAGATCGACGGGCGCCTCACGGCGGGCGAGCTGATCACGATCACCAATAGCGACATCCATGCCAAGGGATTTCAGGTCGTGAACAAGGTACTGACCGCCGATGGGCTTACAGCGTCTAACGGCATGGTACGCCTCAACTGCGCGAGGTTCGTTCTTGGATTCGGCACCCCGCGCATCCATTTGGAAACGAATACGCTTTCGGCAATTACCTATGGTGGGACGTGGGAGCATCCAGTGGGGACGATGCAGGGAATGCTGCAGTCGGCATGCCAAGATTTACTTGATGGCAACATAAGTTATCAGAGCATTGAGGATCGTGACCCGTATGTCAGGTACAACGATGTCAAAAAAAGTTTTTTTGACTGGGATTTGAAAAGCCTCCCGGTCAACGCCGGGCCGCTAAAGCACTTCGACCTTCAAACGGGCAAGACGCATTACTTCACGGACGCAGACGTTGGCAGAGAGGGGATCGAGCTTAGGATTTACACTAATACGCACGTACGGGTTGTGTACGACTTCGAGACGGCGCCGCCGTCGAGCGTATACGTGCGCTGTAATGATTCTGCCGACGGAAGAGCGACGATTCTCTCAAACGGTTCGGAGCTCCTCTACCCAACCGCAGGACAGAGGACGTTATTCGAGATCGAGCCTCTGTCTAACGGAACGTTCATGGTGAAGGAGACGGCGCTTACTTTTATGGATAACGTCGGGAGCTGGGAAGAAGCGAATCATGGTGCACAAGAGGAGGAGCCGTGAAGAAACCAACTGTTACGCTTCTCGCAGTCATGGCGTGGACGTCGTGTGTAATGGCGCTGCCAGCGCCCCACGACCAGATATCGGCATACATCTGGGGGCTGGGAGCCGGCAGGCCGGGACACGTCGGGGTCGGCTTTGGCTACAAGCAGCGCGATCACGGCATAGTACTGGACGAGTTTCCGACGGAGCAAGACAGGTACTTCTCGTACAACAAGGAAGTGTTGCAGTTCAGGTTGAACGTTGAGAACAGAGGTGCGTCAAACGAAAGGCCTGTCTACGCAAATCCGCAGAATGTACAAGATACCGGAAAAGGCGAGAGGCAGGACATCACCGTCGAGCGGATCCTTGAGAGGTGCTACGGCGAAAAGTACGAGGAACAGATGATCCGCGCTCTGTCCGCCCGCGCGCTCCAGTTCGGCGGGGCGATGAACGAAATCGCGATGCTGGCGAAGGTGAACCCGGTGAACATACCCGTGCTCCGACCGGGAACGCCGCGCATACCGTACAAGGTGTTCGCGGCGCGATACAAGATAATCAAGGATCTCTTTCCGGTGCGGGGTGACATGCTGTACATTTCCGGGAGACAGCAATACTGCGAGACAAATGCTTTCGACGACCTCGTGATCCGCTACAAGACTGCATACGGAGTAACGCCGACGTTCCAGTCATGGGTGGAGGGGGCGTGCAGGTCGAACGACATGAACCGGGTTTCGTACGCGCTCATGCCGCTGGGAATCGTCGTACACAGGGCGGAGGACTACACGGAGGAGTTCGCGCACTTCGTCAACGTGGGCGACCCGTACGGGGGCCGCGACTTCGAGGAGTTCAAGGCCGCCTACCACGGCGCGAAGGTTGACGCGTGGAAGATGGGAATCGATCTTGGGGTGTCTGGCGGGTGGGCGCAATATATATCCGCGCTCACTGCTGACGAGGACTGGGCCGCCGCCTCGGCCCTGCGCCTGCCCGCCAACACCCTTCTATTTCTCCAGCTCTACGTGTCGGGAGGGGGCAGCGCGGAGTTCCGTTCTTGGTGCGAGTCGGACGCGATGGGGAGGATGATACTATGAGCGAGACGGTTGAATGCAGGAATGCGAGCCCCAGCAAATATCGCGCAAGGAGGTCACGGGCCTGGGGCGCGGCATTCGCGACGGCTACACCAGAAAGGCAGCCGTCAAATGTCATGAGTTCAGTGTTGAAAGGAATTATGAAGAAATATCCGTTGCTTACGGCGGAAGAAGAATCAGAAATGATTGCGAGGGAGCCGGTGACGTGGCGTGAGTTCCTAGTGCTTCACAACGCAAGCCTGGTGTTGGAAAAGGCAAAGAAATGGTCTGGCTTATACAGATATCAGGACGTAGACGACATGATCCAATGCGGCCTTATGGGTTTGTGGAAGGCTGCGAAAAAATTTGAGCCGACGCGCGGTCTAAGGTTCAGTACGTACGCTGGGTATTGGGCAGAACATGAGATGAAAGAGCGAGCTTGCCGAGTATCGATTGAAGTAGACGCAAAAAGTGATTCGCTGAACAGAAAGACAGAAATGGACGACGAAGAAGGCGGGGAAATGCTCGACTACATCCAGCCGGTGATAGAAGCGGGATCAAAAGAGAAAAGCCTCGAGGAGTGGCTGGAGTTACGTGACGAAGTGGAGGTGGTGCGAGAAATCATCTCCAGGTTGCAGTTCCGCAACGAGAGGCATAGGGCTTGCTACATTAGACTTCGGCAGTTTGGACAAGAACCGGAAGCGCAAAAGGTTGTCGCAAGGGATTGCGGCTTGAGCCGTCAGCGAGTTAATTTTATAGTGGGTCGAATAGACGGCATTGTCAGAAGCGAGGTGAGACGGCTGGACCGAATGCCAAAAATACAGACGACGAACTGGGACAGGATGACCAGTGTGAAGAGAAGTAGTGCAAGAATGCAGACGACATACGACCGCAACCTAGCCATGTTGATTGCGTACGAGCGCTACAAGCTGGGCATAAGAAAATTGGCTCCACTGATGGTACGGGAGGAGCGGGGACCAGAAGTGAAAAGCGAGGGCTTTAAGGTGAAAAGGCTCGTCGTGAAAGGAGAAAAGTTTGTCTTCAAGGGCGGAAAATGGGTTCCTGCGCCCAAAGAGGAGGATTACGGATACTAGGAGGTTGTAAATGTGTGAATGGATTCTAGGCCTCAATAACATCAACGATTGCGCCATTACAACAGCACTTCGGCCGATTTCGGCTGAGTGGCTGCGGTTGTGATATTTTTCACTCTTCCCGCCAGGACCTCCACGTACCCCCCCAAGGTTCTCTTGAAAGGCGAACCGTGACAGGCACAGTGGGAATCTTTTTCTTGCGGGATTCCCTCGTGAATCCCTTGCGAATCCCAAGCGATTCATCCCTTATCACATATTCTTCAATCGTGAATCAAACCCCAACCATTACATTTGCGCCGTTACATCGGCGGCATACCTAAGGGCTGGGAGCTTAGGACGTTGAAGGAAGGCTACGGCTACGCCCTTGTGCGCCGGCAATTCATGGTTATCGTCAAGTAGCGAGTCATGGTGGCTGTGAAGTGATGGAAATGAACAGGCGCAGATTTATTCAAGGCGCGGGGGCGCTGTTCGGATGGGGCGCGCTCCGTAGCGGCGGACGCGCGTTCGCCGCGCCGTCGGGTCTGTTCTCGCAGGGAACGCCCAACCTGACGTTCGGCATCCTCACCGACATCCACCTGAAACAGAGTGGCGAGTCGTTCAACGGACAGGCGATGTTCCGCAAGGCGCTCGAATGGTTCCGCGACCAGGGGGTGGACGCGGTGGCGGTGTGCGGCGACATGGCAGACGGCGGAATGCTCGCGGAGCTGCAGGCCGTGGCGCAGACGTGGTCCGCCGTGTTCCCGAACGACGCGGCGCCCGACGGCCGCCACGTGGAGCGGCTTTTCATCTACGGCAACCACGACTATGGCGGCACCAGCGCCGGTTCCATCCGGGGGTTGGGGCTTGCCGAGGCGTGGCAGCAGACGTTCGGCGAGACGTACACGCCCGTCTGGCGCAAGGAGGTGTGCGGCTACACGTTCGTCGGGGCGCACTGGACGACGGGCGGCTGCAAGGGCTACGACGAGGTCGGCATTCCGGAGGGCGCGACGTGGATCACGCAGAACGGCGCGACCATCGATCCCGCCAAGCCGTTCTTCTACCTGCAGCACGCGCCGCCGAAGAACACGTGCCTCGGGCCGTGGCACTGGGGACGCGACGACGGACGCATCACGACGGCGCTTTCGTCCTTCCCCAACGCCATCGCGATCACGGGACACTCCCATGCGTCGATCAGCGACGACCGTTCCATCTGGCAGGGCGCGTTCACCGCGATCAACGCGGGGTCGCTCAAGTACACTGGCCTCGAATACGGCGACCTCCTTCCGGCCGTGCGCGAGAACGACGGGACCATCGCGAACAACTCCGGACGCATCATGTCGAAGATTGCGCGGGACGACGGACACCAGGGCCTGATCGCCCGCGTGTATGACGACCGCATCGTGTTCGAGCGGCGCGACTTCGAGGATCTCGGCCTGCTCGGGCCCGACTGGGTGATGCCGCTTCCGATGACGGAGCCCGTCCCGCTTGCCTTCGCCCCGCGCGCGGAGGCGAGCGTCCCGCCGGAGTTCCCGTCGGGCGCGGCGCTTTCGGCGCGCGTGGGGGACGTCCTTGAAGTCGAGATTCCCGCCGCGAACCGAGAGGGCTGTCCGCGCGTATTTGACTACAAGCTGGAGATCGAGGGATCGGAAGGCGGTAGCGACGAGCGGTTCGTCTTCGCCGAGGGATTCCACCGCTCGTCTGGAAGCGTGCGCGCGAATGCGTCCATGACATGCCAGGTTTCGGCGGCGACTCTCACGGCGACGGGCGGGCTGAACGTCAAGGTGTTTCCGCGCAACAGCTTCGGCAAGGCGGGCGCGGCAATTTCGACGACCGCGGTCCCGTCCGCCACGGTGCAGGCCGGCCTGCCCGACGCGTTCGTCGAGTGGGTGGAATCGAATGGCACGCAGTACATCGACACCGGCATCAAGGGCCGCTGCAACACGAGCGCGGACATGAAGATACGGTGGATGCTCCTCAATGCCGACGCCTCTTTCCTCAGCTCGCGCATCGACGGCGGCAATACGCGCTTCATCCTCTGTTCCAACAGCCGGAAGAACAAGTACTACGTGTGCCACAAGACGTGGAACGAAAGCGTCAACGCGGGCACGTCGTCGTACAATACGACTGGTCCCGACCACGTGGAGAGCAGCATCACGCACGACGGCACGGACGTGACCTTCACGTTGCGCGTGAACGGAAATCTGGAGGTGAACCGGACGGAGACGACATCCGCGATCGACACGAACCTCAACATGTACCTCTTCGCCCAAAATAAAGGAGGCGCGGCAGATCTCAAATCCTCCGTCCGCTGCTATGGCGTGAAGATCTGGCAGGACGGAGAGCTCGTGCGCGACTTCAGGCCGTGCGTGAAGGATGGCAACGTGATGTTCTACGACGCTGTGTCGAAGACGATGTTCAAGCCGTTTCCTGCGATTCCCGCCGAAGGAAATGTCAACAAGGACGGCTTGACCATTGTGGTGAGGTGAATTCGCGTTTCTCTTTTCTCCGCACGCCAATGAGAATTTTGGTATAATTTCGACCATGGAAAAGTTTTTCAACATCGCAGGGCCGTGCAATCCGGCGAAACACTACATGCTTCCGGCAACGGCGAGGCTTCCCGAAGTCATGCGTCTCGTGGCGCGTGAGCAGTATTTTGCCATACACGCCGCGAGGCAATCCGGCAAGACGACGCTGTTGAAGGGGCTCGTGCGTGACATCAACGCATCAGGGGAGCGCATCGCGCTCTACTTCACCGTGGAGAGCGTACAGGCGTATCCCGACCCGCACGATGGGATATTCAAGATCGTGGAGTGCATGAGGTCTGATTTGCTTTCTCACCCCCTTTTCGGGGAACTTGTCCGTGATCCGTCATCGCCTGTCCCTAAACTACTGCCACAGCCTCCTGACCTCGGCGTAAAACTTTTCCTGACAATGCTTGCCCAAAAGGCCGACAAGCCGCTCGTCATCTTCTTTGACGAAGTGGACGGCCTCACCGAGGGGACTGCGGTTACGTTCCTGCGCGAGCTTCGCAATGGCTACGTCACGCGCGATGACATACCGTTTCCTTCGTCCGTGGCCATTGTCGGCATGATGGACATCCGCGACATGAAGGCGAAGGTTCGCCCGCATTCCGAGACGCTTGGCAGCAAGAGTCCGTTCAACGTCATAACGGAGGACTTCACGCTCCGTAACTTCAACGAGGATGAAGTGCGGGAACTCTATGCCCAACACACCGCGGCGACGGGACAGGTGTTCGAGCCGGACGTGTTCGATTCCGTTATGGAGTGGAGCGGCGGGCAGCCGTGGCTCGTGAATGCGCTGGCGCGCGAATGCGTCGAAAAAATACATGATTTCCGCTACGACGAGCCGATCACCGTGGCGGACATCGAGACGGCTAAGGAGACGATTATCCGCCGCCGCGACACGCACATCGACAGTCTGATGGACCGACTGCGCGATCCGCGCGTCCGCCGCGTGATGGAGCCGATCATCCTCGGCAACCAGCTTGTGGAACTGTCGGTGAACGACGAAGACTACCGCTATGTCCAGGACCTCGGCCTCCTCAAGGAAGTGAACGGCGCGCTCGTGCCGTCCAACAGGATGTACGCGGAGATCATCGGGCGCTACCTCTCACGTGACGAGCAGTTTCGCATGATGCAGTCGATTCCCCATCCGCCGTGGGCGACCGAGGACGGAATCGACATGCCCGGCCTGATGGTGGCGTTCCAGGCGTTCTGGCGCGAGAACAGCGGCGCGGACCGCCGTGCCTACGAGTACGGCGAGGCGACGCCGCACCTTGTCCTCATGGCGTTCCTCCAGCGCGTCACGAACGGAAACGGACACATCCTCCGCGAGATGGCGCTCGGCAGCGGACGACTCGACCTCTGCGTGGAATACAAGAATCATCGCTACGCAGTGGAGGTGAAGACCGCGAAAAACTTTGCCGGCGAGAAATCGTACGAACAGCTTGCCGGCTATCTCGACAAACTCCGCCTCACAGAAGGCTGGATGCCGATCTTCGACGAAGACAAGTCAAAGTCTTGGGAGGAGAAGCTCTACAACCGCGACGTCGTTTTCAATGGCAAGACGATCCACGTCGTGGGACTGTAGGATTTCCAAAACACAAACAAGGGAGAAACATAATGAGCAAAGTAGTGAAGATAAGCGAGAAGGGTGCAACGACTTGCTGTCGTACGCTTGCTGTCACGGTTACGCTGTTCTGTTCGGCGGTGTCGGCGTTCGCCGACACATACGCCTACAAGGTGCAGTACCTGCAGTCGTCCGGCGTGCAGCACATCGACACGGGCGTCGTGCCAGACCGGAACACGATGTTCAGGGGTTCCTACGAATACCTCGGCACCGCCGGCGCCAAGGCGAACTACGACATGATCGCAGCCTGCGCTCAGCCAAGGTACTATCCCGTTTCGTTGAATAACGCCTCCGATACGCATGCCCGCCACGAACGGTACGTCTCGAACAGCGACACGCCCAACCAGACGCATCCCTACCTCACGCGCCACACGATCGTGTTCAACGACGCGCTGCATCGCGTGTTCGTGGACAACAAGTACATCAACACGTTGACGTCCGCCTTTACTGGTGCCTCACATACATGTTACCTCTTTGCCTCAAATAACAACAACAATAAGGCGGCCTACCATGCCAAGGCCCGCATCTACTGGTGCGAATTCACCGACACCGCCACCGGCGAGGTCCTGCGCCGCTTCATCCCCGTCGTCGATGAAAACGGCAAGCCCGCGATGTTCGACGAAATCAACGAGAAGCTCTACTACAACCTTGGTACGGGCGCGGACTTCACCGCCGGACCGCGCAAGGAGGAGCCTTGGTATTTCGTGGAATACCTCGAGTCCACCGGTACGCAGTGGATCGACACCGAGACGCTCGCTTTCGCGGAAACGCGTACGGACGTGGGCTATATGTACACGCAGACTTCGCAAAGCAGATATGCCATGATCGGCGGCGTGAACAGTCCCAACCGTTATTATCCGGTTTCGCTGCCAGGTACCGACGGACGCAAAGAACGTTACGACCGCGGCAATACCACAGGATCTGAATTCACGTTCACCCACCCGACCCTGGCAGATCACGAGGTCGTCTTCAACGACGACAGGCGCTGCGTGTACGTGGACGGGGTGGAGATCGCCACGTTCACCGCCGCCTATACCGACAGCGCAAAATCGGCGTATATGTTTGCGGCGCGTAACGTAGGCGAAAACAAGGCCGACTGGTTTGCGAGGGCGCGGATCTACCACTACGACATATACCACACGAACGGCACGCTGTGCGCGGCGTTCCGCCCCGCCGTCGATGCCAATGGCAAGGGCGTCATGTACAACGGCTACACCGGCAAGATCCACGAGAACGGCGGTACGGGCGATTTCACGCTCGGGCGCATCGTCTCGCCGAAGGTTCCGCTCGACCTGTCGTCCCGCAGCGACCTCGCCGTGGGGCTGAAGGTGATGGAATTCGCCGAGCGTCCCTCGTGGGGCACGGTGTTCGAGCTGGACGCGGCGACCGCCGCTTCGTACGACGCCGAGGTGCGTTCAGACGGCGTCTATCTCGCGGCGAAGGGCGCGGCGGCGGCGTCCGTCGTGACGGTGACGGGCGACACGGCGGCGAACTTCGCCGTCGGCGCGATGCCGACGTGCTCCTCGATCGTCCTCTCCGGCACCGTGCGCCTCACGGCGAACTGCGACTGGCGCGGTCTCGGCAAGATCGTGATTCCCGACGGCGTGACGATCGACCTCAACGGACACGACCTCCAGACCGTCGGCTTCACGACGTTGCCCGACACATTGGCCATTATCACCGACACCTCGGCGGCCAGTTCAGGCGGCCGCCTGCGCGTGGAGGTGGCGGCGAACGAACTCTTCGCGAACGACCGCGTGCCGCTCCTGGGTTCGCTGCGCCTTGTCAAGGAGGGCGCGGGACTCTACCTCGCGGAACTCGGGAAGCAGCAGTACTCCGGCGGGACGGAGGTCGTCGGCGGAACGCTGCGCATGAAGTACACGGCAGCCGCGTTCGACAACCAGGTTCCGGCGAACTCGGACGTCCTCGTCGGCGCGGACGGCACATTCGACGTGAACGGCAACAGCTGGGGCTATCACGCCTATACGCTCGACGGCGGCATCCTTACGAGCTCGCGCCGCGCGCGTTCGGATTCCGGGACGGTGGAAAGCCCGTTCACGCTCACCTCCGACTCGGTGGTGAGCAACAAGAACTTCGGCCTCATCTGTCGGTCTTGGGGTGAGGTCAAGGTACGCCTGAACGGATACACCCTGCGTTACGACGGCCTTCCCGGGAGCGGAAACGCGTTCTTCTTCGCCCATGCGACGTTCGAGGGCGAGGGGAAACTTGAAATCGGCTCTTCCTGGATTTGCGCGACGAACAAGAACCATGCGAACATCGGACGAAACCTGACGCTTGAGCAAGCCCGTCGGACAAGCGGCGGACTCTGGCTCGATGCGCCGTTCACCGTGTCGAACTGCGTGATGCGCGGTTCCGCGTACAAGGGCGGCGAGACGCTGACGGTCCTTGACCGGTTCGCGCCGCTTGAGGAAAGCACCAACTACTTCCCCAACGTCGCTCTTGCGGACGGTTCCACACTTGACCTTTCCGATTGCACAGGCATTGCGTTCAACGTCCTCGCGAAAAACGGCAACCGCGTGACGTTCCCCGCCGGTGGCACGGTGACGCTCGACCTCTCTGAAAGGTCCGATCTTGCGGACGGACTTCTTGTCGTCGCGTGGGGCGCGATACCCTCGACGACCACCTTCGCGCTCGACGACGTCACGGCGGTGGATTGGCGCGCGGTCGCCGGCGCGGAGGGCGTGACGCTCGTCGCGAAGAGCGTGCGCGACATCGAGTTCGCCGAATGGACCGGCGCGGCAGGGAACGGTCTTGCGACCGATCCGGACAACTGGACTTGCTACGACTTCGACGGCGCGGAAGTGGAAGGGGCTCTGCCCGGCGTCGCTACCACGATCCGCGTGACGGGCACGACCACGCTTCCGTATCCGACGGGCGTCGCGTGGGGACGGCTGATGCTCTCCGGCGACG
Organism: uncultured Lentisphaerota bacterium; assembly: GCA_946413265.1. GTDB lineage: Bacteria > Verrucomicrobiota > Kiritimatiellia > RFP12 > UBA1067 > RUG572. Next base: position 56,587 of record CAMKJU010000003.1, read on the forward strand.
TCACGCTCGGCGCAAACTGCGACTGGCGCGAGTTCGGCACCGTCGACATTCCAACCGGAGTGACGGTGAACCTCAACGGACACGAGCTGAAGGTCTCATCGTTCTGCGGCGCAGGAACGGTGAACGGCGCAAGCGGCACGCTTCACGTTGACGTGGCGGAAGGGGATACGCTGACGAACAGTTCGTTGCTGCTGTCCGGCGGCATCTCGCTCGTCAAGGACGGCGCTGGTACGTTCGTGCCGGACAAGGCCGGCCAGCAGTATGCCGGCGGCACGACAGTCTCGGCCGGTTCGCTGAAGATGAGCCGGAAGGGCGTGAACCTCACGCTCGGCGCGGAAGGCTCCACATTCACCGTGAACGACGGCGCGACGTTCGACTTCAACGGACAGTACGACTACAACTATTACGCGTGCGTCCTCGCCGGCGGAACGCTCGCCAACAGGAGCGGCACGAACATGGGCGGCGGCAACGCGCGCTGGTACGGCTCGCTTTCGAACATCGTCCTAACTGCGGATTCCAGCATCGACATCACCGGGTCGATGCTTCTGGGCGGCGGTGCGATCGGCTCGGCATTTGCGAGTGTAATCGACCTTGGTGGGCATACGCTCACAGCGACGATCAGAAAGGAGGAAGCGCAGCTGTACCTCAACGGCGTGACGGTGACGAACGGCACGCTCGCGGTGTGCAGGATCGATGGAATAGGCGTGGCATGGCTTCACATCTTCAACGGTACGCAGGCTCCCGCGGCGACGCTGGACCTGGACACGTGCATCGCGCTCTACAACACCATTACCGTCGACGGCCTCGTGAACAGGTATTCGGGCCAAAAGACGACAGGCCCGGGATACGTCAGGGTGAAGGGCACGTTCAAGCCCGTCAGCAACTCACATCCGGAGGTGGTGATGCTCGACGGCTCCAGAATCGACCTCACGGAGTACGCAGGTACGTTCTCCGCCCGCAGCATGCTTGGAGACGTGGCGCCGCGTTTCCTTGGCGCCGAAGGCGGCGCCCAGGTGTTGATCGACATCACGGGACGTAACGACCTTCGCAACGGCGACCGCGTGATCGAATGGGAGGCGCCTCCTGAAATCGTACACAGGTGGAGCTTCAACGGCGACTGGACCGACTCCGTCGGCGGCGCGACGGCGGAGGCGGTAGGCGCGGCCACGCTCGGCTCGACGACCGTGACCACGCCGGGTTCCGAGGTCGGGCACGTGTCGCTAGGCTCTTGGCTCATTCCCACGAACGCCGGTCCCGTGACGGTGGAGCTTTGGGCGGCGCAGAACGAAAAACGGGGGTATGCCAAGATTTTCACGTGCGGGGACGACAGCGGCGACCACGGCTTCTGTCTGATGAATAACCATGATGCGTCGTTGTACCAAGGATGGCTGAGCCTCAAGTCCGGTTCGTCGATAGACGACAGCTCATGGAGTTCATGCGGGGTGCCGGTGCCTGGCCGGATGGAGCACTTCGCCATTATGATGGACAACGCGCCCGCGCCGATCGGCAGCACTGGCATGCTGATGAGGCGGCATACGCTCGACGGCGGTTACGTGGGCGGACTGCAGCCCAGCCTTGCTGCCTGGACGCTTCCCAAGCTTGTCCAGACTGCGACATACGTCGGCGGGTGCGGATGGAAGAACAACACCGACGCCGCGGCCACATTCGACGAGGTTCGCATCTGGAAGGGCGCGCTCACGGCGGCGGACCTCGAGGCAAACGCGGCGACTTCCTGCGACACGGTGCTGAAGTCATACCGCGAGACGGCGAAGTTCAAGTTCATCCAGAATGGCAATCTCTGGGGGGCTAAGTCCCTCGCCGACGGCCTCTACCTCGATCGTCGTGGATTCATTCTCATCGTGAGGTAGGATTATTCGTCGAAATGAATGAGGTGATGAAGGTGCAGCCGTTGGAGGTCAACAGGAGAGGGTTTGTCTCTGGAATCGCCACGGCGGCGGCTGGCGCGGCGGTTGGCGCGCCTTTGGGCGGAGACGCCGGCGCGTCCTCCGCGCGTTCGTTCAAGGTCTGCGTGTTCTCGGACATCCACTTCGACGACTTCTGGACAAACAGCGACGACACGTCTTTCCTCGACGGGATCATGGCGCGCGCCGAGCGTGAAACGTGCGATATGATGATCCACCTCGGCGACTTCATGCATGGCGTCGAGAAGCCCCGCCAACGGATGTTCGTCGAGAGGTACAACGCATCACGCATCCCGGCGTACCATGTCCTCGGCAATCACGACCAGGACCAATGTGACGTACAGGCGACCCTGGATGCCTATCGCATGAAGGGGACCGGGTATTACTCCTTCGACCGGGGCGGGTTCCGGTTCGTCGTTGCAGACGCCAACTACTTCTGCCTCGAGCCCGGGAAGTTCGTCCATTACGGGAAAGGCGGCCATGCCTTCATCAAGGGGCGGCACAGCTATTCGGTGCCGCCGGAGCAGCTGGAGTGGCTGCGGTCGGTGATCGTGGGCTCGCCTTATCCGTGCGTTGTCATGGCGCACGAAAGCTTCGAACGAGCCAACTACATGCCGGTGCGGAACGCATCCGAGGTGCGCCGGATATTCGCCGAGGCCAACGCAAAGAGGCCGGGAACCGTCCGCCTCGTGATGAACGGACACAACCACAACGACAACCTCCGCATACTCGACGGGATTCCGTACTGGGATGTCAACAGCGCGAACTACCAGTGGTTTGGGAAGCGTCACGACAAGTATCCGCCCGAATACGTGAAGCGCCATCCGGGGTCTGTCCACATCCTCGGTTGGACGAAACCACTTTCGGCGATTCTCTCCCTCTGGCCCGACGGGCGGGTGCGGATTGAGGGAAACGAGGCGGATTGGCTCTTCGGCGTCACGGCAAAGGCCGCCGGATTCCCGGTATGCGACGCAGACGGGCGCGAGACCCACCCGAAGATCCTTTCCGCCGACTTTCGTCTTTTTGCGTAAGGCACTTCTGGGCGCATCTGCGTAATTTACCGCCGAGCCTTCTGATGTTTGGAAACAACTATTTGAAACAACTTGCCTTTGGCGCACGGGCTAACTCGCCCGTGCCCATTTGCCGATCCTCAAACTATCACGATTCTGAATGTTCAAGGTGCGCCCGCAGGATAATGTTGTTCTTGAAAGTTGTCATGGTTGTTTCCAATCTCAAAACGCATGGGTGAAAAACGCAGATGCCCCCGACACCTCTTGGAAACTTTCAGAGCCCTTGGTGAATGTAGGGTGTTTATGGTATAATGTGCGCCGATGGAAAACGAAGAGCATAGAATCAAGGTCCCCACAACAGGGGGACAAGACAACATCCGACCACAAACCCGTGTTCGTGTCGGTGACGGTCGCGCCGTCCTCCCAAGGTGAAAATCTTCAGAAAGGAAAATAAAATGAGCTCAAAAACAATCATCTTCGCGGTCGCGTCAGTTGTCGCAGCGGCGGCGGGTGCGGCGGCAATTCCGGCGGCGCCGTTCGCCGACAACATGGTGCTGCAGCGCGGAATGCGCGTGCCGGTGTGGGGAACGGCCCAGCCGGGCGAGAACGTGACCGTCTCGTTTGCCGGACAGACCAAGTGCGGCACCGCCGGTACGGACGGACGCTGGCGCGTCGACCTCGACCCGATGGCGGCGAGCAAGGAGCCGCGCACGCTCGTGATCGGCGAGCGGAAGATCGCGAATGTGCTGGTGGGCGAGGTGTGGCTTGCCTCGGGGCAGAGCAACATGGAGGATCCCATCCTCAGCGGCAACTCGCGCTACCGCGACGGCTGGGGGCAGACCATGACGGCTCTCGCCCGCCGGAGCGACATCCGCTTCTACACGGCGCCGCAGTGCAAGATGAAGAAGCCGAACCTGAACCAGAAGATCGTCTGGCGCGACTTCTCCGCCAAGACGTTCAAGGACCCCGACGCGCGCGTGCCGATCTGCCTCTGGACGAAGGGGCTTGTCTCCGCCGTCGGCTTCTACTACGCCCTTGCCATCCACGACGCCATCGACGTGCCGGTGGGGCTCGTGGACGTCAGCTGGGGCGGATCGCGTCTCGAGCCGTGGATCGCACCCGGCGGCGAGATGTGGAACGGCATGGTGGCGGCGTTCGCGCCGATGGCCTGCCGGGGATTCATCTGGTACCAGGGCTGCTCCAACTCGAAGGACGGAGCAGCCTACACCGGGAAGATGCACACGCTCTACAAAAGCTGGGCGAAGGCGTTCTGCAACCCCGACCTGAAGATGTACTTCGTGCAGCTGGCACCTTTCAACAGGAGCTGGTACGACGTGCAGCTCGCGCAGGCGCGTTTCGCCGCCGAGGAGAAGAACGCCGGCATGGCCGTCACCTGCGACCTTGGCAACCCCTACGACATCCATCCCAACGCCAAGGAACCCGTCGCCCGCCGTCTCGCCCTCCACGCGCTGAAGGACATCTACGGCTTCGACGACGTGATCGCCGACTCGCCCACGCTCAAGTCGTCGCATGTCGATGAGCACGGGCGCTTCGTGCTTGAATTCAACGACGCGACGTCGTGGTACGGCTACACGCCGAACAACGTCGCGCCGGACGGGTTTGAGATTGCCGGAGAGGATGGCGTGTTCCATCCCGCGCGCGTCGCGAACCAACTTGTCGAGAAGGGGCGGAAGGGCAAGATGTACGAGGGACGCGAACTGATTGTGGCGAGCGACAAGGTGAAGGCCCCGAAGCGTCTGCGCTACCTCTACAGCAAGCCGTGGGTGGGTTCGCTCTATGCCGGCGACTCCGGTCTGCCGCTGGGACCGTTTGAAGTAACCGCCGCGAAGTGAAATTAAGCTGCGTTCAGTTTTTCCCCTACGCCAACGGGAATTTTGGTATAATGTGCGGCAATGAAACCGATAGCCACAGATACGCACGACTTCCCGTCCATACGAAGGGACGGAAAGATCTACGTCGATAAGACGGAATTCATCTACCGTCTGATTGCGCACAACGACACGAAGCTGTTCTTCATTTCGCGTCCGCGAAGGTTTGGTAAGTCATTGACGGTCTCCGCCCTGAAGGCGCTCTTCTCCGGACGGCGCGAACTGTTCAAGGGGCTCTACATTGACGGGACTGACTGGAAGTGGGAGAAATACCCCATCATCCACTTCGAGTTCAACGACCTCACCACGACGAGCCTCGAAGAGTTTGAGAAGGATCTCGTGCACCATGTGGAAGACCGATTGACGGAGGCTGGATACACATACGACAGTTCTAGGTCCGCGCATGAGAACTTCGGCAAGGCGATAACGGAGCTTGCCGTCCGGAAAGACGAGAACGGAAACGACGTCCACAAGGGCGTCGTGATCCTTGTGGACGAGTACGACGCGCCGGTGGGGCACGCGCTGGGCGACCTCGACTTCGCGGAGAAGGTACGGGACCGGCTTTCCGCCGTCTATTCGCAGATGAAGAACCGCACGGGCGACATCAAGTTCCTGTTCATGACGGGCGTCAGCAAGTTCACGCGGCTTTCCGTGTTCTCCGCGTTGAGCAACATCGTCGATGTGTCGCAGAGAAAAGAGTACGCGACGATGTTCGGCTACACGGAGGATGAACTTTCGGCGAACTTCGAGGAGCATCTGCGCGAACACGCGCGGATCATAGGCAAGTCATACGATGAGTACCGCGCCGAGATGAAGTGGTGGTTCAACGGTTTCCGTTTCGCGCCTGATGTCGAAACGACCGTGTACAACCCGATTTCCGTTGCGTTGACGCTTGACGAGAAATCGGCGAGCGGATTCAAGGCGACGTGGGCGACGACCGGGCGTCCGTCGATGTTGATGAACTTCCTGAAGCGCGAGGAACTTCTTGCCATCGACTACGAAGGCGTAGAGGCGACGGAGGCCGAATTCGACGTTGCCGAGCTGCGCAGGCTCCGTCCGACCGCCATGCTCTACCAATCGGGGTACCTCACGGTGAAGGACTACGATGACGGGCTTTACACCCTCGGCGTTCCCGACGAGGAGGTGCGTCGCGACCTTGCGACGCTCATCGCGGGCGCGGCGGCGGACGAGGACATGCAGTGGGCGTCTTCGCTCGGCGTGAAGCTCCTCACGGCGCAGTGGCCGATGTTCTTCGTCGGACTCAAGTCGCTCTATGCGCACATGCCATACGGCGCGCTGGAGGGCACGATTCACGAACATTCATACGAGCGCATCCTCTGCACGCTTCTCGCCGCGCAGGGCGTGACGAGCCATGCCGAGGACGAGCAGTCGAACGGGCGCGCCGACGTCGTCGCGAAGCACAAGCGTGGTATCTACATTTTCGAGCTGAAGGTGGACGAGCCCGTTGACAAGGCGTTCGCGAAGATACGCAAGAAGGGATATGCCGAGCCCTACCTCGCCGACGGACGCCCCATCTGGCTGATCGGGCTCTCGTTCGACTCCAAGACGCGCCGACTCGTCGATTGCGTGGCGGAACGATTTGACGGAAGCAATTAAACCATGGAGAACGTGAAGAGATTCAACACGACTGGCCCGTGCTTCCCTGACGAGCACTATATGCTGCCGGCGCTGGACCGGTTGCCGGGCATCCGTGAACTCGTCGCGGGCGGCAGCTACTTCGTCGTACACGCGCCGCGCCAGACGGGCAAGACCATCCATGTCCTCGGCTTGTGAATTTAAGAAGGAGAGATGCAAATGAGACTTGCCGCACCTCACATTGTGCAATACCAAGGGTCGAAGCGGATTCTCGCTCCGCAGATATTGCGCTATATGCCCAAACGGTTCAACCGCATGGTTGAGCCGTTTGCTGGAAGCGCCGCAATGACGATTGCGGCGGCGTCGGAGATGCGGGCAGGTGCGTATCTTGTGAACGACCTCAACGGGCCGCTTGTGGGGTTAATTGAAGCGGTGGTGGCAAACCCCGACGGATTTTTGCGGGACTATGCCGCTGTGTGGGAAGGGCAGTTCTCGTTCCCCGACGGACATCTGGCGCATTTCTACAAGATACGCGATGAATTTAACGCAGGTGACACAAGACCGGCAAATATGTACTACCTTCTCGCTCGGTGCGTGAAGGGATCTGTCAGGTACGGAAGAAACGGAAATTTCAACCAGTCTCCAGATAAGCGCCGACATGGCACGTCGCCTTCAAAGTTGGCGAAAAACGTGAAATGCGTTTCCGCCTTGCTGAGAGGGATTGCGCAGTTTTCCGCCATTGACTACAGGGAGGTGTTTGATCGAACGGCCCCTGGCGACGTGGTGTACATGGATCCACCGTACCAGGGTGTGTCGGACGTGCGCGACTGTAGATATTTGTCGGGGGTATCCTTCAACGAATTTGCCGATTCGCTGGAGGTGTTGAACCGTAAGGGGGTTGATTTCCTGATAAGTTACGATGGCGCGTGCGGCGGACGCGAATACGGGCAAGATCTTCCAGAGGGACTTGGCTGCCGAAAGGTGATGCTCAAGGCGGGGCTTTCAAGCCAAGCGTTACTCCTCGGTCGGAAGTCAGTCACGTATGAGGCGCTTTACGTGAGCAAGGGACTGATCTCGGGCGAGGCGGGTGCGCAAACGACAATCAAGCGCATCTTGCATGATAAATTCAAGGATGTCGCTCGACAGACGAAAAGAACAGCCAAGAAAACGGAGGACGAAAATGAATGAAGTGCATAAAACAATGCGTGGAGCGGCTTGTCGTTCCGCCGGACGTAACGTCGCGATGCCCATGTCGTCCAACGGTGAAGTCAAGTATGCCCAGAATGGAATCGTGATCACCGTGAAATGAGCGTCAAAGTCCCCAAATCTCCGCTTTCTATCGAGATTTGGGGCGCTATCGTCGAAAAATCATGGTCAAACTCCCCAAATCGGCATGGATTTGGTATAATATCCGCGTCTTGAATGCACGAAATGACTTAAATGGAATCGTTGCCTGAATTTGCCGAGGAGACTCAAAATGATAACGTCAAAATTCATGCGTTTCGCATATGCGGCGGTTGCGCTGTGTGCGGCTGTGGGCGTGAAGGTGTGCGCAGGCGCGGAGGTCCAGCAGGTCGCCGGGACAACTCCCGTCGGCATGGAACAGCGCTTCTATCCGGTTTCTGATGGTTTTCCAGGCCAGTTATGCGGAGCGGCAGAGGACATCGGCGAAGCCTCAAACGATTTCCATGCTTGTTTCAGAACCGTCTTGGGTCTTTTCGACGTTGAATGGCCAAATGGTTCGTTATCCGTGAATGTCAAGGCGTTGGGCGGCGTTCGCGTCCTCAACACGCCGCAGAACCACGCGAAGATTGAAGCGGCGCTCAATGTGCTGGATGCAAAACCGCATACGGTTGAACTGGACTGCCGTTTCGTTGAGGCGGGGCGGGAAGCGCTGGCTGCAGCGGGTTACTTCGCCACGAACCGCGTCGATGGCGCGACGTTGCTTTCCCGCCTGATGGCGCACGACGGCGTGAAGGTGCTCGCCGCGCCGCGCATGATCGGACGCAATGGAGAGGAGATAATTTCAAAGCATGTCAAAAGGATTCGTTATCCGCAAGACTATGACGTGCTTATTGACGAAGGAACGTCGAACACAGTCCGGAGGACGAGTGCAGTGGCGGTGGAACCTCAGAACTTTGAGGAGAGGGAAGTCGGCGTAACGGTCGTGGCGACGCCTACAATACTTGAAGATGGTAACGTGCGTGTCCATCTCGAGGCAAAGCTCGTCGACGAACCGGAATGGAAGGACTTCGGCGTCAAGGCCGCATGGGAAGGCGCCGCAAGCTACGACCTCGTAATGGAACAGCCGATGTTCCCGGAGCGGTTGTCGTTGGATGCGTACTTGTCCTTGAATTTAGGGGAAACTGTCGTTATCGGCGGAGTGACGGACTCGCGGGAAAAGAACGAAGGACGGTTCGTGTTCCTTTTCGTGACTGCGCACGTGACGAATGGCGAAGGAACGGACATGACGCCGAAGATGGGAAAATGGCGTTCATGTGCGAAGGATGGTATGGAGGCGCGCACGTATGTCGTTTTGCCACCGATCTTAGGATGCTCATTGAGGGCCGACGATGAGCATGTTGAGCAGAAGACGCCTGAGGAGATTGTCGAAGAAGCCGCAATGCGAACCAGAGAGTGGAAGGAGTTCTTGACAGAAGTGGCGCATGTCGAATGGCCGTCGGGCTCAGATGTTCACTATTTGCGTTCTTTTAACCTACTTTGGGTGAAGACCACCCCCTTGAACTTTGACAAGCTGGAAAACGGGTTTCTTGTTGATGGTGTTGGCAGTCTCGTCGAGATGGATTTCCGCATTTTGGAAGCGGGGCGCGAAGCGCTTGATGCGACGGGCTACTTCGCCACGAACCGCGTCGACGGCGCGACGTTGCTTTCCCGCCTGATGGCGCGCGACGACGTGAAGCTGCTGGAAGCCCCGCGCGTGGCAGTAACCGATAACAGTGAAGTTACGATGAAGGGCTTGATGCTCTACAGATATCCGCAGGATTTCGACGTGATGATCGGTACGGGCGCCGAGCCACAGAACTTTAAAGAACAAGAGGTCGGCACCATTCTAACGGTGACTCCAACTCTCATCAGGACTTCGGAAAAGTTTTTTGATCTCGCCGTTAATTTTCGACTCGATGGCACGCCTGAGTGGAAAAACTATGGCGCAGACGCCAAATGGAAAAAGGCGAAGGCGTATGACCTGAAGATGGAACAGCCTTTTTTCCGCGAGCGCGTGAATATCGACAGTCACGTCACAGTCAAACCCGGCACGACGGTCCTCCTTGGTGGAGGGGCGGACGCGCCGGACGGCCGCAGTAAGGCCGTGCTCGTGTTCGTAACGCCGAGGCTGGCTGGCAAATTACAGCCTTAGTTAACGAGAATCTTGGACCGCAAGAAAGTAAAGCTTCGTCAGAAAGGTTTGGTACTGAATATGGCCCTTAGAAAACTCCTAGCAACAGTTGGTGCGATGGCGGTTGCCCTCTGTGGATCGGCGGCTGCCGCCGAGGCGCGCGACCTCTTTGCGGACACCTGGGACGCGATGGACGATCTCGGCCGGTGCGTCGCCTCCGCTGGACTCCCCGCGCCGCGCGCGAAGAAGGTGGGCATCTTCTACTGGACATGGCACCAGGGGCGCAAAGGCCCGGTACTCGACAACTCGAAGCTCCTCGCGGAGGATCCCACCCTGCCGCAGCGTCCGCAGGATCCCAAATGGGGCCTTCGCAAGACCCACTACTGGGGCGAACCCGCGTTCGGCTACTATGCCACTACCGACGCCTGGGTACTGCGCCGGCATGCGCAGCTGCTGAGCGCGGCCGGGGTGGACGTGGTCGTGTTCGACGCGACGAACGGCACGCTCACGTGGATGGACTCCCTCCGCACGCTCATGCGCACATGGGGCGACATGCGCGCGAAGGGCGAGAACACGCCGCAGTTCACGTACATGCTGCCGTTCTGGCCGGGAACGAACCAGGCCGTCAGCATCCTGCAGCTCTACCGCGACGTGTACAAGCCGGGCGTCCACAAGGAGCTCTGGTTCCACTGGGAGGGAAAACCGCTCATCCATGCGACGCCCGATCTCGTGAGGAAGATGGCGAATGATCCAAAGGTCCCGGAAAATGACCGGCGCGACTATGCGGAGATCGCGAAGTTCTTCACGTTCCGTCCGCTCCAGCCCGCCTACGCCGAGGGGCCCAAGCGTCCGGACCACTGGTGCTGGCTGGAGGCGTATCCGCAGCACGAATACGGCAAGCGCGCAGACGGCACCGTGGAGATGTGCGCGGCGGGCGTGGCGCAGAACCACTCGTGGCGCAGGCTGGACGGCGGAAGGGGACTTGCCGCGATGAACGACACGAATGTGTTCGGGCGCGCGTACATGGGGCCGGACGCGAAGGACCTCCGTCCCGGCGAGACGCTGCGCTTCGCGCCCGACCGCAACCCGCGTCGCGGCGAGCCGAACCGCTTCCTCTGGGGCGACAACTTCGCGCAGCAGCTCGAACGCGCGCGCAAGGTCGATCCCGACTATCTTTTCGTCACCGGCTGGAACGAGTTCATCGCCGGGAACTTCGACGTGTGGCAGGGCAAGCAAGGCGCGTTCCCCGACCAGTACTCGCCCGAGTTCAGCCGCGACATCGAACCGTCGAACGGAATTCTGCAGGATCACTTCTACTGCCAGTTCGTCGATGGCGTGAGGAGGTTCAAGGGGGTGCGTCCGCAGCGTTCCGCCGCGCAGAGACCCGTGTTCCGCGACGCGGCAGGCGACGTGGACCACCGCGACGCGCAGGGCTACGGCGACACGCGCTACGTGGACAAGACGGGCCGCAACGACATCGTTGAATGCTTCGTCTCGCACGATGCGCAGTTCATCACGTTCAAGGCTGTCTGCGCATCGCCGGTCACGCCGTGTACCGATCCCGCGTGGATGCGGCTCTTCATCTCGCTGCGGCTCGCCGCGGACGATCCCGCGCCGCATTGGCACCATCTGCATTTCGTCGTCAACCGCGTTGCGCCGCCCAACGACGGCACGGCTGTGCTGGAGCGCAGCCTCGGCGGATGGTCGTGGCAGGAGACCGCGCGCGTGCCGATGAAGGTCGAGGGGAACTCGCTCTCGATCACCCTCCCGCGTACGGCGATCGGTCAGACGGATCGCGTGGACGTGCGCTTCAAGTGGGCGGACAACACGCCCGGCGATTCGGGTGACATTCTCGACTTCTACCGCCATGGCGACGCCGCCCCGGATGGACGTTTCCTTTACCACTATTGGCAATGAAAAATATTTTGATTTTTTCATTTGCATTCGCGCCGATTCTGTGTATAATTGCACTTGTTTCTTAGGGGAAGTGTACACTTCCTCCGTAGGATTATGTCTGAATAGGACGGTGAGCCTTATGAAAAAGAGCATTTTATTGGCGTTTTTCGCCTGTTTTTCCGCGTGCGTCGCGCGCGCGGAAGTGGTCACGCCCACCATGGCGATGGCCGCTGCCGACGCTTGGGCTGAGCGCAACGCGCAGTTTGATACCGGTAACAATGCGACGAACGTGATCACGGTTTGCGACACCAATGCCGCGCAAACAGTCCTGTGGCATCAGGTGTCGATGGCCGGCGGCGGCTGCCTAATCATCGCGCCGGTCACGGAAATCGAGCCTGTCGTCATGGCACTTGAACGCGACCCCGGCGAACTGCCTGCGGCGCATCCGCTGCACGCCATACTGACTCTCGACATGCGCGGCCGTCTCCGTTTCCTGAACCTCTACCCGGAAAACGCATCGTCCTCCGGCGGCAGGCTGCGCCTCGCGGCATCGTCATCGAGTGAGCCCGAGGATGAAGAAAAGGCTACACAAAGGGAGGCGGTGCGTCAGGAATGGGCTGCACAGCAGCAGTCGAAATGGAACAGGCTCCGTGCGCCCCGCAAGAGCGTCAAGTCGCGTCTCGGCGTGGGTATTACGCAACAGGCGGACGATAGCCAGATGAAGTACAAGGTCGTTTTGCCGGGCTTTGAGTCGGGGGGCAAGCTCACGCACTGGAACCAGGACGGGGACTACGCAACGTACACGCCGGGCCACGTTGTGTGCGGGTGCGTGGCCACGGCGGCGGCGGCAATCATGCAGTACTTCAGGGCTGGTGAAAAGGATGGACGGGAAATCAAATCCGGGCAGCAGGATGCTGGCACCACCTACAAGGGTAGCGCATACCCGTCGTCGACAAAAGGCGGCAAGTACGACTGGGCAAATCCAACTGGCGAGCTTTATGGCCGTGTGACGTACGACGCGGGCGTTGCCGTCGGCATGGGTTGGAACGATGGCGGATCCGGGGCATCGGAGATGGCCACAGCCAGGGCGCTTGTGGAGTATTTTGGTTTCGCGGAAGCCCGCTACGTGGACAATCCCAGGCCAGACCAGTACGAAAAACTCATCTACGCCCAATGTCGCTCTGGTGCGCCGGTCGGCATGGGCATTGGTAAAAGCAAGGGTGGCTCAGGGCACTCCGTCGTTGCGGTCGGCTATGGCATTGACGACGACGACGTGGAGCGCGTTCGCGTGTTCCTAGGCTGGGGCGGATCGGGCGACGGCTGGTACGCGCTCCCGTACATCAACACCAAGAGCACGCTCTACGGCGAAGAAGACCTCTACGACATTCTGGACGGCATCATCACGATGATCGGTTACGAGAACGACAACGTCGTGCCTGTTTTCGGACGGCTTCTGCCCTACATCAACCCGCCCATGACAATCGGCGGCATCGAGTACAGCCATGAAAAAGACGGCGACTACTTCGACAACATCTTCATCGACGGCTTCTTCGGCGCGCGCGTTTCCGCAGCCGGAACGGCGAACAAACAGGTTGAACTTATCTGTGCGGGCAAATCGGGCAGCGTGACCATCGGCCCGGCCGCAAGCAAGACCGAAAGATCCTACATCAGCGACGGCGACGCCATCTGCAAGTGGGTGCCCGACCCGATCTTCTTCCCGCTCCTCAATTCCGAGGTGGCGCTGAGCTTCGCGGATGCGCGGGAGAAGTGCATTGCGTCGTTTGAGACGACCACGAACAAGCCTGTCTTCGCCTTCAGCGGAACCTGGGGTGAACCGGCCACCGACGCCGCATGGAACTACCTGTACTGGCTGGATACGGAAGCAGACGACGCGACGAAGGAGGCCTTCACCAACAAGTACATCGTCCTGTGCGTTCCGTACAGCCTCGGCCTCTCCTCGGAGTCCGACGGCAAGCCGTCCCTCGGCATATTCGACGGACGCGCCATTTCCGCGGACGAGAACAAGATGTGGTCCTTCTACAACGGGCGTCTTTCGTACTGGACGATCGGCAGCGCGACGTACACGAACGACGTGGACGAAGCGGGCTTCCCCTACACGAACGTGGTCGAGACCGTCGACGGCCAGTTCATCACCTACGCCTACACGAACGTGATTGACGGCGTCAGCGGCGAGGGCATTGACTACGTCACGGGCGAGCTGATCACGAACGCGTTGATCCGCGTGATGGAGACGGGACTCACGAACTTCCTCGAAAGGGCGTCCGGCATCTCCCTGGCGGTGGAGGCGGCCGGCTTTACGATCTCCGTCGAGAACCCGCCCGACATCGTATTGACCTCGACATACGGCGGCTCAGACATTCCTGGTCACGCGGAACCCGACTACGGACTTTACGAAAACAAATACACCAACGGAACGACCATCGCGATATCCGCGCCCGCGTTCGCCACGAACGCCGCCGGGAACGTCGAGCTTGCGTGCCGAGGATACCTACTTTCATCGACCAACACCGTCGAGGTCCAGACCAACATGAACGTCACGACTGCGGAGTTCCTTCCCGTCCGCAACGGCGCCTACACGATCACGTGGCTGTGGGAAACCAACGCCGTGAAGATTGTGCGGGAGGTCGTCTCCGACCGCGGGGTAGGCACCATCACGTCCGACAAGGGCGACGGCGACTGGTACAATGTCGGAGAGATCGTCACCTTCACCGCAACCGGAGGGAAGTTCACGACGACCAGCTACGATTTCAACGGCTGGGGTCTGGAAGGAAAGATTGACGGCGGAAGAGTCATAGAGAGAGGGTTTACGGCGGACGACGAGTATTCCGAGTCCGGGAACATGTTTGTGGTCAAGGTGACGCACCCCGCGTTGATAAAGGCCACGTTCTCGAAAAGAACCGGCGGCGGAGGCACCTTCAACCTGACGGTGAAGAACTACGGGATCAATGACGGTGACCCCATGCCGAAAACGTTCGTCGGCGGCGCCGAGCTTCCATACGACACGGTCACGAACCTCAGCTTTGTATCTACGGACGTCAGGCTTGAAACGAACATCGACGGCACTGGACGGTCGTGCCTTGGATGGCAGCTTGTCGATGACGGCGGCAACGCGCTCTGCGCCATGTACAACCTCGGCGTGGTTGTCGTGCCGACCAATTACGTCGGCGATGCCAGCGGGGACAATACGGTCATCCGGCAGGGCAACGGCGGCGGGCTTGTCGTCAACGGCAACGACGTCGTCGATCCGATGACGGGCAAGGTCGTCGCGGAGGAGGCGGGGTACAGGATCTACTACGTAGGCGACACAAGCCCCCTGTCGTGGGTCGGCGTGAATCCGAACATCTACGGCATCACGAACGGGGCGTCGGTCACGCTCACGTGGCTGTGGGACATTCCAATGGAGCCGGATGACGACACCACTTTTGACATCGTATGGAACGAGACGCTGGACAATCTCCACATCGGCTATGTGACAAACCTTCTTACCCAGGCGGAAATGGAGGAATTGGGTGTAGAGCTGGACGACCTCATCGTTAACGCGCCGGTAGGTTGGATCGCCACGAAGTCGCTGGACGCCGACGGCAACGCCATTGCCACGCTCTCGCGCGACGACGCGGCACTCTCTGCCGCGATGGACACCTGCACGCTCACAATCTTCCTCAACGGCGATGGTTCCGGCACGTACACCGTCAAGGCCGATATTACGGATGCGCTGCGCGGGTTCTGGTACGTGTTGTATGGAGCCAACGATCTTAACGCCGCCCCGGACTCCGCAGATAGCTGGAAGGTCATCACGTCTGGCCACGAGAGCGGCACGTCTGCCGCGCAGGGGCAAGGCACGGCGGAGAATCCCTATTCCGAGGTCAACCTTTCAATCATCGTCACGCCCGGCGACACGGCCGCCGGTGCCAAGCGTTTCTATAAGGTCGTTAACGGAGCAACGCAAGAGCCCCTTACGGAAATAAGCCCATGAGGTGAACCATGATGTTTCGTTCCTCAATATTAGCGTTTATGGCGGCCGCGATGACCTTCGCGGCCGGAGGGGTGAACATTACGGTCAACGCGACGGTGGATTCAAGGATTGGTTCGGTTGAGCTGAAAGCCGGTAGCCAAACGCTTGGACCCATCGCCAAGAATGGCTCTGCCAGTTGGACTGCGTGGGGAGTAGGCACGGCCTACACTCCGACTTTCTCGGGTGTCGCTCCGGGATATGAAGGGCGCTGGACGGTTACAATGAGCGACCAGGCAACGTTGTCGGGTGGAGAGGAAAATACCATAACCATCCCGTCTTCCTCATATACGGGTTGCACGTTGAGCTTCATCGGTCAGGCGAAGACGTACACGGTCACGTTGGACCGACAGTCCGGCAGCGGCGGATCGTCAAGCGTGACGGCGACGTTCGACGCGGCGATGCCGACGGCGACCATGCCTACGCGCGAGGGCTATTCGTTCGGCGGGTACTACACGGAGGCGGACGGTGGCGGGACGCAGTACTACAATGCGGACGGGACCAGCGCGAGGAACTGGGGCGAGACGAGCAACACGACCCTCTACGCGAAGTGGACGGCCGCCACGTACACGGTAGCGCTTGACTGGCAGTCGGGGAGCGGAGGCACGGATTCCGTTACTGTGGCATACGGCAGCGCGATGCCTACGCCGATTACAATTCCCACGCGCACCGGCTACACGTTTGACGGGTACTACACGCACACGTACGGCGACGGCACGCAGTACTACACGGCCTCAGGCGCAAGTGCGAAGAACTGGAACGAGACCTCGGTGACGAAGCTGTATGCGAACTGGAAGGCGAAAAAGTACACGGTCGCGCTGGACCGGCAGTCGGGGAGTGGAGGTACTGATTCCGTGGCTGCGACATACGGTTCGACGATGCCGTCCATTACGAAGCCCACGCGTACCGGCTACAAGTTCGGCGGGTACTACGCATTGGCGAACGGTGAGGGAACGCAGTACTACTCCGCCTCTGGCGCGAGTGCGAGCAACTGGAACATAGCGAATGCAACGACGCTCTACGCGAAGTGGACGGCAAAAGAGTGCAAGCTCACGTTCGACCCCAACGGCGGAAAGTTTTCAGACGGCAGCACGTCCGCCCTCACGTACCCAAACGCGAATTTGTCAATGTCCCCTGTATATGGATCGTCCAGTTTCAGTAGCGTCGCCAAGGCCTCGCGTACAGGATATGCCTTTGCGGGTTGGTATACCGCTGCGTCCGGAGGCGAGCAGGTGTACGATGCGAACGGCCAGGCGGTGAAGGGTACCTACTGGACGGAATCGCGCGCCAACGGGGGGACGTGGAAACATGACGGCGACTTGACCATGTACGCCCACTGGGCGGGGGCCGGCTATACGGTCATATTCAACGCAAACGGCGGTTCTGGCACGATGGAACCGATGTCTTGCGCCTACGACGTGCCGACAAACCTCACAGCCTGCGCGTTCACGCGCGATGGCTGGGGTTTCGAGAAGTGGACAAATGACGCAGGCGAGGAGTTCGGTGACCGCGCGCGCGTGACGAACCTCACAGCTACGGCTAGCACGACTCTGTACGCATGCTGGACGGGCACCACGTATTCCGTAACGTTCGACGCGCGCGATACGCGCGGCGACGGCATGATGACAAATCTAAACGACGAGGTGGTGTCCGTACTGACGAACGACTACGTGGTGGGCGGTACATGGGGCGATCTTCCCACGCTGACGAACGTCAACGCTCTTCTTGAATTTGCGGGCTGGAAATACATAGATGCGCGGGGGCGGAAGAGAGACGTGCCCGCGACTGTGCCGCCGCCGTCCGCAGGCGTGACGAACATCGTTGCCACCTGGTACTGGTCAGATCCCCTCGCCGCAGCAGTGGATGCTCCTGAACTGGGCTTCCGTACCTTCGGGACGAAAGGTGACTCCGGAAAGCCTAACGAGGGTGCGTATTCAGCCAATTGGTTCGTGGAGGGGGACTATTTCTTCAACGATGGTGATAATGTCCGCACGAACGCCGTACAAAGCGGCAGACTGCCTTCTGAGTCGGGGGACGGCTTAGTGTATGTCTCCTGGTTGACTACGGAGGTCGAGGGAAGGGGCGAGTTGTCATTTGAGTGGAAATGCGACGCTCGGCCTATGGAGAGAGAGTCGTCTCAGGGTGCGACTGGGGGATGGGCTGGTGACTGCCTTCGGTTTGGCCTATACGATGCAACGAGTGGCATCACGAATGAAATTGCACGGCTCACGAATCATGTTGACTGGTGCCAAGTTGTATATACGAATGAATCAGATTCTGCGGTGTCTTTTGCCTGGGCTTTTGTCTATGCCGATTGGGACCGTAAAAACGGCGGTGGTACGGGCTGGGTGGACCGCGTGACGTGGACGCCGGGAAACCAGGAATATTTCGTCAGCTTCAACGCGAACGGCGGCGATGGCACGATGGACGAACAGACCTTTACCAACGGCGTTGCCTCATGTCTCGCGGCTAACGCATTTACGCGCACGGGCTACTCGTTCAATGGCTGGGCGACGAACGAGACTGGCGAGGTTGTTTATTCCGATGGCGCGGAGATATCCAATCTGCCCGTTTCCGGTGAAACGGTGACGCTTTACGCAGTATGGGGGGCGAATCAGTACAAGATCACATTCTTGGACCGTGGGGAAGAAATCACGTTCATTGAGGATGACTACGGTACGGATGTGACGGGGAAGGTTCCAGCGGATCCGTTGCGCACGGGCTATACGTTCGCGGGCTGGACACCCGCTGTTCCCGCGACGGTTCCCGCAGAGAACATGACTTGTACGGCGCAGTGGACGCCGAACACTTACATGGTTGCGTTCAACGCGAACGGCGGCGATGGAAGCTGGTGTGGCCAGATGGACAACGGTGAGGCGATCTCCGCACCCACGGTGACCAAGACGGGCTATGATTTCGACGGTTGGGAGCCGTCCGTCGCGGCGACGGTTTCCGACGACGTGACTTACACCGCGAAGTGGAAGCTCAAGACTTACACGGCCACGCTTTCGTTGAACGGCGGTGAGGGAGAGGGTTCAGCCGTCGTCGAATACGGCACGAAGGTTGGCAACATCGCGGAGCCGACTCGCACGGGCCATACGTTTGCGGGCTGGTTCACGGCGGCGGAGGGCGGAGAGCCGGTCGACGGCGAGATGCTGGTGACGGGCGACATGGAACTTTTCGCGCAGTGGATGGTGAACAGCTACACGCTGACGTTCGACTCCAACGGCGGGAGCGAGGTGGCGCCGATTACGCAGGACTACGGCACGGCCGTGACGGCGCCCGCCGATCCGACTCGCGCGGGATACAAGTTCGCGGGCTGGCAGCCCGCGCTCCCGGAAACGATGCCCGCCGAGGATATGCAGTTCACGGCGCAGTGGACCGCCAACGTGCCAGAGTCCACGCCTGGTGAAGATGAAGCGGGCACTCCGGAAAATCCGGGCACTCCGGAAAATCCGGAATCGGAAAGCGCGCAGGGGCTGACGATGCTTTGGACTCCGGTGCAGCCTGACGGTGGCAACGGTGGCGATGCCGTGTTCACTGGCGAGATCGCAGAGGCATACGACGGATACGTGCAAGATGCCGCAGGTAATGTAATGGGCACGATCTTCCTTAAGGCTGCAAAGGCCAAGGGCGCAATTTCCAAGGTCACTGCGAATGTCCAGTTGTTGGCGGAGAAGAAAATGACCGTGAAGGGCACCCTTGACACTAGAACCGGCAGATTTGAGGCGACTGACAAATCCGGACGTGCGCTGTCGCTATTGGTCGGCGTGAATAGCCTGTCCGGGACATACGGTACGCACTTCATTGACGGCGCACAGAACAAGTTCAGCACCAAGAATGCAGCATCCAAGGTCATTGGCTCGGCGGTACTTGACAAGTGGAAGGGCGCGGTGACAATGGCGTGGATAAGTGCGCAGGGGTGGAACGGTCTCTCAGTTTCCGTTGCCAACAAGGGCAGGGCGAAGATAACTGGCACGCTTGCGGATGGCGCGAAGGTGTCGGCAAAGGGCCAGCTGATCGTTGGCGAGAATTGGAGCTGCATACCTGTGGTATACGCCAAGAAGAACGTGAGGCTTGCGTTTAACTTGTGGTTGCCGAATGGCACGGCCGCGACAAGCGCGGCCGCCCCAGAGGTGGCCGGGCTTGATGCCATTGTGGGCAAGCCGGGCTCGTTGAAGGGCGGGGCGGTGTTCCAGATCGACGCGGCGGCGCTCGGGTCGGTGCTAGGGAAGGTTTTGTTGCCGTACCTGCCGGACGGCCTTGCCGTGACGGGTGGCGCGAAGTGGACGCTGCCGAAGGCGGGGAAGGTTGTCTACGTGAAGGACACGACCAACGTGGACGAGGCGAAGACGGGCGAGAACCCGTCAGGTCTGAAGCTCACGTACAAGGCGAAGGAAGGCACTTTCAAGGGATCGTTCAAGGCGTATGCGGATGTAGGCGGCAAGCCGAAGTCGACGACGGTGAACGTGTCGGGCGTTGTAGTCGGCGGCGTCGGCTACGGTGCGGCCACGGTCAAAAAGGTAGGCGGTGTCCCAGTCAAGATCGAATAGCCGGAGGAAATTTTCCACTTGTCCCAGCAACAGCAATTGTGTTAAACTAAAAACGCTTTCGAAAGGGTAGCCTTCAAGAGGCAAAGACAGATGAGACATATAAAAGAAATAGCAGTCGCTCCATTGGGAGCGGTTCTGTGCGTATGCGCGTGCCTAGTTGGGTGCGAGCGTAGGGAGACTGTACCCTCGTCTCCCGCGCCTGCGCCGAAGAGTCAACCGGCGGCCGCGCCGAAAGAGCCTTCGCCCTTGTCGATTGAGGCGCGCGCGAAGGACAAGGACTATCAGGCGATGCTCAAGGGGAGCGTAGCGGCCCAGCGGCGCACGCTGGCTGAGCGAGAGAAGATCGAATCGCGCCTCGCCGTGTTGCGGGAGCGCGCGAGGAAGGCGCTGCCCGAGGGCGCCACGGACGCGCAGTTGCTTGAGGAGCTTGAGAACAATCCCAGGAAGTATCCGGCCTGGCGCGAGCTATCCGCCGCGATGAAGGCCAACGTGGCCGAGGAAGAGAAGCTCAAGGCGGCGGCCCAGTCGGCGCTTCGCCAGAGGATTTTGCGTGAAAAGACCGGTGGCGGCGCACAGGGCGCGTCCACGACGAAAAAATGATTTACCTAGAAGGAAGGCGGTTCAACATGAACATGAACATGAAGAAAAAGATTGGCATCTGTGCCACGCTCCTTGCGACGTTGCTGTGCGCTTTGCCCCAGTCGGCGCAGGCATACGGCAAGATTCGCAGTGTCGATGTCTATGACCCCAGCGGCCGTCACACGTTCCCGAACCACGATAATCACAATGCGCCTCTGACGGTTGGCGAAACGGTATACATCCGCTTCCGCCTCGCGAACCTCGAATGGGGACGTACCGAGAACGATCCCACCTACACGAATCCGTGGGTGTTCACGTACACGGGGGCGTTGACGGGCAACGAGACTCTTGACGAGTTGAACCGGATCGCGGCGAACAAGCCGTGCCTCGGACTTTGGATAAGCGGCAGCCTCCGCGAGGCGGAGTGCGTCAACTGGCCGATGGGCATTGCATCCGACTGGCTGACCGTTGACGCCCAAGATCCCAGCGACCAAGGCCCTATGGACGGCAGGCACTATACGGACCTCATCTTCAAGTACACTGTACAGGCAGGCGACATCGCCCTTCCTCTTCAGTTAGCCAACGCATCCGGCACGGGACCCTCCACGGGCGCAGAGGGGTATTACCTGAAGCGTGGCAAACAGGACACTCTCTGGAAAATCCAGACTACCACGAACTCGGCGGACCCTGCGTACACCGTGACGGCGGATTTCAAGTTTGGCGAGGCGAACCTTAGTCTGGACCCCGATTTCAGCGGCGACAACACTACGTCCTGGCTAGGGGTGCAGGACCGTGAAAACCGCGACCTCGACCTGTACCAGGCGGGCGCGTACATCCAGGCCATTGACTTCGACAAGACGTACTTCAACGAGAGCGATGGAATTTGGCGCTCAATCGCGCAGGGTTCGACCACGGCCGACCCCGGCACGCCCATGGTAGAAATCGCCGGCGGCGCAGAAGAACCGATGAATCTATACCTGTGGACAACGAATGACGTCGCCGAAATCGTGGTCGGCGGACAGGTATACGAGGTCGTGGAGCGCGATTTCCGCGACGGAACGCACAAGGTGGGCACGCTCCGCATCACCACCGGCAACGAGAACGTGCCGTTCTCCATAAGGGCGACGGGAGCGGTCGGCGGTACTGCCGATATCTTCCTCTCCGCCACGCCTACTAACATCTTCAATCTTTCGAACCTCCTCATCACCAACTTCATAAAGCGCACCATTAAGGTGGGCGAACCGCTACCGCCCAGCATCACAGTGACGGTGAACGGCAAAGAAGGAGGCTCGGAGACGGTTACGGCCAATGCCGACCACAGAACGGCCCAGGTAAGCGTCAACGTGAAGCTTTCGGAACCCTACACAGGAGACATCGACGTCCCGATCAAGGTGACGCTAAGGAGCAATGAGCTGGGGTTGGACCCGACTAACTACGTGGGGTTGTCCGAGTTGAGTCTGAACGACAACACGTCGTGGGACACGGTCCTGCACGTCAGGAGTGGGCAGACATCGGCAGATCTTTCGTTGTGGATGTACGCGAACCGTGGCTCCATGGACACGGAAGCCGGGCTGTTCTTCGAGGTGAACACCAATGACGCCTCCTGGGCGGCCTCGCCCGCGCGCGGCTTCTTCACCGGCAAGTTTACCGGCGCAACGGTGGTGATCAACCGCAGCACGCCTGTGATTACGGCAGAACTGACCGCCGTTTCGGCTGATGCGAACGCGGATCAGGAAATCACGGTCAACGTGGCGGATGCTTACGGGGAACTCCACGAACCATGCAAATACACCATCTACTGGAGCAACTCAGGCAATGACTCCGCTGCCTACTACACCAAGATCGAAAACGTTGCCGCTACGGCGTCGGGCGATCTCACCTTTACCGTCAAATATTCGCAGAAGGGCGATTTCGAGTCGCTGTATTACGTCGTAAACCAGGACGGCAAGGCGTCCACTAAGCATACGGCATACGTACATGTGAACGCGGCAAAGGTGGTGGAGGCCACGCTCCTCAACCGCGGGAAATTCGCCGAAACCAATCCGTTTGACGAACCCCAGCCAGTCGTCACGCTTTCCTTCGGCGACGAAGGGTTCAGGATGCCGGACGATTCCGATTACGGGTACATTTTCTTTGTGCCGAAGAGCGATAACGCATCCAACCTCGTGACGTGCGCGGAGATGGACCGCGACGACGAGCACGACTGGAAGTGGGGTGTTCAAGTGTATCGCGGCGACATGGAAGTCGGCCCGATTGAAATGACACTCCTTGACGGTACTGCGAAGGGTCTCAAGATGGAGTACGACATCATCGTGCGTTCGGACCCTGACTTCGACTTGGGCACGCAGGTGACGAGCTGGAGCTCAAAGGGCTTCTCCTTCACCGTTACGAACGTGGCGCCAAACGTCAGCGCCGTGAAGATGGGGGCGGAGGCACTGTACGAGAGCGGCGGCCAGATGGGGAATGTTTCCCTTGGCGTGACGAAGTCGTTCTATGCTGAAACAGACGATCCTTCTGACATCGACTTCTACGCCGGTTGGGATGACATAAACAAAGTCTGCACGAACACGACGACGGCGTTCCAGACGCACTGGGACATCAAACTCGGTACGAGTACTCTGTTCACGACCAATGTGTTCGGACCGACGTCCCAACCGTTTGACTATACTTTCAGGCAGGCGGGAACCTATACGGTTGAAGTGTCGATGCGCGACAAGGATTCGATTGACCGCACGCGCTATCCCGATAGATTCGGTCCGAAGTTCACGTTTACCGTGATTGTGGATGCCAAGCCCGCAGTCTCTCTTGCGCCTCATTTCGGAACGACCGCGTTCAATGAAAACTCCGGCGGTACCGGCGAGAACGCCCTTAGCCGCATCGACGTGAACCTCTCGACGCTGCCGACCGAGCAGATCGCCGTGCAGCTCACAATCGAGCGTGCGGGAACGGACAACGGCAACTATCCCCTGCCCGAACTCAGCACCACGACGCTCATGTTCGGCGGCGAAAGCCCCAACACAACCAACGCCTACTTCTCGCTGCGGAACCTGGACGGTACGGACCGCACGCAGGATCCCGGTTTCGTGATCCGCGCCGCCGTAACGAACACGACGGTGAACGGCGACAACGTGCAGTGGAAGGACGTCTACCGTTCTACGGAACTTCCGATCACAATCGCAAACCTCGCGCCGGAGATCGTTCGTCCAGCTTCAAACACGGTTACAAGGGCCATCAACGAGCCGTTCACCATCAATTACACCTTCAAGGACTACGGCTACTACGACATGTACACAAGGGGCGGGAGGGGCGAGACCCTGTATTGGACGATCACCGGCGAGCCATCGGTGCAGGAAACGATCACGCCTAACATGAATACCTACCGCGGTACGTTTACAACCCAGTTCTCCAGCGCCGGCATCAAGACGATTCAGTTGCAGGTCGTGGACAAGGACGGTGGAGAGTCCGAGGTGGCCACATGGTACTACAAGGTCGATGCGGCCAAGCAGTTGATCGTCAACCCGTGCGGACCCGGCAGAAGCGGGGGAGGCAATTTCGCAACCACGTGGACTGGACAGCGCAACGTCGGCGTAGGTCGCGTGTGGGCGGACGGCGTAATCAAGCCGTTCACCGACTTCTCGCACACCTACACTTACGCGCCGTCCATTGCCTCCGCCAATGCGTTCGCGCATGGCTACAGTGCGGGTGCCATTGACAACGGCACGCTGACGCCTGGAACGGACTACGCCGTGACGGACAGGGCGCATGGCGGCAGGCACCCCGCGACAGGAAATTACTATAAGGCGGATGCTACGAAGGACAGCTTCTTCTACGCCTGGCTGCTTTCAACGGGCGGCGGTGTGGCCGGCGTCACAACGACTCTGCTGAAACTCTACCCGGAATACGGTGCGGACAGCAATGCAAGACAGCGCGTTGACCTTCCCGAAGAGGAGCAGGACGCAACATACTATCCTGACACGGTCCTCGATGCAATCTTCTCAAAGGAATACCTCGTCTCCGACAACCTCGGCGACATCAATGGCGACCAGATCCCGGATATTTACGCCGTGAATCCAATCTGGGACGGCGGCAAGAGACTGTATGAAGTGGCCGGCTTCTCGGCCGATTCGGGCGGCGACGTGTCGTTCCGTGCCTTCTCCTACAATGCTGACGGCGACTACCTGCCGTCCAAGTCCTTCCAGGGCGGAATGCCTAATACGGCCGACGGCTGGACGACGCTCGGCGAGCCGTTCACGGCCTATTGGGAAATCCGTGGTGCCCATGAGGGGCTGAACCACCGCAGGGAGCACGACGGGCTGAACCTCTATGTCCGCGGCGAGTGGGTGTCCGATCCGTACTTCTCAGAGGCCGAGACGAACGCCGTCGCGTATTGGAACGCCAAGCGCAACGGCAGTCCCACGCCCGATCTCGTGACATGGACGGAATTCAAGGCGGCTGCGACTAACGAGGCGACGTACGCCACGGAATATGAGGCCTGGTCCAACAAATTCCATACTGCAGTGATGGATCCCAACAGCTGGATTCCCGAAAAGCGCACCGACCCGACGCTGTGGGACACCGATGGTGATGGTTTGCCTGACGGTTACGAGTACTACTTCTGGTATAGGGCCGCCGTTGGCACGATTAATGACGGAAAATGGGTGCAGCTGACGGGCGAGAAATTCACGTTGAACAACATCACGAAGGGCGAGCCGCTTTCGGCCGAGGACATCATGAAGGCGTTCGACCCGACCGTGAAGTCGTCCGAGGACATCTCCACGCGCGACACCGACAACGACGGCCTCACCGACCTCGAGGAATTCGCCATGGGCACAAATCCCGTCCACTGGGATTCCGACGGCGACGGCATGAGTGACCTCTGGGAGGTGATGCGCGGGTTGAACCCGCTCAAGGTTCCCTCGAATCCCGAACAGAACCCGGACGGCGACTTCATGGCATCCTACCACACGCCGGGTTCGTACGCCATCGTGACGCTCAACAACGGAAAGGTCTACGCTCTCGAGCAGAATGGAACCAACCTCAAGACGTTCGAGGCGGAAAGCTTCGACGGCGACGGTGGCAAGACCAAGGGCGGCACGAACGTGCTTGCGTCCGTCGTGTTCGGCGTGGAGGATGTCTCGAACGTCACGGCAATCGCTGTGTTCCACTACGGCAACGACTCCTCCGCGTGCGTGCCGAAAAAGCGCGGCAATCCCAATGCGCAGGAGAAGCCGCTTGACCCCGACGAGGTGAGCTTGGCCGATACGGAGGTCGTATCTGTCCAGCTCAGGCAGTCGCTGATGCTCATCCACGACCAGGTTTACAACCAGCACGAGTTCCACCCGTACACGGCTTGGAACATCAACGCGAATGGAGACGTCTCCGCCCGTTGGGGCGCGGCCGTGAACACCGTTCCGTACAACTGCGTGGACGAATACCGCGTTATGAAGTACCGTTACGAGACGGGAATCGCTGCCGCAGGCACACACATCAACCAGATCAATAGCCATCAGCGGTCGCTTGCCGATATCTTCCTTGAACTCACCACCAATCCGAACACGCCGTTTACCGAGGCTGGATATACTGTTTCCTGGGCCGGCACGGATGGCGGCGGCACGGAACAGGTCGCCTCCGTGGCCTCGATTCCCACCTTCACGAGCGGAAACCACGGCGCAGATACCGACGAGGACGGCATCCCCGACGGCTGGGAACTGTACGTGGGCGCAAACCCCAACGACGCCACTGACGCCAGCGGAGACGGCGACCGCGACGGCCTGAGCCTGCGCAACGAATACGCCGGCTCCGACTCCTGCAACGCCTACGAAAACGCAGTCAACGCCGAAGGAACCGCGACAATCTACCAGTACCATCCGGGTAACGCAAAGGGCTGGTTCAACAAGTTCACCCCGACTGACCCCAAGGACAGCGATACAGACCGCGACGGCGTGAGCGACGGTGCCGAAGGCAACGTGTTCATATACGGCGACCCGACGGACGATGGCTCCAAGTGCATCCGTGGCGGCGGCCTCAACCCGTGCGGCGTCGATACCGACTTCGACCTCCTGCCGGACGGCTGGGAACGCCAGTACCAAGGCACGGTGGTTCCCGCCGGTACCGGCTTCGAGGGTATCCATCCGGACATCGTACAGATTATCAAGCGCAACGACAACCTTGGAAGCAACGCCGTGATCCGCGCCTACATCTCGTACGGCATGGACGGCACGTACAACGACGCGTACAGGGTTCCCACTCCCGACGAAATCGATCCGAGAACCGGCACCCGCCGCAACCTCGACTTCGACAATGACGGACTCCACAACTTCCAGGAATACCTCGTGCAGGTGCTCCGCCACCTCCGTTACGACGATACTGAAACCCCGCTCATGGGCAGCTACCTGCCCAACGGCATCGCCGGCACGCGTAAGTACATCGGCTTCCTGCCGATGCAGGTTTGGGACGGATCGACATTCTTCAGGACTGCGCGCGCCGCCGGGTTCACGGGTCTTTCCGCTCGTCAGGGCGATGGCTTCAAGTACAGGGAGCTCGGGTACTTCGCGCCCCCGGAGAAGACGTGGGACCTCACGATGTCGCAAGACACTCGCCTTCTTAAGCCGCCGCGCGGTCTTAGCGACATCGCCACGGCTGACGACGAAAACCGCATGAGCGCCTCGCGCTACGTCGGCACGGATCCGCGCGACTGGGATACCGACCGTGACGGCATGGACGACTACTACGAACTGTTCCACGGCCTGAACCCCCTGCTCGGTAGCATTGACGTGATCTCCGAGGCGTACAACACGGTCCTGAGCAACGAGAAACAGTTCAGCGCCCGCTGCACCGCATGGTCGAACTGGGAGGAGAAGGAACTCGTCTACGACGCGATGAGGTTCCCGTGGGCGATGGGCGTGGCCGAGGCCGACGCCGACGGCGACGGACTGCGCAACACGGACGAGGCACTGCTCGTCAACATGCCCAATCCGAAGAACTACCACACTGACCCGACGCCGCTGTGGATGACGGATTCCTCCTCGAAGATTAGCGTTACGGCGCAGTACTACTGCCGCGACCCGTACGCGAGTGGCGAGGGCGACGACATCCCGGCCCTCTCCTCCTACCCCTGGTTTACCTACATCGACGGCAGGGATCCGGGCAGTGTGAACAAGTTCATGTTCACCTTTGAAGAGAATGAAGGCTATGACACAGACCACGACTGGATTCCCGACGAGCAGGAGCTCACGCACGCCGTGACCAGTGCTACCAGCCCGCTGCACGGCTCCGATCCCGACCGCCGCCAGGCGATGTACTTCCCCGGCGAGGAATCGGTGGTGCAGTCCTACTCCGGCAACCTCCACCGCCGCATCGGCGAGAACTACGCGATGCTCCGCGCGTTCTCGGTCGAGGCATGGGTGCGTCCCGAGGACCTCACGCGCGAGCAGACGATCGTCACGCGCGTGTGCAACTATCCCTCCAGCACGCTCTCCAACGCCACGCATCAGGTGCGCGCCAACTTCCGCATCAAGATGGATGACAACGGCCGCGTCTGGGGCCAATACGACTCCGACGACGCCGTGCAGAACGGCAGTCCCAAGGGCTTCGGCACCGCAACCGTCGAGGGCAACACGCTTGAGTCCAACAAGTGGTCGCACGTGGCCTTGACATTCGACGGAAACTCGCTCATCCTCTACATCAACGGACGCGAGGTGAACCGCTACTATTCCAACCTCATTCCCGCGAACGGCCTCGTCGTGACGTTGCAGGAAGTCAACCCGAACGGCTCCAACTACGGCGTTGACGGCTACGATACATATCCGAGTGCGCTGCTCATCGGCGCGGACGCAAAGGAACTCGGCGCTCTCGACATCGGGCCTGAATCCTCGTGGACGAACTACTGCGCCCACTACAAGGGCTGGGTCGACGAGGTGCGCGTGTGGGACGGTGCCCGCACGCAGGCGGAGATCCAGGCCGACATGCTCAAGCGCTACACGCTCAATGACGTCTCCGACCTGCGCGCCGCCGTTTACAAGGAATGGCTGAACGGCGGCACGCACAACCCGAACGACGGTCGTCCCAACCTGCCGACGGAACTGGTGTTCCACTACGGCTTCCAGCAGCTGCCGAGCGAAGTCGAGGCCGACTACGTGGCGTCCGAGCCCAGCGGCTTCACCGAACGGGTGCTCGACAACGTGAAGTGGAACGGCCGCAGCGTCGATATCCGCTGCGGGTGGTGGAACGCCGTACCGATCGCCAGCACCGTTTACGGCAACCGCGCGATTGTGCCGTGGGTACGCGACACGTGCGCCATGCTGCCCATGCTGGACGGCTCCAGCTACGACAGCCGCTACTGGAGCGAGCTGATTGGCGGCGTGACGTTCCCGACGGAGGTCAACGTCCAGAAGTTCCTCTTCCCGAACGTCGCGAATCCGTATCCCTACTGGAACTACATGGCCGAGACGTTCTTCCGCGAACAGCGCCTCAGCTGGATGCGCGGTTCCGTCGGCGCAGGCCTTTCAAACGCAGCCGACGACGTGTACAACCGCCTCCGCTTCGGTAACCGCACGCTCTTCGTGGGAGGCTCCGACCTCCTGCCGCTCGGCGGCGCGTTCGCGAAGCGCTGCCCCGATTTCTGGGACGGCCAAGGCTCGACCGACGCCTGGACCGCCACGGTTGATGACACCGACAACGACGGACTGCCCGACTGGTGGGAAGCCCATGCGGCTGCCGAATACGGCGCGGACGCTGCCACGTTGACCACGAAGACGAAGGTCAACTACAAGCTGCCTTCCGGCGCAGTCGTTGAGATGTCGGCATGGGAGGCGTACCAGATCGACCTCGCGCGCGGCATCATACCCGGCGTGCCCGCCACGTACGATCCCGCCTACGAGAGCCTGGCCGACAACAACAACGACGGCCTGCCCGACTGGTGGCAGAAGCTCTACGACATTTACGACCTCGACCCTGACGAGGATCCGGACAATGACGGTCTCTCGATTTATCAGGAATGGCAGATTTCCTGGGACGAGGCAAATGGCTTCGGCGTGCTGAACGGCTATCCGTTCCTGAATCCGACGAAGGCCCGTTCCGGCGACGCGCAGGAAGTTACCGACTACTTCCTGAAATCTACCACAGCGCCGTACGAGGGCTACTATATGGGCGAGATCGTGGCTGACTTCGACATGATGGAGGACGGCTTCGAGGACGCCTTCGGTACCGACGACACGGTGTTCGACGCCTGGAGCGACTATGACGAGGACGGCTGGTCCGCCTGGTCGGAACTGCGTTACTCAACGTTTAAGATGTCAAAGGCCGGCCAGTTCGTCTCGCACTACGTGGGTGATACGGAGGTTGCCGACTCGCCCGAGCCGGTGATCCACGCGACGCTCCGCTACAACGGTGAAATCTCCGCCGGTTCGACCAACACGACCTTTATCGTACAGGCGTATGCAGGCAACAACATGCTGAAGGCGCCCACCGCCACCTACGTGGTCAGGCCAGGTGCCTCCGAAACGCGCACCTACTACCTCGGTTTGCCGGAGGACCGCGTCCTGCACGGCACCTTCACGCCTGGCTTTGTACAGACGCAGAAGGGCTCGCTGCAGCTTGAGTTCGCCTACATCCAGCCGTCCGACTCTTATTCCTGGAGGGTTACGACCGACGGTGTTGTGCGTGAATACAAGGGTTCCTTCGAAGAACTCAAGGATGCAATTACCATATACGGCGAAAGCCTCCAGGTTGCGGCGCTAGGCTTCAACTGGACGCCGGTTGACGGCTCAGTCGTCTTGACGGACGGGTCTAGACACGCCCTCACCATCGACGTGGCCGACGCGACGCAGAAGGGATATCTGCTCCTCGACATGGAGCGCGTGGGCGAAATCGACTTCACCACCGGCGACTTCACCTTCGACCTCTCCAAGCTCGGCGGGAAATTCTTCACCGCGTCGTCCGTCGCCTCGGAGAACTGCTTCTACCGCATCAGGTACAACGTCAAGCTGCCCACGATGCAGAACAAGAAGCTCTCGCTTTCGCTCGGCAAGCCCACAAACGGCGCCCTCGTGGAGGGATCTACCGCCTTTGTGGCGTTCATCGACCTGGACGGCAATGGTGCGTTCACGCCCGACGTCGAGCCGTACGGCTTCGTGAAGAATGTTGACATTGGCTGGGACAACGTGCCCGAGCTCGTCATCGAGATGACAGACGCCTCGGCGGCCGCCGGCAAGCGCTTCGCCTATCCCGCCAGCACCAACGCCGTCCGCATCATCCGCACGGCCATCAACGGCAAGGAAACGCTGGAGAACGGCGAGCCCGTCAAGCGCCGCATCGTCTACAACCGCGACGCGACCACGACGGAGCGCACGTCGGTCCACGAGGGCGATCTTGTCACCACCGGAAGATTCGGCCTTGACTGGGCGAACCTGCGCGCCGACGTGGAGGCGATGACCGGCCTCGATCCAAAGAGCGTGCTCTCCGTGACCTACACCGTGACTTCGGGCGGCGCGTCGGTGATGAACATCGACCCGACGAACGTGGTGGATGTCTTTACGGTTTCGTTCCCGGCCGAGCAGAGTAAACCGTCCGCAGTTGCCCCGAGCCCGCTGACTGGCCCGAAGGTCGAGACGCAGCGTCCGACGTTCAAGTGGACCGGCACGGAGGACAACACTGCCTTCATCCTCCAAATCCTCGATACGGACGAGAACCCCGTTTACACGTCACCGCTCCAGGTCCTGCCCGCACGTGATTCCAGCGGCGCCTACGTCTGGACGGCGCCCGTGTACGTCGGCACGAACGTGTGCGCCGACGCCTGGTCGCTCGGCAACAACACCAACTACAGCTGGCGCGTGGCGATGTTCTCGCCCAAGTTCTCCAACACGAACCTCGAGACGGCCGTGTGGAGCGACGTGGCGGCGTTTGAGACGCGCCTCGCTGAGGGTGGCACCCGCACTTCGGCCTACGGCGCGGCGGATGTGCAGGTGCGTTACTTCGGTCCCGCCACGAACGATCTCTCCAGCGTGGTGGTGCAGTTGTACAAGACGGCCGACTTCACCGGAGACCCCGCCGCGCAGTCGCGTCTCTTCGACGTTGACGGGAAGGTCGAGCTGCTTACGAACAACACATACTCCGTCCGCTTCCTCGGTCTCGAGGAAGGCACCTACTACGCCATTGCCTACATTGACCGCAACGGCGACTGCGTCCGCCAGCGCAGCGAAAGCTGGGGCTACGCCAACCAGATCGGCACCGGCGTGGTGGACCTCTACACGCCCGTCGTGGTGAAGATCGTGTCCAAGAGCGGCACCGTGCCGTCCGTGGAGCTCTTCATGGAGGATACGGACGTCAACCAGAACGGCGTGCCCGACTGCCTTGACGACGAGGCCATCCTCGCCTACGCCGCCTCTGCGGCGGCAGGTGCCGACACGACCGACGTTGACGGCGACGGCCTCACGGCAGACGAGGAGACTGGCGAAACCTACACCAACCCGTCGCTGTGGGACTCCGACGGCGATGGCATGCCCGATGGCTGGGAAGCCATGTTTGCCGGAACCGATCCGCTCACTCCGGATGCGGACACCGTTCTTGATGGCGACGTGATGGCATACGTTGAGGAAACCTGGAAACTCGTAACGGATGCTGCGGGCACCACCTACCTTGTCAATCCGGCAAATGCCGCAGTGCATGTGGGCGACGATCTGCCGCTTGCGCGCCTCGTTTCCACTTACGATTACGCCGGCAAGTACGGCGTGGGCACGAACTTGACCGATTCTGCGACAGCATTCCATGTCGATAAGGTTGAGGACGTTACCGCAGTGCTCGTCCACGCGCAGGTCTATGAGAAGTATGGCTTCAATCCGCTCACGGTGGTTCCCGCAGAGGGTGCCGTAAACACTAAGCCGTTCACGGCCATTGACAAGTATCTCGTCATTCGCTACTTCGCGGCACTGGGACTCTGCACTGAAAAGAACGTCAACGCGAACAAGGCTTGGGCCGCATATTCGCTCAGACCCAATGACGCTGACAATGACCGCGACGGCGTGCCGGACGGCTGGGAGCTGTACGTGATGTTTGGACCGGAAGGCGTGACGGCCACCATTGACGCGGCGAAGATCAGCCCGTGGAACTACGACGACGCTCGCGCGCTTGCGCCAGCCGGCGATCTGACGCTTATTGCGAAGTGGAACGACGGCAAGCCCGCTTACGATCCGTGGTCGAAGGACACCAACGGCAATGACATTCCCGATGTGGACGAAATTACGAATCACCTGGACGATCTGTACGGCGATGAGGATAACGACCAGTTGCCCAACTTCACCGAGTACCTCATCGGTACGGGCTTCACCAACTACTTAGCCAATGTCACGGGCATTTCCTCGACGAACACCTACTCGCTAGGATCTCTTGTGACCGACTACTTCCGCCGCGTCGGCAATCTCTACCTCGGCGAGATGTTCACCGACCACGACTTCATGGAAGACTTCTGGGAAGACCAGTACGATGCAACGAAGATATCTCGCGGCATCTACGATCCTTGGATTGACCCCGACGATGACGGCTGGAGCAACTTCGCGGAGTGCCGCGCCGGCACAGATCCAACGCTCGGCAACTCGATGGGACTTGATGGCCGTGCCCGTAACTATCCTGTGCCGACGATTCACTCTACAGTGGTTATGGGACCGGGCGAGGGTGTGTTGTACGGATCTCTGGTCGTGCAGGCGTACTCTAAGACAAGCAAGACGTCTGGAATACCGGATGCGACCTGGAAGATTGTGTTTGAAGGTGGCTCGCCCTCTGACTCGGGTTCGGCGGGGTCAGGCTCTGGCTCCAACTCGACACAGAACGTGGCTACATCGTATCTGGGCGTAAATCCGTGCAGAGAAATTTCCATGACGCTGACACCCGGTTCTGTCAAGCCCGGAAGTGTTTCCTTTGACTTCCGTGATCCGAATTACGCGACTTCTGTGGGAGGAAGGTTGGTACAAGGTAGCTTGACCGATTCGGAATGGTTGAATGCGTTCGTCGAAGATCGCCCGACGGATGCCACAAAGGGCGTATTGGTTGAAAAGCCACTCAACGGCCCCGCCCGCGAGGTTGGTTCGATTAACTACGGCACAGGTCTGGTGACGATTGATTTCGCGCAGTTGACAAATGACTGGTACATCGTTGAAGATTCCTTGGCGGATTGGACAGATACGAACGCAACGTACAGGGTGGTACACCTGAAGTCGAGCTATGTGCGCGCATCCTGGTCGGCGAGCGCCGTTGGCGGAAACATACGCACGACGCTTCACCTCGGTGAAAGCGAAATGCTGTCGGATCCGGCATCTAACCTAGACCATGTCCGCGAGGGCAACAACACGTTCGTGGTGTTCCTCGACCTGGACGAAAACGGCGCTTGGAGTCCTGGCGAACCGTATGGCGTTGCAAAGGACGTTGATGTCGGCTGGTCGGACGCGGAGTTCACGGTTGAGCTTACGCGCACGACGCCGATCATGGCTAGGTTTGACCTCCCGGCTGCAATAGGCGGCGGTTCTGGCAACAACGGCAGTGATGGCGGTGGTTCCGCTCTTACGGATCGTGATGCAGTCAATAACGGCCGTGGGTATGCTCCGAACGAGCCTGCTGTCTATCCTGGGACGAACATGCCCGCCAATGCATCTTCACTCACACGCGTACGGGTGGTGCGTAACTGGATCAACCGCAGCGTGGCAAGCGCAGACGTGTTGTTTGATAGAAAACTCGATCTCTCTAAGCATCCGTATCTTACAGAGGCAGACATTCTCGCCGAGGGCATGTTCGACCTCGACTGGGGTACGCTTGTTCCTGCATGGGATGCAAGTGCTGTCACGCTTTCGAACGCCACCTACCGCGTTGTGATTGGTGACGGCGAAGTGGGTGATTACGAGCGCTTGGCAAACAATCTCCCTGTACTCTTCTCCAACCAGTATGAGGCGCAGCTGCGGCAGACGACTACGGCACCGGATCCGAACCTTGCACAGATGGTGTACTCAAGCCGTCCGACATTCCGTTGGTCGCATGCAAACTCGATTGACAAGGCGTATCCGGCGTTCCAGCTCATAATCTACAAGTATGACATGACTACAGTAGTGTATGATTCCGGTGTGCAGCGTGCGCCTGCCCGCAACTCGGACGGAATGTACGAGTGGACGGCTCCGGTCTGCGCCGGCATGGTGACGCCGAGTGGCTATGTTTTCGACACCACGAACAACTACTTCTGGGCCGTGTCGATGCTAGACGCGAAGTTCACCTCGTTCAACCCGAACGAGATTAAGACTGCGTTCCGCCTCAGCACGAGCGGTAACCTGTACGACGGCAGGGGGTACGGCTCCATCGCGGTGCGCGTGAAGTACTTCGGTCCGTTGGTGGGATCGCTTTCGGCGGTTCCGACGATTACGAAGAACCTGATTCGCGTACAGGCGTTCACGTCGCCGGACTTCTCCGGCACTCCAGTTGCGGAGACTTACGTCACCGACGTGTCGACGATTGCGTCTGAAACCGTAATCGCAACGAACGCCGTCCTTACCGGCGTTGCTCAGGGCGGTCGCTACTACGTGCGCGCCTACATCGATACGGACGCCAACGGAATGAAGTCTAACTGGGAGTCGTGGGGCTACGCCTGCTATGTCGGCGACCCGTCGGTCAAGTCCGTATGGGCTCCGAAGCCTATCGACGTGTCCTACAACGACATGATACCTGTCACAACGGTGTTCATCGAGGACGCCGATACCGACGGCGACGACTTCCCTGACGCCTGGGAGATAAACAAGAACGGCAACCTGTGGTCGCAGATTCCGATTTACGGCAATACGTTCTTCGCGGCGGTCAATCCGAACCTGACGGCCTCTCTAACGGCCTATGACAAGGTGGCATCCGCACTTGAACGGTCGTCCGCGCCAAACTATCCGAAAGTTGGCAACAGGCTGATGGCGATGGCCATGGCCGACCTGCTGACGGAAGAGGGGGCCGTGCCACCGAAGGATACGACGTCTGTGCGGATCAAGTCCTTCTCGCTCGAAGACGGCCTTGAACTGGAGGTCGCGAACACCGCGTCCGTTGGCGACGCCTCCGGCCTGATCGTGTTCTCCAACGAGGCGACGGTGCAGTTGACGCTCTCGTGCGCCACGACGCCCG
The DNA here is from genome assembly GCA_946413265.1 of uncultured Lentisphaerota bacterium. Lineage (GTDB taxonomy): Bacteria > Verrucomicrobiota > Kiritimatiellia > RFP12 > UBA1067 > RUG572. The sequence goes on from CAMKJU010000003.1 coordinate 92,549, forward strand.
ACTTCGCCGACGCGGTGGCGGTGCCGGTCAAGACCATCACGATCTACGCGAACAAGAAGACCGATGGCGATAGTGTCGCCGTCACGGCCGAGGAGCTTGCTGCTGCGCGCGCCAAGGTGCCCGAGGCCCGATTCTTCAAGGCAATCCTCACGAAGTGATTGTTCACGAATGGCAAATGTCACAATTGTTCACAAATGACAAATCTCAATTAAACGGGAGCGGCCGCGCTTGTCGCGGCCAAAAGAAAATGGCTAAGAAAATCAATAAGGTACTCGTCGTCAACTGCGGCTCGTCGTCGCTGAAGTTCCAGCTCTTCGACATGACCGGCGAGAAGATGCTCTGCAAGGGCCTCGTGGAACGCATCGGCATTGCGGGCTCGCGTCTCGTCTACACGAAGACCGGCTGCGACAAGATCGTGCGCGAGGTCCCGATGAAAAACCACGTCGAGGCCATCGCGCAGGTGATGGCGGTCCTGTGCGACCCCGCGTGCGGTGTCGTGAAGAGCCTCGCCGAGATCGACGCAATCGGCCACCGCGTGGTGCATGGCGGCGACAAGTTCTCCGCCCCGGCGAAGATCACCGCCGCCGCGAAGAAGCTCATCCAGAAGTGCGTGCCGCTCGCGCCGCTCCACAACCCCGCGAACCTGCAGGGCATCGAGGCGTGCGAGAAGGCGGCGAAGGGCGTCCCCAACGTCGGCGTGTTCGACACGGCCTTCCACCAGACGATGCCCGGCTGCGCCTACCAGTACGCGCTGCCGCGCAAGGTGTCGCGCAAGTTCGGCATCCGCAAGTACGGCTTCCACGGTACCTCGCACAAGTTCATCACGCAGGCCGCCGCCTCGTGGCTGAAGAAGCCCCTCAAGAAGGTGAACCTCGTCACGTGCCACCTCGGCAACGGGTCGTCGCTCGCGGCCGTCAAGAACGGCGAGTGCATCGACACGACGATGGGCCTCACGCCGCTTGACGGCCTGATCATGGGCACGCGCTCTGGCACAATCGACCCGGGCGTACTCTTCTTCCTCGGCAAGCAGGGTTACACCTTCGATCAGCTCGACAAGATGCTGAATAAGGAAAGCGGCTTCCAGGGGCTCGCTGGCGCGCAGGGCGGCGACTCGCGAGACGTTGTGGCGAAGGCCGAGAAGGGCGACATCGATGCCATCGAGGCGCTTGAGGCGTTCGGCCACCGCACCGCGATGTACATCGGCGGCTACAACACGCTCGTGGGCGGCGCAGACGCCATCGTGATGGCGGGCGGAATCGGCGAGAATGCGGCGGAGCTGCGCGAGCAGATCGTGAAGCGCCTTGGCGCGCTCGGCGTGAAGCTCGACAAGAAGGCGAACCTCAAGGTGCGCTTCGGCGCGTCGGGCGTGATCTCCACGAAGGACTCCAAGATCCCCGTGATCGTGATCCCCACGAACGAGGAGCTGATGATCGCCCGCGAGACCGTGGCCGTCTTGAAGGAAGCGTAATTTCGATGGTTGCTTTCGCTACTGGGAGATTAGGAGTTTCGGAGTTAGGGAGGATATTTCGGAAAATCTCCTGTTCTCCAAATCTCCAAAACTCCCAGTAGCGAAAGCAATGAGAAGATTCACAAGGAAGTTAGAGTTAAGGTAAAAATGAAAGCAATTGAGAAGATTATTGAACGGGCCTCGGCGCTCAACGGCACGGTCGTTCTGCCCGAAGGCATGGATGCGCGCGTGATCACGGCGGCATGCAGCTGCGTGGACCGCAAGATATGCACGCCGATCGTGCTCGGCACCGCCGAGGAAATCGCGGCCGCCGAGGCAAAGGCGGGACTTTCGCTCGCGGAGCGTGGCATCAAGACCATCGACTACACCATCGGCGACGCCGAGCTTGAGCAGGCGTACTTTGAGGCGTGGAATGCCAAGGAATCGAAGAAACCGCCGGAGAAGCAGAAGATCATCGACCTCGCGACGGCGCAGAAGACGCTCCGCACGAAGCGCATCTACTTCGGCGGCATGATGGTGCGTCTCGGGCGCGTGGACGGACTCGTGGCCGGCTCCATCGCCTCCACCGGCGACATGCTGCGCGCGGCGTTCCACACGCTCGGCACGCAGAAGGGCGTGAAGACCGCGTCCAGCTGTTTCATCATGGACCTCAAGGCGCCCACGGCGTCGGGCGACGGCGTGCTCGCGTTCGGCGACTGCGCGGTGATTCCCAACCCCACGGCGGAGCAGCTCGTGGACATCGGCCTCTCGACGGCGCAGACGTATCGCGACCTCACCGGCAACGAGCCGCGTGTCGCGTTTCTCAGCTTCTCCACTAAGGGCAGCGCCGCGGGCGAGCTTGTCGAGAAGGTGCAGAAGGCGGTGGAGCTTGCGAAGCCCGTGTTCGCCGAGAAGGGTATCGCGATGGACGGCGAGCTCCAGTTCGACGCGGCCATCGTGCCGTCCGTCGGGCAGCTCAAGAATCCCGGCGGCGCGATCCAGGGTAACGCCAACGTATTCATCTTCCCGGACCTCCAGGCCGGCAACATCGGCTACAAGATCGCGCAGCGTCTCGGCGGCGCTGTTGCGATCGGCCCGAACCTGCAGGGCCTCGCGAAGGCCATGAACGACCTCTCGCGCGGCTGCTCTGCCGAGGATATCGTTGGCACCATCTGCGTGACCCTGCTCCAGGCTCAGGCAAAGAAAGGAGCTGAGTAGCCCGGAAAATCCGGAAAATCCGGAATATCCGGAAAATCCGGAGAATCCGGAAAATCCGGGAAACTGCCATGACCGCAAACGACCAGATAACCCGAGCGAAGGAGGTCTTCGACATTGAGATCGAAGGTCTTCGGCGCGTGCGCGATTCGCTGGGCGAATCCTTCACGCGCACGATTGCGCTGATGCAGGATGCGCTCGCGCACGGTGGCAAGGTGGTTGTGTCGGGCGTTGGCAAGAACCTGCACGTCGCGGAGAAGATGAGCGCCATCTTCGCCTCGACGGGAGTGAACTCGATCGTCCTCAATCCCGTGCAGGCGATGCACGGCGACTTGGGGATGACCGGGACGAACGACGTGCTGCTCGCGCTCTCGTTCAGCGGCGAGAGCGAGGAAGTGGTGCGCCTCATCCCGGCGGTGCGTCGGCACGGTCTCAAGGTGGTGGCGCTCGTGGGCAATCCCGCCTCCACGCTTGCGAAGCTCGCGGACGTAGTGCTGGAGATTCCCTGCGGCAAGGAGGCGTGTCCGTTCGGCATGGCGCCGACGAACTCTACGACGGCGACGATGGCGATGGGCGACGCGCTTGCGATGGTGATGATCGACGTGCAGGCGTTCGACCGCGAGCGGTACGCGCTCAACCATCCGGCGGGTGCGATTGGCCGCGCGCTCGTGCTGAAGGTCTCCGACATCATGCGCACGGGCGAACGGTGCGCGAAGGTCGCGCCGGAGACGACGGTGCTCGATACGCTCCTCGCGATGACGAAGGCCCAGGGCGGGTCGGCCGTGGTGGTGAATCCCGACGGCACGCTCGCAGGCATCTTCACCGACGGCGATTTCCGCCGGCGCATCGCCGAGGCGGCGCGCGCGGGGCGCGCGCCCTACCAGGCCGAAAGTCCAGATGGCCAAACTGCGTTTGGCCTTTCCACGCCGGTCTCTGCCGTTATGACGGCGAAACCCCTCTTCATTCGCGACGATGCCTACGCCGCCGACCTCTTGAAAGTCTTCGAGCGGCGGCGCATTGACGATCTCCCTGTGTGCGACGCGGCCGGGCGGGTGCTCGGCCTGGTTGACATTCAGGATTTGCCCAAGATGAAGGTTTTATGATACAATAATCTACACACCCCCAAGGAGGAAGAAAAATGATGACCAAGAAAGTACTCTGTTTCGCGCTTGCGTGCGCTTGTGTTGCAACTGTTTCCGCGCAGTCGTCGCGGCGCAGCAGTTATCGGAACAGCAGCCGAGGCGGCGCCGCCCGTTCCGAGGCGGAGGTCGCGCAGGATCTGATGGATTCCAAGGTGAAGATCAGCCAGATGCCGAGCATCGGTCCGCAGTCGCTGATCGCGGCACCTGGTCTCAATGCGCAGGGCGGACTCCAGCCGATTACGAAGAAGCGTCGCCAGTGGGGCGTGTTCGACATGACGTTCCGCACGCAGCAGCGTTGGACCGAGGACCTCACGGTCAACTGGTACGTGTTGTGCGACACATCCAAGGCGAAGGAGAAGGACAAGTCGAAGGCAGCGAAGCGTCTGCCGCCCTACGTCTACTACACGCTCGTGACCCGCTACGTGAACATCCCCGAAGGCGACCACCGCGCATGCTCGTGCCTGCCCCCGTCGTTCATCGAGCGCTACGGCGAGCCAGTGGTCATCTCCTGCGAGATCGTAACGTCCGCCGGCAAGCTGCTTGACGGCGAGACGGTGGTCAACAGCTTCCAGTGGGCAGTCCCCGGCAAGATCACCGAAGAGAACAAGTCCGACAGGGAGTGGTGGAACAACAGCAAGATCATCGACGCGAAGGACAAGGCGGGTGAGCCGATGATCGAGGTCCGCCAGGGGCTCGTCGACCGCTCCAAGACGCCTTTCTGGCTCGTCAACAACGCCGACTACGAGGCAATCCAGTAAGTAGATTAGGTTTTTGAAATGTCCCGCATCCTCACCCTCAACATTGGCGCGTCGAAGGCCACGCTGGCCGAATACTCGCTGAGCGGCAAGCGGAACCTCACGCTCACCGCGTACGGCAGCGCCGACCTGCAGACGGTCGACGTGAACGACGCGATGTCCATCGCCGCGTCGCTGCCACCGATCATTTCGCAGATAATGCGCGAGACGGGCATCCACCCGGCTCCGCTCGTCGTGTCGCTTGGCGGGCAGATGGTCTTCCCGCGTTTTGCGAAGATCGCGCCAGTCGGCGACGCCGCGAAGCTCGAACAGCTCGTCCAGTACGAAGTCGAGCAGAACGTACCGTTCCCGATAGACGAGATCGTCTGCGACCACCAGTTCCTCGGAACGTCGGCGGACGGCGACATGGCGACGATGATCGTGGCGGCGAAGCTGGACGGCGTGCGCGCGGTGACCGATGCAGTGGCGTCGACCGGCCTGAAGCCGGTCGTCGTTGACGTCTCGCAGATGGCGGTACTGAACGCGCTGCGCTACGCGAATCCGGGGCTTGCGGGCAGCAACGTCATTCTCGACATAGGCGCGAAGACCACGAACCTGATCCTTGTCGAGGACGAGAAGATCTACACGCGGTCCATTCCGTATGCCGGCAACACCATCACGAAGGAGATCGCACAGGCGTTCGGCTGCTCGTTCGAGGAGGCCGAGCAGCTCAAGCTGGAGCGCGGGTACGTGTCGCTCGGTGGCGTCACCGAGGACGAGGACGAAATCACGGACAGGGTGTCCAAGATCATCCGCACCGTGCTTACGAGGGTTCACGCCGAGATTTCCAGGTCCATTAACTTCTACCGCTCGCAGCAGGGCGGTGCCGCGCCGTCGCGCATTTTCCTTACCGGCGGTTCCGTGCGGCTCCCGCAGCTCGACCAGTTCTTCATGGAGACGCTACAGGTCAACGTGGAGTACCTCAACCCGTTCACGTCTGTGCGCGTGGGCGGGAAGGTCGACGCGGCCTCGCTGGAGAGCGATGCGTTCACGCTCGCGGAGTCCGTGGGCCTGGCCCTGCGCCAGACGGACGTCCCCGGCCTGATCCGCATAGACCTGATGCCGCCGGAACTCGTGGCGCAGGCGCGGAACGTGCGCCGCATTCCGTTCCTCGTGTTTGGCGCTGCCTGTCTGCTTGCGGCCCTGGGCCTCGGCATAGTGATGCAGAACCGCGAATGCGCCGTTGCCAAGGCGCAGCTGGAAGAGGTTCAGGCGCAGAACAGCGCACTTGAGAGCAAGGAGAAGCAGTTGAAGTCCGTACAGGGCCAGGAAAAGGCCGAGATGGAGAACTGCGACAAACTTCAGAAGCTCATGCGCACGCGCACGGTCGCGCTGGCCCGCGTGCGCGCGGTGCAGGCGAGCCTTCTGCCCGGCATGTGGATTTCCAAATGGGAGCATGTGCCGCCATCGGGCGGTGACGATTCGGACGGCCTTGAAGGCGTCAAGATAGTTGTCTGCGGCTGGAAGGACGCGATGAAGGCCGGCTTGAAGAAATGGAAGGACGACTGGAAACAGCTGAATCCAGACCGCAAGGTCGGAAACGTCAACGTTGCGAGGATCATCAAGCAGAAGATCAAGGCGTCTGGAATCGCCGCACTGCCCGATGCCGATGCGCAGGGTGGCGAGGCGGTTTCGGTTGAGCTGCAGCCGGGAAAATCCCTTGAAGAGATCACGCTGGCGTTCAAGTTCGCGCCGGTTAAGTCGATTGATTCCAATGCCCCTGCCAAGAAGAACAAGAACAGGAGGGGAAGGCGGTGAGTATGACGAAACAGCAGAAAATCTACGCATGTTTTGGCGGCGCGGTAGGCGTGTGCGCTTTGGTGCTCGGATGGTTTCTCTACAGCGCCTATGCGGATTACCAGGCAGCACTCGAGGGCGACGAGGAAGGGACGGAAGGGCTGAGTGCCGCGAAGGAGAAGAACAACAAGTTCTACACGCAGAGCAAGCCCTTCCCCTCGTCCGATTCGATCAAGCAGATCCAGTCGAACAAGACCGTCTACGCGGAGTGGATAAACCGGGCTACCGTGATGGCCGCGCGTGGCGACTGCCCGCCTCCACCGTCCGACCTTGACGGAACGGTGTTCAAGCAGAACCTGTTCGAGCAGGTCTCGAGAATGCAGAAGTATCCAGGCGGCGTGAACGGGCGCATCTGCTCGGACAAGTTCTTGTTCGGCTTTGACCAGTATCTGGGCGAGGCGGGCAAGACGCCGGAGACGTCGGAACTCACGAAGCTCTATGCGCAGTTCGTCACGATCACGAACGTAGTCGATCTGTTCCGGGCGAGCGGCGTGCTGGAGATTCGGAAACTCGAGCGCGTTGAAGTGAAGGATGATGTTGAGAATGCCAATGCCAGGGGGGGGCAGCGGAATCGGGATGGCAAGGGCAAGGCGGGACAGAACGCTGCCGCCGCGTTGGAGCCGAAGTACTTCGACTTCAATCTGGAGTACGTCGTGCGCGCATCGTCTTTCGTGAAGGTCCTCAACGGTCTCGCGAAAAGCCAGCGGTTCTATGTCGTAAGCAACCTCAGCTTCGAACAAGAGGGTGAGTCGCTCAAGGCCCGCCTTGACCGAATCGAGTCGGCGTCGTCGGGCGGCAACTCGTCGTCTCGGGACAACCGACGGGGGCGGGGACGAGATCGGAGTCAGGAGAACAAAGAAGAGATTGAGAGCGGCGTCGTGACCAATCCGGAGACAACGCCTATTCTCGTGCGCATGAAGCTGTCTGCTTATGATTTCGGGAAGAACAGGGCCCAAGTGGAAGCCGCGGCCGCATCTTCCAAGAAGGAGGGCAAATAATGGCTGTCGCCAAGAAGAATTTCTTTAAGGACCACTACGATTGGCTTGTTGCAATCGCAGGACTAGTCCTCTTGGTAGGCGTTGGAGTTCTGTTCGCCTCATCGCTGGATAATTCGCCTGATGAAGCCCGCGCGGCATGTGCGGCCGAACTCAAGCAGCGTCCGCCTCAGTACAAGGCCGTAGCAGTGAATCCCGAGATCCTTAAAGTGCTCGGCGAGGCGGAAAGGAATTTCGTGTCGCCTACTAGTCTCGAAGTCCCGAATGACAAGAAAGGCAGTTTTCTTGCGAGCGAGTGCCGCGTGTACTGCCAAAACGTCAATCCCACGAATTTCTGCCACAAGCCCATCCCCTACAAGAGCAAGGAGTGTCCGTTCTGCCATTCCCCGCAGCTGTCGTCGGAAGATTCGGTTGATGTTGCGCGCGGCGGTCTGGACGCCGACAAGGACGGCATGCCGGATGCCTGGGAGAGCAAGTACGGCTTCAATCCGCTTGATCCCTCCGACGCGAAGCTCGACGCAGACGGCGACACGTTCACGAACCTCGAGGAGTTCGAGGCCAAGACTAATCCCAAGAATCCAGTGTCGCATCCCGACTTCCTCGACTTCCTGACGGTTGCCAGCGAACTGCGCACCGACAAGTTGCCGTTCTTGTTCAAGATGGCGACTCCGCTGCCAAGCGGATATCGTCTGACATTCGAGGTCTTGGGGAAGGAGTACAGGAAAACCACGACCGCACTTATCGGAGAGGAGATCGTCTTCCAGCTCGCGAAGGCCAAGTTCGTGAAGGGACGGATGCAGGACGACAAGGTGAAGAGCGGATGGCGCGTGCTGAAGTACGAGAAGAAGGAAGACCGCGTCGCCAGGAGGGGGTCGGAGCAGAAGATGTCCGTGGACGTGTCCACCGTTGATCTCGAGCGCATCAGCGACAAGCGAGTTCTCACCGTGCAGGTGGGGGCAAAGTCTGTCTCCATCGAGGAGCAGGTCGACCTCCAGTGGAGTCGCGCCGGAGGAAAGAAACTTACGGTCACAACTGGAACTGAATTCTCGTTGGCAGACCGCAAGTACAAGGTGAAGAAGTTGGTCAAGGGCGGCAGCGGTTGCGAAGTGACCGTTGTGGACCTTGAAAACAATTCCGAAAAAATCCTACGGTGAGACTTGATTTAGGAGCAAGAATCGGGTATTATAATTACATCCTTTCAAGGAGCAACTAGATGAGAGCTAAAAAAGTCTTTGCAGCCGTCTCTGCGGTTTGCGTGTCAATTGTTCTTGCAACGAGTGTGTTTGCACAGGACGACCTTGATAATTTGCTGAACGATCTAGAGGGGGAAGTGAAGAAAAAGCCCGCCGAAGACGCGAAGCCAGCGGAGGTCAAACCCGCCGAGGTGAAGCCTGCGGACGTGAAGCCCGCGGAGCCCGCGCCCGCGCCTGAGGTGAAGCCTGCGGACGAGAAGCCCGCGGAGCCCGCGCCCGCGCCTGAGGTGAAGCCTGCGGACGTGAAGCCCGCGGAGCCCGCGCCAGCGCCCGAGGTGAAGCCTGCGGACGAGAAGCCCGCGGAGCCTGCTCCCGCGCCCGAGGTGAAGCCTGCGGACGAGAAGCCTGCTGGGCCTGCCTCCGAGGTTGACTCTCTTGCACAAGTGCCGGCAGCCCCTGCCGCTCCGGCGGAACCAGCCCCTGCCGCTCCGGCGGAACCAGCCCCTGCCGCTCCGGCACCAGTAGCTGTCGCAGAGCCAAAACCTGCCGCTCCTGTTGAAGAGCCCGCTTCAGCCCCCGCGCCGGAAACTCCTGCTCCCGTTGTCGCGGAAACTCCTGCTCCCGCGCCTACTGCGGAAGCACCTGCCCCCGTAACGGAAGCCCCTGCGCCCGCAGTGACGGAGGCGGCCCCTGCCAAGCCGCCGACGGAGGAGGAGAAACTTCTGAGCG